>CAZPEZ010000168.1:0-6507 GCA_964585715.1 uncultured Occallatibacter sp.
AGATGCACCACAAATGTCTTGGCCAGCGGTACCTCGGTCATCAGGCCGGCACTTTGGACCCCGTGCAGATGCTGCACCCGATCCAGCAGCGGCATGTAGAGTGAGTCGGTCATGTTGCGGCCCGTAAAGCGATACGAAGGAATGCTCAGATGCGCCACAGCGATATGATCGGTCCGAAAACCCAGCGTAACATGACGCAGCGTATAGATGGTCCGCAGCAGCAAGCCGCAGGTCGCAATCAGAGTCAGTGACATCGCGATCTCCGCAGCCACTAACACGCCGCGCATGCGATTCTGACTTCGCGACGAGCCGGTCTGCATGCCGCCTTGTTTGAGCGCCGGTCCCACCGAGGTGCGCGCAGCAAGCAACGCCGGCCATGCTACCGCAATCAATGTCGTCAGCACCGTCAGGGCTCCGGAAGATCAAATGAAATTCAACTGAAGGAGTGGAGACGGTGCTGGATTCCTTCCCGGGCTCTGCCTCAGAATACTTACGGTGCAGCCGTCATCTGAGTCCAGGTTCCCACTTCACCCGCCTTTTCAGGGGTGTAATTGGGATCATCGGTGGTGCGGTAGTTGCCGAAGCCGTCGGTGAAGTGATACTGGCCCAGGTTGGAGAGCTGCGTCGTACCACCGGTGCTGGGATCGTTGAGCGTGTCGACGCCGCGGATCAGATCGTCCCAATGGTCTGCAGCGCTACGCTGGCCTCCATCCCGCAGAAAACTGTCGTCCACGCCGCCGCTGTTGCGGAAGGCTTCTTCCTGTTTGTCGAAGTTCGCCTGGAAGGCTGCCTCCTGCTGCATCGTTTGTTCCATGATGGCCTGAGCCGCGCGGATTTGATCGTAGCCTTGCTTCAGCTTCTGGTTAAAGTCGGCCAGCATCTTGTCGTTGATCGCCTTGGAGAGCCGGATCCACTCCGGATTGACGTACATCGACTTGGCAATCACACAAAACATCGGCATGCGCTGGTCGAGCGTGCCGGCGGGTGCGCGCATGCTTTGCAGAGCCTGAAATCCCCAGTTAGTCTGCTTGATCATGCCTGCGTTCACTCCCGAGTTGGCCCCTTGCGAGAGGTAGTAAACGCCAAAGAATGCCTCTTCAACGGGTCGGCCGTTCAGGTCGTAGCCGATCTTGATGGCCACTCCGTGCTGGTTGGCGGCTGCGTCCAGGTGTAGGACCTTTGCCAGGTCTGGCAGATCCTTCTGCCCAATCCAATTGAGATTAGTCACATTCGAGCGGACGCTCTTGATGAATAGTGCCAAAGCCTGCATCGGAGGTTGCGGGGGAGCGGAAAGTGCGCCCGTAGGCAGGCGCGAACCGGGCGGAAGATTGCGGCCCTTGCCGTATTGCCTGAGTTGAGGCGCAACTTCGGTGGACTCCAGCCGCAAGAGCGGGTATTGAAAATAAGCCTCAGCGTTATCGGGATTCTCAGCATGAGCGGAATAGGAAAGAGGGTACTCGATCCAGTTATAGTGCCATTCGATCTTGCTCTCGAAGTGCCACTTCTCGGGCAGATGAATGGTTGCGGCGCGCATTCCCTCATGTTCCGTATCCGTGATGACGCGCTCAACGAACTTTTCTCCATCGGCCGAAGTCGCAGCAGCTGGAGCGGCTTTAGTGGCGAGTGCCGCAGGCGAAATGCTCAGCTTAGGAACAGAGCCAGACGAAGCCGGGGAACTGGCAGCTGCATTGGCTCCGGCAGATGGCAATCCAATGGCAGGGCCGGACGCAGAACTGCTTCCGGAATTCGCAGCCATACCAGCGGCCTGTTTGCACCGATCCGATAACGAGTCCTTGTGCTCCTTGAGGCAGGCCACAATGCGGCCCCCGCCCGGTTGCACGCCCGCGCATAGCTTTTGCGCATCGTCTGCGCAGGCGGCGCGAATCGCAGCAAGGGCCTGCTGATCATTGGCCAACGCGGATTGCGCCGCTGTGAGGCCGCAAACAATGAGCAGTACTTTCAAACTTCTCATAGCTAACCTCGCCCCAAGGAGACCGATCAACAACTCTGTTCCAGCGAAAATGCCGTGTCCATCTCGCTAATCGGGTTTCGTCCCGCCGCAACTTCTGGGCAACTGGTAAGAAGGTGTCTCGCGCAGAACGGACAGGTCAAAACAATTTGCAGCATTGTCCGCGCCAGCCTCGCCCAATATTGTGGAACGGTTGATCATGGCAGCAGCGGCGGCAGGGTTGGCCGATGGGGGAGCGGATACGCCGAAGGGAGCGAGTTTCTTCTGGAGCCATGGAGCAGGAATGCGATAGCTTCGGAAAATTGCTTGCGCGGCTGGTGCCGATTGTGCCGCCCTGGCAGCAGGGGCCTGCGCCACGAGCATGATGTTCTTGTAGGCGCCGCCCGAATCGACGGGCAACGAGCAGAAGACAGCGATCAGCTTCATGGACCTTGCAGGCCTGAAAAACTGGCGGCAAACCTGCCGCATTGACAGAGTGCTGCGGGCAATTGGATGGGAGTGGCTGAAATAACGGTGATCTGAGGTGAGGGATTGCCAGATGCGGCCGCGCTCTCCTGAAAGATCATGGTGAGCTTTTGTGGGAGAGTGGCACTGTACGGCATGGATAGATCGATGCCGTTCGACCCAGGCTGACCCAGCTGAAAGGCACCGTTCTTGGCAATGACGGTGTTCCCGAGTGAGACCGTTTCCCCTTGAGAGCCACTCAATGCGATGACCGTCTCCTGGCCCTTGGTGACATGCCATCCGGAGGGGACGCCAGCGGACGCACTTTGATCGGAAGCAGTATAGGGCTGAAGCTGAATAGTGGGAGCTGCGGTGGCCTCTGGTTGCTGTGCATGGCAGCCGGAGGTGACGGCAAATGAGGCGAGCGTTACGATAAGCAGAGTAGAACTCTTGCGAAGCGCGATGGACACGAACAATGCTCCTCTTCAACTAAGAGTGCGCGGGGTCGGGTGCCTGCAAGAGTAGCATCCGGGTGCGGAACCGGGCAAACAACGGATGCAGAGGCTTGGACCCTGGATTCCAAGCCAACTACCCGGGCAGCGCCGATCTGGAGTTCGTGTCTGGACTCACCGCAGTGTCATCAGGCCAACGCGCATGTCTCGCGAACCAGCCTCATCATCGTTTCATCGCCAGTTTCCCATCAGGACAAACGGCGCCCAGTAGTAGGGATGCGAGTAGCCAAGTGGAACATCCTGCATGGTGGCATTCTCCGCGACGAGTCCGCGGCCGCTTCCGCCGAACTTCGGTTTCGGCTGTCCACGCAGTAAATCGAGCTGCGCCTCCCGTAGGGCCTCTGTCTTCGTGACTTTGCCTGCACCTTCCGCCCAACGCTTGTAGAAATCGCCCATCAGCTCGCCGGTGCTGGCGTCGTTGACCGACCACAACGACGAGATCACGGCCTTCGCGCCTTTGAGTTGCGCGGTCGCGCCCAGTCCGTCCACCTCGCGACCGTTGTTGGCGCCGCCGTTCATCCCCGTCTCGCAGGCAGACAGCGTTAGAAGATCCGTATGTCGAAGCGTCAGGTTCCGGTTATCGCGAAACTCGGCCACCGTCAAATGGAATCCCGCGCCCTCCACGTCCTTGCCAGCCAGAAGCAGATAACTCTGGCTATCATCCCCCGGCTTAAAGACAAAGTGGCTCGCGATGTGGACAATCCCGTGTCGCGCACTAAGCTGGTCTTCCATTGCCTTTTCGGTAAACTGACCGTCAAGCAGAATCGTTCCCGGTAGAACGCCGTTCGCACCCTGCACCTTCGCATCTTTGACCACGTCGTCCAGTTCGGTCGTAACTGACGGGAGAGCCGGCAATCCCTCCTCGAACTTGCGGGCAATGCCCATCGCCGCAACGCTCAGGATGCTCACATCCGGCTTGTCTTCCAGGAGCGCGATGCTGGCGGGTGTGATCGTCACGGTGTTGTACTTCTCTACTAGGTATTGCTTCCCGTCGTAGAGTGCGGCCATCGGCACATAGCGCAACACCCCGTCCAGCGACCACACAAGCGTCTCAGCCTTTGCCTGTTCCAGGTCTGCCTTCACCGGGCCAATCAGAATTGTGTACAACTCCTGCGCCAGCGGCTTTGGGTCGCGCCTCGGGTCACGCAGCGCCTGCTCAAAATCCGCTACCTTCTTGTTCAGCTCCGTATCGGCAATTGCAAATTCCCGGGCCACCGTCGCTGCCGATGTAATGGCAATGACTCGGTAGTGGTCGCCGGTCACCATTGTGTAGAGCGCCACGGTATGCGGCGACTCCGCGATCTGCTCTTCCAGCGCGCTCACGTTACCTTTCACATCCGCTACCTGCTTGTTCGCCCCGCTGTCCTTCCCGAAAAGCACATAAAGCCGGGAGTAGTAGTCGTCCAATGCTTTGCTCGCCGCGCTCAGTTGATCGGAGAGCTGCCTGAACTGCCTCTCCTGTTCCGCAGTGCGCGCAGTCAGGTTTTTCAACTCCGCCCACTGTTCGCCCGCCGACACGAGCTGTCCCGTCGACTTCTCGTAGTCCTGCTCCGCCTTCTGTTCTGCTGCGGTCAGTGTCAGCGGACTCAACGCATCCGTCGCCGCGCCGCGCACATAGTCCGAGTACTCCTGCTGCTTCAGCAAATCCAGTACCTGTTGCGCCTCGGGCAGCCGCCCCTGAGCAATCAGAAGATCAGCGAGATCGTGATAGAAGTCCGCCTTTGACGCAACAAACGTCGATTGCAATGCCTTGTCCAGTCCCTGCATATCGCTGCGCACCTGTTGCAGCAGGTTCACCGCCTGCTTCCCGTAAAAGATGGCCAGTGCAGGCTCAGCTTTGTGGACACGCATCATACCGTAAAGCACAGGCGACAAGATCAGCGGATCGTTGACTGCTTTGGCCAGGGGCAGCGCCTGATTCAGATTCGCAAGCGCCCTTGCGTTGTCTCGCTTATCGAAGTAAACCCGCGCAAGGGCGATGTGAGCACGCGCCTCGTTTTGGCGATCGATGACCTGGTGCAGAATATCAAGGCCCTGATTGATCGACTCCAGCGCTTTTTGGTCGTCCCCCATTTTGTGATACGCCATGCCTATGCTCACGCGTGCAACGCCTTCGCCACGGCGATTGGCTGCGCCCGTCTGAAGGGCAATCGCCTGGTTCAGAACCTCGATCGCCTTCTCTTTGTCGCCGAATTCCACGTACGCAGCACCCATATTATTGAGCGTAATGTCTTCCGTGGCTCCGTCGCCCACCTCGATCAAGACGGGCAGCGCTTGGTTGTAGTAGTCCAGCGCCTTCTGCTTGTCGCCGAGATCCTGATAAATCCTCCCCATATTGTTCAGCACTAATGCTTCGCCGCCGCGGTCACCTGCCGCGCGCAGAATAGGCAGCGCCCGGTTGTCGCAGTCGAGCGCTTTCTCCTTCTCTCCGAGATCGGACCAGGCCAGGGCAATGTTGCTCAGCGTCAATCCGCTCGCACCAGACATGTTCATGCGTTGGAAGATCGGCAACGCTTCGTTGTAGCTTGCGAGGGCCTTCTCGTTTTCGCCGAGCGCAAACTCTGCCAGCCCAACCTTGTTCAGTGCCGTTGCCAGAATGCGCGGAAAGTTCGACTGGCGGGCGATGGCCAGAGCCTGCGAATAATAGTCCATTGCCCTTTTGTCTCTGAGACTGGCGTAGATGTCACCCATCCCCAATAGCGAATTTGCCTCGCCTCGACGATCGCCCGTCGCCTGAAAAGCGTCGTGGGCCTGCTGCGCGTACTCCAACGCCTTCTGCTGATTGCCTGCGGCGTTGTAGCCAGTGGCGATTTCCGCCAAGATCGTAGCTTCACCGGCGCGGTCGCCCATAGACCGCCGAACAGCGACTGCCTGGTTCGCGAAGTCCAGAGCCTGCTCCGGTTGCTGCTGCCTCGCGTAGAGAAGTGCCAGCCCATTCAACGCATCTGCCTTGCCGCCCGCCACTCCCTGCGCGTTGGCCACTTGCAATGCGCGCTGATAGGCTTGCATGGCTTCCTGCACCTGGCCGACTCTGCTTGCCACGTTCCCAAGTCCATTGAGTGCGGCTACACCCTGCTCGGTGTCTTGAGCCAGTTTTGCCGCAGCCAATGCGCGGTTGTACGCCTCCAGAGCACTCTGGACGTTTCCGTCGCGAAGCCACAACTCGCCAATCTGGTTCAGGATCTTTGCTGCGGTTCGTGCGTCACGCGCCGCGATCGCCGTTTGCAGCGCGCCTTGAAGCCGATTGAGATTCGTCTGATCTTCAGCTGGCGCCGTAGATCCGGTCATCGCCGTCTGGCTCGTGGAACCAGCTGATTGAAAGGGCACGAGCAGCGCCCCCAGAAGAACCAACGACGTTCCCAAGCCGCACTGTTCAAGAATGCAGCGAAGACTCCCCATGCAGCGGACCTCGCATCGCGAGAAAAACTTGAAAGGCGACGGAATGCTTCGAAGTTTACACGAGAGTAGTGAAGATGGGGTCTCAGCCTCGCCGATGAACAGATTGCTCCTGAATCACCCGCGCTAACCGCATTGCTGTCCAAAATAGCGGCTATCTGCTTGATCGGAGAAAAGTTTGATGGG
>CAZPEZ010000169.1:0-6397 GCA_964585715.1 uncultured Occallatibacter sp.
ATGCTGTACCACACGCCCTTCAGCGCCCCGGCATCCGTCTTGGAAATCTTGAACACTAGCCGCAGGTCGATCTGGGGATGTTGGTCTGTCTTGGGAATGTGCAACGTCCCCTGCCAGGTGCCCACTATGTCCGTCGGCGAAGCCGCCGTTGCCGCGGCACCGGCACCTTGTCCGGCCGGCGCAGCCTGCGTTGTCGGTGCGGGAGCCGCAGGAGGTTGTGCTCCTGCACACACTCCGGCCGCAGTCATCAGTCCGGCGACTACAACGCCCGCGAGTCCCAACCGCCCGCCCATCGGCTTCTGGTCCACACCCATCTCAGAGCTCGTTTGCTTCGTCCTCATGGCAAAACATCTCCTTCCGCACCTGTGCATGAGAAATCGCAGAGAACGCCCATGACCGACTTTTCCGGGCATTCGAAGGATACACAGAGATGACGAACCGGTCTCTCCTTTGTTGCGGAATTCACCGGACTTTTGTGACCGGATCCCGAATCATCGAATCATTAACTCCTGTTTGCTTCGAAACTGGCGTCTCCCCCTGCCCGCGACTCTCGATCTGTTTGCCGGTCCCGTCAAATGTGAATACGGGCCATTGAGTTGTAGCGCAACCGGCAGTTGCTTCTTAGGCAGCAATCTTTGCGGATCGCTGAGTACGCTCGTCTGAAGCGTTCCTATCGGAAAGATCTCTGTCACGGGCAGAGGTCGAGTGCCGAAGCGCACATGCTATGCAGCTCTTGCCATGCACAATCGGTAAGGAGGCCCTTTGCATGTCAAATCCCTGGAAACTCGCCCTAATATTAGCCGCAGTATCAGCCTGCGTCGTGAACGCGCAGACGCCTACGGAAGGTCACACCACGAAGGTGTCGTACGTCAATACCTATTTCAATTTTGCTTACACATGGCCTGCGATGCTCAAACCCTCTTCCCTTCCGTCTCCGGGTGCTAATGGCACGGCATACGAATTCCCGCTTTTCATTGCTCGGGAAGTTGGCCAGCCGTACGGCGTAGTGATAGTCGCCCAGAAACTGGGCGTTGCCGGCCCGCATTCCACGCCCTTAACGAAAAGTGGAGATCTGATCGACCGAATCGCTCACAGTCTTCGGCCTGGACCGATCCTTTCCAACATCACTCGGTCAGAAAAGAAGAATCAGCGTGGAATGGTCTTCGATGAGCTCAGATATCTTCAGAGTGGAAAGCCGTCATCTGTCATCGCAACCCAGGTTGGGGAATATCTGATCGTATTCAAATGCAATGCCCGGTCGGGGGCTGAGATACGAGCGATGGAAGATTCGGTATGGACCCTCAGTCGCAATCGCAAAGCCAACTAGTTCTCGTGAGAGAATTCGGCTTCGGAGAGAAGCAATCCGGCGCGCATTGAAGCAGAAAAGGTCTGAAAATCAAAACCGGGCGTCTACGCGCCCGGCCTTCGTTGGGATCGGATTTTTGGGATCGTCCGTAAATGGTTGCGGGGGCTGGATTTGAACCAGCGACCTTTGGGTTATGAGCCCAACGAGCTACCGGGCTGCTCCACCCCGCAGTACTAGTTTAACAACACTGCAACGAAGGGTCAATCGGGCGGGCAAGGCTCGCCCTCATCCGATACACTGCTCGCACTTCAACTCGCGAGGGGCGAGGGCGTTGTCCGCGGGTCGGCGCGTGCAACAGCGTGCGGCGGCTTGGATGGATTGGCGCAACGGCACGGCAACTTCGGTTTCGCGTAGGCAAGGGAGTGAGGAAACACGCGGATGCAGCAACTTTACGTCGCCGTTCTGACTGTGATTGTGGTTGTGTTGCTGGCGGTGGCGATCGGGCGAGCCTTCCGCGTGAAGACCAAGGCGGACTACCTGGTGGCGGGGCGATCGCTGCCGGCCGTTGTGCTGGTCCTGACGCTGCTGACGTCCTGGATCGGTGCCGGATCGCTGTTTGCCGGTGCGGAGAACGCCTATCGCAATGGGTTCGCCGCGCTGTGGCAGCCCGCCGGTGGATGGCTGGCTCTGCTGCTGATCTACTTCATTGCGCCGCGGGCACGGAACTTTGCACAATTCACCCTGCCCGATCTGCTGGAGGCACGCTACAACCAGGCAGCGCGGGTGCTGGGAACCTTCGCGATTCTGTTTGCCTATGTTGGCATCACCAGCTACCAGTTCAAGGGCGGCGGCAACGTACTGCATCTGATCTTTCCGGAGACGGTCACGCCGGAACTGGGTACTTATATTGTTGCGGTCTTCGTAATGGTGACGACGGCGTTGGCGGGCATGTCGTCGGTGGCCTATATGGATGTGGCGATCGGGTCGCTGGTGACTTGCATCTGCATCGTCGCGGTGCCCTACCTCTATGGAGAGGCAGGCGGATGGGTCGGTCTTCATGCCGCGCTGCCGGCGACCCATTTTGAAGTGCTGGGGAACCTGACGTTCGCAAGGGCGATGGAGTTCACCATTCCGACGATGCTGCTGATGCTGGGCAACCAGGTGATGTATCAAAAATTCTTTTCGGCGAAGACGGAGCGGGACGCGCGGCTCTCGGTCGTGGGATGGATTGGGGGGACCGTCGTTCTTGAAACGCTGATCGTGGCCATCGCGGTGTTTGGATCGGCGCTCTATAAGACAGGCGAAGTAGCGCGGCAACCCTACGAGATTATTCCCTACACGGCGCGCCACGGACTGCCCGGGCTGATGGGCGCACTGCTGCTGGGCGCGGTGTTTGCGAAGGTGATCTCGACGGCTTCCAATTACTTGTTTTCGCCGGCGACCAATCTAATCAACGACGTGTTTGTGCGGTACATGGCGCCGGGTGCGTCGAACAAACGCGTTCTGATCGTCTCGCGATTCGCGGTGGTTTTGCTGGGTTGCTGGGCGCTCTATCAGGCAATCTATGCGCAGAGCATTCTGGAGAAGATGCTGTGGGCTTACACAATTTATTCGGCTGCGCTGACGCCTGTGGTGCTGGCGGCTTTCTATTCCAAGCGTATAACGGCGTGGGGCGCGGTAGCCGCGATTGCGGCCGGCACGGTGGTGACGCTGGCCTGGGATGTGCCCGGAGTCAGAGCGCTGTTTCCGGGGTGGATCGCCGAACGCGATGCGATCTTTCCGGCATTAGTGGTGGCGGTGACGGCGATGATCGTGGTGAGTCTGTTGACGCCGAAGCCGGCGCCGGAGAAGTTGGCGCAGTTCTCGGACTAGTTCGGCCAGAAGGCTGAGAACAGGCTCTAAACTGGGATGTGAAACCTTCAACATCTATTCCGGGGTTGACTCGCCCCTGCTGGGTGGAGATTCGCGCCCAGGCTCTTGAAGACAACTTCCGATGGCTTGCTGAAATCGCGCCGCAGGCGGAGCTGCTGGCGATCGTGAAGGCCAATGCGTATGGGCATGGGCTGCAGATCTGCGCTCCGGCGGTGGTGCGCGCGGGGGCTCGCTGGCTGGGTGTGACCAGTGTAGAAGAGGGAGTCGCCGCACGCGCGGTCTGTTCCGATGCGGAGATTCTGGTCATTAGCGGGGTTTTTCGCGGACAAGGCGGCGACGCGATACAGAACCGGCTAACCGTGGTCGCGTGGGAGCCGTGGCATCTGGATGAACTGGAGAGCGCGGGTGCAGAGTCCGGGCAGATTCCGGTGCATCTCGAGATCGACACGGGGATGAGCCGGCAGGGCGTCGATCCGAATGAGCTGACCCCGCTTCTGGCGCGTTTCGGCAGTGGATCGCCGCTGCGGCTCGATGGTGTGATGACGCATCTTTTCGCGGCCGATGAGGCGGATGGCGCGGTCACGCAGGATCAACTCGCTCGGCTTGAAGTCGCTCTGCAGCAGGTAAAGGCAGCTGGGCTGAAGCCAACGCGGCTGAATGTGGGCAACTCCGCGGCGTTGTTGGGTGGGCAGGCTGCGACCCTTGGCGCGTTGGCGGAGCGCTTTGGGATGAAGACGATGCTGCGGCCGGGATTGGCGCTGTATGGTTTGGCGCCGGAGTTCGATCCCGCGTCTGAAGGTGGAGAACCGGCGCGTTTAGTTGCGGCGCACAAGCGGTTGCAGCCCGTGCTGACGTGGAAGACAAAGATTGTCGGCGTGCGTGCGGTTGCTGCGGGCACAGTGGTGGGCTACAACGGGACATTTGTCGCGACGGAGCCGATGAAGCTGGCGTTGCTGGCGGCCGGCTATGCCGACGGACTCGACCGCAAGCTGGGCAATCGGTTCGGTGTGCTGGTGCGCGGGCAACGAGCGCCGTTGGTTGGTCGCATCAGTATGGACCAAGCGGTAATCGATGTGACCGAGATCGACGGAGTGGAAGCGGGCGACAAGGTGGTGCTTCTTGGCTCACAGGGAGCGGAGACGATTTCGGCCTTCGATCATGCACGTGCAGGAGGGACGATTCCGTGGGAGGTGTTTACGCGGATCGCGTCGCGCGTATCGCGTGTGAGCGTTTAGGGCTGTGTATCGAGCCTTTGATTATCAATGTGAGGATGGTGCGGTAGGAAGCCAGCGCGATCAGCCAGGAACATGGTTGCCATGAAACACACAAAAACCGCAGAATTACGTGCCATCCGGATGAGTTTAGAGTCTTCTACGGTTCCAGTCCACAGAGCCGTGTAAAGAATGCAGACGGAGATTGCAGTAAAACCCATGTCGTACGCACTGCCAATCAATCTTTCAACGAAAAGAGGGTCGTTGTCCGGGAACGCAAAGACCAACAAGCAGAAAACGAAGAGCGCATAAACTCCTAGACCCAAAGCCCCCTTCCACATCCACGCTGGGCACATCGTGATTAAGGCAAATACTGGAAGCGCCGAAATAAGTGCTCCGACGAGCACGATCTTTTTGAAATGCTCATTTGGCCACGTTGCGCCTGCGAGCACATCTACATGGAGCAGCAAAGACGCGCTTGCTAAACGGACGAAGATAGACTTGTTCACTCAGGGGGCCCCAAGTTTCGCGAAGGCAATGTTCTCAAATCCTGGGGCTCGATTATCTTGCAGAAGACTTGCGTCTAGGCGGCGCCGTCTTCAGCAACGGCAAAGGAATGAGCATACTTAGGTGCACTCGCCCACGGTTCCGATCTGGTGGGCGGCGGTCTCTTCGCTGCAGTCGCTCAGGCCGGTGGCTCCGAGGGTTGAATCGATCATGGCCTCGGTGCCCATGGCTGAGTTGAGCAGCATGTGGTAGAGCCCGCGGGCGCACCAGTCCTGGTTATAAAACTTGCGAATCACGGCGGCGCGGCGCTTGTCCTGTCCGGCCAGCATCTGTTCGGCTTGTGCTGCCTTTTCCGGAAAGGCCTTGACGAACCAGTCGCGCTTGGCCTTGGCGGTGGCGTAGACAAATACGTGGAAACAGCCCGGTACACAGGCCAGCGCGCAGGCGGCGCCACGGCCGACGAGTACGCAGTTGCCTTCGTGTGCGGCCGACTCGATTTCCTTCCGGATGAGTTTGAGCATGCGTTCCGAATCGAAGACGTGCTCTTCGCCCAGGCCGGTCATGGGATAGGCCGAGTCGTGCCAGAAGACCTTGCCGTAGCGGTAGTACCAGGGGTCGAGTTTTTCGTCGAACTTCGCGGCCAATTCGGGAGAAACGCCGGCGGCTTTGGCGGTTGCGGCGATCAGCTCCGAGTCCATCAGCTTCCATCCAAGACGACGGGCGAGATGATGGGCGAACTCGCCGCCACGGGAGCCGTATTCACGCTCGACGGTGATGACTTTGATCGGGGAATGCCGCATGGGCGTCGACCCTCCGCGAAGGCAGCATACAACGGATTGCGGATCTTTGGCGAAGCAATGCTCATGGATCGCCTTCGGGGCCTGGGGACCACCGTTGGTAATGGAAGCACCCGGAGACTTTTGCGAGATTTATCGAGAAGGCGAACAGAGAGTGAATCGCCCCCCCCGGAGGGGGTGTTTTCAGGCGGCGGCAGGCTGTTTTTTGCTTTGGTTGCGAAGCGTAGTGTTGGCGACCTGGGCGGCATAGAGGAGGCGAGTGCCATCCTGACCGGCGATCGCGCCGAGGAGCATTCCCTGGGTGCCGCAGGCGATGAAGTCGCGGATGACGTCACTGTTGTCGAGGGCGGGCAGGTTCTGACGATGGGCTTTGGCAGCGTCGAGGCTGGCGAAGATGTCGCCTTTCCCTTGGGTGCGGGCTTGTTGGAAGGCCTGGTCCCAGGCAGAACAGCAGCGGGCGACGACGGGATTGGAGTGGGCAGGGGCCTTGGGTGCCGATTCGTGCATACGCGTCTCCGATGAAAAATGATTCTGATATGAGTGTGCGCGTTTTGGGGGAAATGATCTGCAAAGGGAGAGCGGAGGTGGAGGCACGACGGTCACCCAGGTTGGGAGGGGGCTGTTGCTTGACTGGTAACTGACGGTTAGCGCAGTCTTGTCCAAGACAGCGATTCTGTAGATTCGTGCAGTTGATTTCAGAGGAC
>CAZPEZ010000170.1:0-6343 GCA_964585715.1 uncultured Occallatibacter sp.
GCATGATGTCCATGCCGCCGGCACCGCCGCGGTCATCGGCCTCACCACCGTCGATGAGCCAGATATTGTGGCTCTGACGAAGGCCGTTCACGCTGATGGTGAAGTTCGCCGCAACCGAAGTCGGCGTGTTGGAGTCAGGCAGAGCCGAGCTGACGCCCATGCCCAATGCTGCAAGAGCCGCAAAGTTGCGGTTCTCGGTAGCGATCTGGCTGATCTGCTCGGAGCTGATCAGTGTGCTGACCACGTTGGAGTCGGCCTGCACCGCGAGAGCATCTGCCTCGACGGTGACCGTCTGCGTTTCCGCACCGACCGTGAGCTTCACATCGGCACGAGCTGTGGACGAAACGTTTACCACGATGCCGTTTTGCGCGTAGCCCTGGAAGCCCTTGGCGGTGACCTTCATGTTGTAGTTGGCGGGGTTGAGACCGGAGATGTCGTACAAGCCAGTGGCACCACTGGTTGTCGACTTGCTGGATCCGGTTGCGGGATCAGTGAGTGTGATCTTCGCATCCGGGACCACAGCCCCAGTCTGATCGGTGACGATGCCCGTCAGTTCGGAGTTGGCCTGCGCGAGTGCTGCCACGCCGGCGACCACGAACAATAAGGGCAACAGGAATAACCTGTACGACCTGTGTCTCATGTAGCCTCCCTTTTCAAGAGTTGCTGCTTGTTTCACTGCTTCATCGAAATGGATAAAGCTGGAATAAATCGATTCGCTTTGTGGAACAGCCAACCATTTAGCTCGTTCCACTTGGCACTAGTCAAGAGAAAAATCCCTTTACTAGCGATCATTCCTCGCATCAGCCACTTCGCCCCGTCTTCTTTTGGCGATGCCCGGGTCTTCTCGGTTGTCATCGCTGGCACATTTCTTCCGTGCCGCGGGGTCACGTTTTTCATTGCGTAACTACCGAAGCGCTCCTCGCACCCTCCGGCGTACTCTACGGTCCCTAACGGTTCTCAACATGCTCCAAAACGGCCCGGAGCCGGTCTCGAATCTGGCGGCTTAATCCGTAGTTTGGAAGAGCAGATTCCCAGAAATACATGATTTGGAATCTTCTCGCTCAAACGTTTAAGCTGAATGCGCAGACCCTCGCATTCTTTGGGCCGTCGCACATTAAAAGCCCAAAGAAGAACGGTTGTCAAGGCTGCGATTGTCATTTCTGCAGGGGCCGACGGCCGTGAATTCAGGCAGTTTTGTATCTCATTGCAGGGCTGGAGCCTACGGGTCTTGACCGAGCGGATGCTCGCGGGGCCCGAAGATGGATCCAGGCCGCTACTGAAGCGTTTTTCCAACAGCCCGAGGCAGGGGAGCTCCCTAGTGCATTCTGGCCAGGTCGCGCAGATTGCGGGCAGCCGCTTCGAGGAAAGTTTCAATGCTGACGCCGTCGGGAGGCTCCAGCCCCGACTTGGCCCGAATCGCCTCGGCGATACGCTCTGCCAAAGCCCGGCGGGTGCCCAGAGGCAGGTCGAGGCGGCGCGCGAAGAAGCTCTCGAGGACCTGAAGGTCTGAGGGGGTCAGTTTGGCGATCCCCGAAGCGTCCAAGGGGACCGAGCGGTGCGGTTCAACGGCGGGGATTCTCTGCGCAAAGACTGGCGCCGTCAATGTCCGCGCGCCTGAGGTCCATCCCGTGGACGAAGACCTGTCTGCGGGGGCCCCGGCATCCGCCCACAGGGGCGTTTCCTGCTCGCGATCGCGCACCACGATGGTGCCTGCGGCCAAATCGCCCAGCCGTTGATGCTGCCTGGTCGCGAACACGGCGATCACGCCGACCGCGTAGAAGAAGGGAATCTGATCGACATAACGGATGAAGTTGCGGGCCATCGATTCGAAGATCCCGATGGCACGACCGGATCGCTGGATCACACGAATCCGTGCGACACGCTTGCCCGGTGTGCGCCCGTGCCAGAAAGCCTCGAACAAAGTGAAGTAGCCCCAGTTGAGAGCGAAGAGAGAGATCGTGGAGATCGCGACAGCCCACTGGTAGGAGAGGCCGTTGAAAGCCTGCAGTGCAGGCTGGAAGGCCCACGCGACCAGACTGAGTACGAGGAGTCCCGCACCCCAAATCAGCGTATCGATGAGCACCGCGATGAAGCGGCTGCCGATGCCTGCGAGCGGCATCTCGATCGCCACCAGCTCCGGAGTGTCGATGTTAAGCTGATCTGAATTCTCGTCCATGGCCCACATTCTCTCAAACCAGTGGATCGCGAAGCGGAGACCGCATTGGGATCGGCTCGCTGCGCTGCTGGCGCAATCGGATCAGAATGGGCTGGGGCAGTTGTCGCGCGGTGAACTGCAGGAGCTGGCGCTTCTCTATCGGCAGGTCGCAGGCGATCTTTCCGTGCTGCGGCAGGACACCACGGCGCGCACCTATGCCGAGCACGTGAATCATCTGCTGGCGCGCGCACACCACATCGTTTATTCGGGACGCAAGACAAACTTCGCGACGCTTTTTCGTTTTCTGCGCGATGAGTATCCCGCGATCGTGCAGCGGAACGTGCGCTTCATTCTGGCCTCGTCGCTGGTTACGGTGGCATGGGGCGTTCTGGGAGCAGCGATCACGAATGCGCGACCGGAGTTCATGCGGCACTATGTGGGGCCGCAGATGATTGCCACTATGGAGCGGCACGAGATGTGGACGAAGTCGGTGGTGACCGTAGCGCCGATGGCGTCGAGCGCGATCATGACCAACAATCTAACGGTTAGCTTCGTGACCTTCGCGAGCGGAATCACCTTCGGACTGGGAACGTTCTTCTATCTCTATGTCAACGGCATGATGCTCGGCGTGATTGCCGCGGCCTGCCATCAATATGGAATGTCGATAGCGCTGTGGAGCTTTATTGCACCGCACGGCTCGCTCGAACTGCCGGCGATCCTGATCGCAGGCGGTGCGGGCTTTCGCCTCGGCTATGCCATGCTCTTCCCTGGCTCCCTGCGCTGGAGAGATTCGGTGGCGCAGGGCGGCATTGAAGCAACGCGACTGGTCTCGGGCGTGATCCCGATGCTGATCGTTGCGGGCACGCTGGAAGGATTTTTCTCCCCCTCGCACGCGCCGGCAGCGCTGAAGTTCACCGTGGGAGGACTGCTGTTTGTGCTGCTGTTGTCGTGGCTCTTCCGGCCGGTGAAGCCCGCGCCGGCTGTTTGATTGACGGCGATGCCATTGTCCTGGTTGCTTCGTCCGGAGATGGTCGCTGCTGCAATCCTGCTTCTTCTTCCTCTGCTGTTCGCGGGATGTGTGCCGGAGCGATTCCGCGCGCTCGGTCCATCGCTGCCCCGCGTGGGCCGCTATGCGGTGGCCGCACTTCTGTGTGCGCCGTACGCGCTGGGCGCTCATGTTTTCGGGATCTTTCGTTGGGAATGGCTGGTTCTGTATGCGCTGCTGCCGGTGGCAGTCGCCGCGATCCTGGATTGGGCGCGTGTTGCCGATGAGGAAGGTCGCGGGACCTGGCAGGACTTCTTCGTCCTCATCGTGCTCGGGCTGGCCGTCGATCTGCGCTGGCTGGAGCCGGCGTGGCCGCACGGTCTCGCCGCGTTCGGCAAGATGCTGCTGCTCGATGCGGGCCTCTATGGGTTTCTCTCTGTGCGCCAATCGGATGACGTCGGCTTTGATCTGCGTTTGAACCTGAATGATGTCGGCATCGGGCTGCGGGAGTTTCTCTTCTACGCGCCAATCGCGATTCTGCTGGGGCTGGCGCTCGGGTTTCTACACTTTCATAGGGGATGGCCTGAAGCATGGCGTGCCGTCGGCTCCTTCGTCTTCACGTTTCTGTGCATCGCGATTCCTGAAGAGCTGTTTTTTCGGGGATGGCTACAGAATTTATTGGAGCGGCGCATGGGCCGCACGGCCGCACTTATTCTTACCTCGATCGTCTTCGGCCTCGCCCACTGGAACAAGCGCACGGAGAACTTCAACTGGCGCTACGTGCTGCTGGCGGCGATTGCCGGTGTGTTCTATGGGCGCGCGTGGCGTGCTCAGCGGCGCGTGGGGGCTTCTGCGCTGACCCACGCCACCGTCGATACTCTGTGGTCGCTCTGGTTTCGCTGAATACGGCGGGGCGCATGGTACCGGAGATAGCCGAGACCGACGCGCATGTTGTGCAGCGTCGTTGCCGGAATCGTGATCGCGATCGAAATGCCGAAGATCGCGTGCGCCATGGCCAGCGTCCACAGATTGCGCGATTGGAGAAAGATGAGGCACGCGGCGAGGCCCCACACGAGCGTGAGTACCGTAAGAATCGGATTGGGAAGATGCGCGGCTGCGAAGATGATGGCTGCTGTAACCGGCGCCAGAGTCGCACGGGGCAAGACGCGGAGAAGACGGGCCAGAAAATAGCCTTGCAGAAGGAACTGCTGCGCCAGCGACCAGACGGTATAACCGCCGAAGGCGAACACCCACTGCGCGAGTCCACTGGGGCGATGCAGCGTGTGCATGCTGCTTGCCAACTCTATCGAACCCGCGGCAAGCGCCAGAGCCACGCCCACCACCCAGGACGAACGCCAGAATCCGGACACAC
The DNA here is from genome assembly GCA_964585715.1 of uncultured Occallatibacter sp. GTDB lineage: Bacteria > Acidobacteriota > Terriglobia > Terriglobales > Acidobacteriaceae > Telmatobacter. The sequence goes on from CAZPEZ010000170.1 coordinate 4,513, forward strand.
TGCAGCCGAAAGCCTTCCACCCTGGGAACGAAAAAACGATAGAGAGGACAAACCAGGCGAGAGCAGCCCAGTAGAGCCAGCGCTGCAGGGGGCGCGGCGTCCAGATGACAGCAAGGATCAGTGTGTAGCCGATCGAGAGTTCACAGAGGTCCCAGAGTGCGCGGCGTTTCGGTGCAGGACCGACAGCGGCCGAACCGGGAACAAGGGATTCTTCGACTGCGCTCATCTTTGTGAACCGTTCGATCGCATCGCGTTCATTCATCAGTAGACGCGAACGCCAGAGCGACGTGATCTACACCTTCAGGAAAATCTTCTTCCGGTACAGAATCCAGGGGAGCAGGAAGCAGATCATTGTAAACGACACCGAGTAAGCAAATGCAGCCCAATGGGGATCGGGAATGTGCGCGAAGGTTTGCTCGAAGATGATGCGATTGAGGTCGACACGCCTGCCCGAGCCATCGGCGATCTTGACGCTGTCAAGAACACCCGGCAGCAATTCGCTGAACATGTAGGCCGCGATAGCATTCGATCCGAAGACGAGCCAAACCCAGGTCCAGCCTTTGCGCCACCCCTGCTGTTCGATGGCCCAGAAGCAGAACGTCAACAGCAAAAGTGAGTAGCCGCCGGCAACCAGCACAAACGAGCTGGTCCACATGTTCTTGTTCAGCGGAAATTCGAGCGACCAGAGATAGCCGACCGCGAGACTCGCCGCGGAAGCGCCGACAAGACCCAGCGCTTTCGCCGGGACGCTCTTTTGCGTGCGCAGCCAAAGACCGGCAAGCACACCCATCAATGCTGTACCAATCGCAGGCAGATCGCTGAGGAGACCTTCGGGATCGCGCACGTTGTGATCGGGCGCGTAGAGATAGAGGTGATATGGGAAGAGGTGGCGGTCGATCCATGAGACGAGGTTCTGGGCCATGTCCATGAAGGGCACATCATGGCCAGGCGTGCCCACACCGGGGATGGGAACCCAGCGCAGCAGGACCCAGTAGCCGACAAGCGCGGCGACGAGGGCGACCACTTTCGACCTAGCACGATTGTCCCAGAGATAGAAGAGGCCAACCACGAGGTAGCAGACACCGATGCGCTGCAGTACCCCGTAGAAGCGCATGTGCGGCAGCTCGAAGAACGGGAAGCTGTTGACGATGATGCCCAGCAAGATGAGAATCAGTGCCCGCTGCAGAGTGTGCCGGGCCAGTTGCGCAGGAGCCGCGCCGCGGGCCAGGCGCGCATCGAAGGCGAAGACGACCGAGACGCCCACGATGAAAACGAATGTGGGAAAGACGAGGTCAGTCGGCGTGAGACCGTTCCAGGCAGCGTGGTTCATGAAGTGCCATGAACCGGGGCCGCCGTTGTTGTTCACCATGATCATGAACGCGATCGTGATGCCGCGGGCGACGTCAAGCGAGAGCAGCCGCTTCACAGGCGACGGGGAAGGTGCAGTGAGTGTGGCGCCGGCAGGCGCGGGCGTTGCAGTGGAATGAGCCATGGCGATTCATCACCCATGGAAGGGTGAGATTCACCTTACGCTACGCGCTTGGGGGGGCCTGCGCCAAGTGCTGAGATTCAACTCGCATTTTTGGGGCGGAAAGAGGCCCGGCTTTCGGCCCCGACCCTGTAGTGTGTGTCCCAGAAGTTCTAGACGGAATCCAGAATGTTGAAAGAGCAAATTCTTCGGCTCACCACCCCCGAACTCTGCCCCAGGAAGGACGTTCGGGGCCCCGTTCGCTCAGAATGACACCTTTACTTATGTTGTGTATTTCAGAGACATCACACTAGCGAGCACTAATCCGATCTGCACATGCAGAGGACGCAATCGCAGGGCAGA
>CAZPEZ010000171.1:0-6287 GCA_964585715.1 uncultured Occallatibacter sp.
CCGTACGCACGGTGGTGTGACAGGGAAAGCGAGTGATCGCCTACCTATGTCAATTGCAGGCCATCAGGCCGCAACTGTTTGTGGTAATTGCGGTGGCCGATAGGCTTCTCCTTTGTACAAAATCACCTAGGCCACGACAGTGGCCAATTCTTTATTTGCACAATAGTAAACAAAGAAAATCATTCCTGAACTTTCAGTCGGTAACTGTCCATCGTGGTATTGACGCTGACATGACAGCTGGCTACTGTGTCAGGCGATTCTCCCCCGACACCCGCGGCCGGCGTACGATCTCACCGTTCCGAATCGATTTGCCCTCAACGAAACAAAAACACCAAATCAGGGGGTTAAAGTGACGGTCTCGCGCAACATTCGATCGATGCAGTTCTTCCTCGTAGCGGCGCTGGTTGTGTTCGCCGCTACAGCCTTGGCACAGCAGAAGCAGGTAGATCTGCTCGGCAATCCCGACCTGAAGGTCTTCACACTGGATATCCCTGGCGGGACTGCGGCCGTACCGGCAGGTGTCTCGGCCTCAGGGGAAGTGGTTGGGACCTACACGACCCTCAACGGCATATCGGCTGGCTTCATACGGAAGCTAAATGGCACCATCGTCACGTTCAGTGTCCCCAACTCGCTGGACACAATGGTCACTGGAGTGAACGATTGGGGCGAAGTCGTAGGGAACTACGACTTTATAGACGGAGGCCCCGACGACGGCATATACCTGCAACTCGGCTTCCGGCGAAGCCCAGACGGCACATTCACCTACGTCGACGGGATCGGCCAGCTAGGCTATACCCAAGGCATAAACAACAGAGGGCAGGTGACCGGATACTACCTCTCTTTGGAACTGCACTGGGAGGGTTTCCTAGCTCAGCCAGGTACGGACGGTGTACTCACATCGTTCTTTGCCGACCCTACTCCTGGTGATGGAGCAGATCCAGACACGAGAGCTATGGCAATCAACGCCTCAGGTGTGGTTGTCGGCTACTACGCAGACAACCCCAGCGACACCGACACCAAAGGGTTCGTGCGGCAACCCGACGGAACGATAACAGTCTTCAGTGCCCCGAAGTCGTTGACCACGGATCCAATGTCGATCAACGCCAGAGGAGTCATCGTTGGAGGTGGGACCAATGGAGCCTTTCTTCGGCAGCCCGATGGCAAGATGGTAAGCCTGCCTACCATCGCTCCCATAGCAATCAGCGACAACGGAGAGATTGCCGGATCCTGCCCGAACTCGCCCTGCATACTGGAGCCAAACGGGACTCTGTACAAGTACACCATCCCAGGCAGCAAGAGCATCACCCCAGTTGCCATGAACACGAGAGGCGAAGTCGTTGGGTACTACGACGATGCAGCGGGTGTGACTCACGGCTTCCTGCTGACCAACAAGAAGTTCGTTGAGGGGCACGATCTGTGAAGCGGGACGACAGGGAACGATAGCTGGCTCTGCGGTCCGAAGGCAGTCTCTGCGATTTTTCTGCTTAGTGTGGACTACTAGAGTTTGTCACCCAAGAGTGACACCGAGAACGATTAAGAACTGGACGAGAGAGTTTTCCTACCGCTGGAGCCAAGTTCGGTCGGCCCTCCCCTAACCCTTGCGTGCGCCGCGCGGCCTTTGCGACTGAGAATCAGTATCTACGTGTGCCGACGCCGCCTTCGTATCCACGGCTCAGTGCACGTTCCAATGCCGCCATTGCCATTTCCCGCTTGAGCCCTGGCGTTACGACAACGCCAGATTCATGTTGCCGAGGGCTTCGTCGATCTCCTGCGTGCTTTTGAAGCCGACCGTGGCGCAGTCCACGCCCGCATTCTGGAAAGCGAACCTCATCGCCTTCACCCGGTCGTCGTGACTGTGCTCGAACTGACCGCCGCCGCACAACTTCATGCCGATCACACCCAGTCCTTCGTTCTTCAACCTGTGGATGTGATCGACCACTTCGCTCACGTTGTCGGGGTGGTTGGTGTCCTCATACGTCGGGCCATCCATCCGCGCGCCGTTGTGGTTGATGCGGATCAGTCCCACATCGAGCCACGTATTTCCCGGCATCTGCCGCAGCGCCGGCAGCCCGTGCACCGAGGCACCATGCGTGCGGATGATCTTCCTCTGCTGCGCTTCAAGAATCCCTTCCTGCCAGCGCTTCGTGGTCTCCGGCCAGTCAGCGTCGTGCTGCCAGTGCAGCAGCATGATGTCAAAGTACTCGGTCTGCGAGATGCGCCGCAGCTCGTCGAACTTAGACTGCGGGTCAATGCCCTGGTGGAAAGTAGTCACTTTGCTCATCAGGTGATAGCTGTCGCGCGGCAAGCCTTTCAGCGCCTCGCCCAGCATTCCCGGAGTCTGGTAGGCTTCAGCTGTCTCGAAGAAGCGGATGCCGTGGTCGTACGCGTAGCGCACCAGCCGCGTAAACTCCTGCTGCCCCAGCGCGGCCTGCACCGCACCGCTGTCGGTCCCGGTTCCGAAGGCGAGCCGCGTCACCTCCATCTTTGAGCGGCCCAGCACCACGGTATCTGTCGCGGTGCGCTGGGTCGCGCCCAGGGGAAGGGTTCCTACGGTCGCCATGGCTCCGGCGGCCAGACCTGTTTTGAGGAAACTACGCCGTGTGGTTGGACTCATTTCGACCTCCGCGGCTCAAGCCGGTGGGCGAGCCGGATGAGCGGATGTTAGCAGCAGAGTCTCGACTCTGGCTAGTTGCGTAGCACGGGTTCACTGAAGCTCGGGCTTGCGACGATAGATTGAAATTCGGTGAACAGCGAAGGCCAGCCGTGCTGCCCAGCGCGGAAATCATGCTCCGAATCGATGGCTGGCGCCGGGAGGATGCGTTTCAGTTGCCAGTCGACCGTTCCCTGTCACTGAGATGAAAGCATGGATGTCAGCACCGAGTCCGGAACGTGCTGGGACCAGGCCGCCGGCAGAACATTGGATCGGCTGTGAGATAGAATCTGCTCACAGGTCGACGGTCAGACCACCGCTGTCGCGCTGGAAGATCTCTTGAGGAGTCGCTGAAGAAGAAAGCCAGGCACGTTGATGACTCGAATTTGGCCTTTATTCCCGCTTGTCTTTGGGATGGCCACAGCGCCCTTGCTGGGTCAGGACCCCAAGGCAACCGTAAACAGCCTGATCTGCAATCAGGGTGGCTCCGTGTGTGTGAATTCCAGCCTGAGGAATTCCGTGGTCGAAATTCCGTTCTATTTTGCAGTTCTGGTAAAGTGCACGGACGAGGTCACGGTTGGCTGGGAGTTGCGCGACGATTCCGGTGAATTGCTGGATCAGGATTTGGAGGGCCGTCTGGCGTTTCTGGTCACACGGACTTCCTCGACCGAGAGAACACTCGCAGTTCGAGACTTCTTCCTCTTGCCGGCGAAATCAGATCACGGTCTACTCATCCTGCATATAACTACCAGTGGCGACCAAGCGGAACTGCCGGGTCTCTCGATCCCAGTGAAGATTGACCTTCGAACAAGCGATGTAGCCTACGCTGTCCCGGCAAACAAGGAGGAATTCTCCGGCGAAGTCGATGACTACGTGGGATCCGTCACGACGCGCCACCCGATCCAATCAAAGGTCATCTGGCGCACGGAATCCGTGCTTCATGTGCGTCCGGACATGATAGGCGGTGCAGCCGCCGAAGCCGTTGCCCGTGATAACCCTGGCCATTCGTCTTGGCACGTGATCGATTACAGGCGAGACGGGGCTACGGTGCACCTGACAACATTCGGAGACGGGTGGGCAGGAGTCACGTACTACCTGGTGGCCCTCAATTACCAGATCGAAAAAACGGTCGAGAATCAGCCCGGAGTGCGGCACGTCGTATTCGATAATCCTCCCATGTTCGGACAGTGACGCCGAACACCTAAAGCTATTTTCATTCGTTTTCAGAGTGACCGTTGTATTGAGGCCTACCCGGCAGTAACGGATGTATAACGTTCGGGTTGAGGGTCATCCAACCGGAACTCTAATCTCCTTCGAACTATTCGCTGCTTCGGTGATTGAGGTTTGCGACTGTCGCCGCCTTGCGATCAAGGCAGCTCTGTTTGATCATCGGATAATAAGGCTTAAAATCCGGCACCTTCGGTACGACTAGCACAGGGTTTTCTGCGCCAGCCACAATCGACCGACCGAATTGGTTCAGCGTCCCTGCGCCAGACGTTCCCATCAACGCCATTCGCCGAATCCATTCCGTCATGTAATCGCCATCGAAGGCGACGTCAGCTGGCATTGGCTCCGTCAGTCTCAAATCCTGTGGGCCGAGGTAAAGAAAAGCATCGACCAATTCCGCCATCGGCTTCTGTTCATTTTTGGGAAGTTCCGTGTGCACATTGCAGTCGTCGTCCGTCCAGACCGTTGGCGGATAAAAGTCACCGAGCCCTAAGGCACCAAGCCAAGTTCCTTTGGCCAGAGCAAGCGACGGAGCCGGCCAGCTCGTGAATGAGCTGCTGGACAGTTTGGGCAAGTCCGTGCCGAAGCTGCCGAGGTCGCTGATGATGAACGTTCGGTTTGGATAGTCCTTCTCATAGATCGTCACGGCGTTGCCGGCTCCCACCCCAGCTCCATGCATGAGATGAAAATTTCCGAATAGCATCAGAGCCTTGCGATGCTTTGAGAGAACCTCTTTCTCCATCACGGAGGCGATACTGGCATCGCGGTCGGCGAATTTTCCAATGTCCTGGGAATCTTTGACTTGGTCCCAGTCAATTGGAGGATCGCAAGCCAGCACCCGGAGGCGCTTTCCCGGCGAGACCTTCTGATTGATTGCGCGCACGAGAGGGAAAAGCTGCTCAAAGAACCCCGACACTCCGCACATCGGCTGCGTAGTGTTCCGCCATACTTTCCGGACTTCCGTGAACGGCACATCCCCGCCTGCTATATACCGGTCTAGAGTGGGCTGGTACAGTGAGTTGCCGCACTCGACCGCAATGTCGTTCACCTTTTCCGAAAACGCTGGATCGCGGATCAGTGAAAGAATGAAATCGTCGATATCTTTCATCCCATGACCCTCCGGGATACCGATGACCTCGTATCTGACGAAAGCGGCAAGGATAGCGGGAACAGCAGGCTCTGCAGTTAAATTAGAACGCGTAGGGCCGGAACGCCGACCTTGCGAAGGCGAATCTTGCGCCGTGGCGACCGTGGGGGCTTCACATAGCAACCCTGAGATCAGGAGTAAAGTGAAATGCAAAAGCTTCATGAGCCCGCCCTTCGTTCCTTCAAGGAACGCACCGTCTGCCTATCCGACGGTATATGGGTAAATCACCCTATGACTGAGCAGTTATGAACAAGTAAACGTTCAAATGACGGTTTTGGGACGGCGGCGCACTTCGGGTCCTTTCCAGCAGATGTTTCGAGAGTTCCTGATGTATCGTGGCCATCCCGTCAGTGGCCCACCCGGCAGTGTCGGATGTATAACGTCCGGGTAGCGGTCAATTGGGGCGCAATGAGCCGGAGAGCATTCACCTTTCATCCAACGTGAGGGCGTAACGGCGCGCGAGAGGCGTAAACCTGTGATCATACCGAGCAAAACGAGACAGTCCTCAGTTTGAAACATTGCTAGACTACTTCGCATGTCAGAACCGATTCGAATACTGACCGTCGAGCGCGACAGTGATACGATGGCATCCTCAGCGCAGTCTACCGAAGCGCTTAAGGCGATCGCACTCCACTCATGGAATTGGCCTCTGTCGGTCCCTCGCGGTGTCAACGCTCAACTGATGATCACGGGGCAATTCACCAAGGCCGATATTGCGCGGCTGAAAAAGCAGATTGAGTTTCTGGAAGAGTCCTTCGACAACGAAACAAAAGAGGCCGCTCAATAAAGCCGCCTTTCCTTTGTAGCTTTCAGTCAGCGGCGCATCTGTCGCCTCTGCGGCGGGAAAGATGACGCGTAAGCGTGGCAGAGAACAGTCGAAGTCGCGACGTCCCGAATTAGACTCTTTCGGGCCAATGGTGGCCATCCGGAATGTGGTGACCTATTTTGGTGCTAGTCGAGTAGGGTTATGACGCTGAACGGGCTTCGAATGATGCCGTCGTTTCTATAGCCCCCTCTAAAATTCCGTACGGCGGGCTTTCCCCAGTACGGCTTCAAGGCAGACGTTTCAGATGATGCCTTCCTGTTTGTTGATCTGCTTAAGCCTGCTCCCGGCGTACGCAGCGCAACGACCAGTTTGCTTCCATCCTTCGTATCATCCAAGCCTAAGACCTGTTATCCCGTCCTGTGCCGGGTAGGTTTCCTCTTCGCGATACCGTCATTAGGGCCTCACGGCCTTACCCCAGAGGTCCTCGCTCCGGTCAG
>CAZPEZ010000172.1:0-6105 GCA_964585715.1 uncultured Occallatibacter sp.
GGCACTTCATTCCTTCGATCAAGTTCTGCTTGATGTATTTGCACTTGGGATAGCCAGAGCAGGAGACGAATTCACCGTAGACGCCCTGGCGCAACACGAGCGCCTTGCCGCAGACAGGACAATCCTCGCCGGTGGGTTGGGGCGGCTTCTGTTGCTGCTTCTGACTCAGCTTGCGAATGGTTTTGCAGGGTGGATCTTCGCTGTAGCCGGGGCAGGCCATGAACATGCCGAAGGGGCCGCGGCGCAGCACCATGACGCGGCCGCAGTTCTCGCAGTACTCCTCGGACTCACCCGCTTCCTGCGCCTCGGGGGTGTTCATGTCGGGCTTGGCGGCGGTGTTCTCCTTAGTGAAGGTGCAGCTGGCCGGATCCTTCTTATCGTAGGCGGAGCAGGCGTAGAAGCTGCCGAACTTGCCCCACTTGAGAATCAGCGGAGAGCCGCAGACGTCGCACTTCTCGTCGGTCTTCTTCTCCATCCGCTTGATGTTTTCCATCTTCTTGCCGGCGACTTTGAGCTCGTCCTCGAAGTGGTCGTAGAAGCCGTTGAGCAAGTCGGTCCACTTCTCCTTGCCTTCTTCGATATCGTCGAGCTCCTCTTCGAGCTTGGCCGTGTATTTGGTGTCGAAGATGTAGGGGAAGTTTTTCACGAGCAGGTCGCAGACCACCACGCCGATCTCGGTCGGATAGAAGCGGCCGCGCGATCCGCCGTGCTTCACGACATATTCGCGGTCCTGAATGGTATTGATGATGGACGCGTAGGTGGAAGGACGACCGATGCCGCGCTCTTCGAGCTCCTTGACCAGAGACGCTTCGTTGTAACGTGGAGGCGGCTCGGTGAAGTGTTGCTCGTGCAAGAGCTGTTCGAGTTCGAGGGCTTTGACGCCGTCGAGATTCGGCAGCTTGTTGGCGAGCGACTCGTCGTCTTCGTCTTTCTTGTCTTTGGAGGCTTCGTAGAGCTTCTGGTAGCCGTCGAAGAGGACGGTGGTGCCGCTCACTCGGAAGTCGTAGGTCTTCTTGTCGATCGAGCTTTTGGCGGCGATGTTGACTTGCGTGACGGCCAGAAGCGCGGGCGCCATCTGCGAGGCGACGAAACGACGCCAGATGAGGGTGTAGAGCTTGAGCTGCTCATCGCTCAGGTAGCGGGCGACGGACTCCGGTGTGCGGGCTGTGTCAGTGGGACGAATCGCTTCGTGCGCGTCCTGCGCATCTTTCTTGCCCTTGAAGACGTTGTGCGACTCGGGCAGATATTGCGTGCCGAGTTCCTTGCCGATCCACTCGCGAGCGCCGCCGATGGCTTCGGGCGAGACACGCGGCGAGTCGGTTCTCATATAGGTGATGAGGCCGGTTGTGCCTTCCGCGCCGATCTCGATGCCTTCGTAGAGGCGCTGGGCGACGCCCATGGTGCGGCGCACGTTGAAGCCGAGTTTGCGCGCTGCGTCCTGCTGCAGCTGGCTGGTGGTGAACGGAGCAGGCGCGCTCTGCTTACGTTCGCGCTTGGAGATGGAGTCGACGGTCCAGGCAGCCTTTTCGAGAGCCGCGAGGGCAGCCTTGATTTCTTTTTCGCCGGGAAGGGCCGGGGCGCTGACGGTGTCGACGCCGACGCGTTCGCCATTGATGCCGACGAGACGGGCTTTGAAGCTTTTGTCTGCGTGCTGGTCGGGATGGAGCAGCGCTTCGAGGGTCCAATATTCGACGGGATTGAAGGCGGAGATTTCGCGTTCGCGTTCGACGATGAGGCGCAGGGCGACGGTCTGCACGCGGCCGGCTGAGAGACCTCGGCGCACTTTATCCCAGAGGAGCGGAGAAATCTGATAGCCGACGAGGCGGTCGAGGACGCGGCGGGTCTGCTGCGCGTCGACCAGATGCTGATCGATGTCGCGCGCGTGGCCGAACGCTGCCTGGACGGCCTTCTTGGTGATCTCGTTGAAAGTCACTCGCCGGATCTTTTTGCGCTCTTTGGCGCTGGTGCCAAGCTGGATCGCGAGGTGATAGGCGATGGCTTCGCCTTCACGGTCGGGGTCAGGCGCGAGATAGATTTCGTCGGCCTTGGCAGCCGCCTTTTTCAATTGGTCAACGACTTTTTCTTTGCCGGGCGACACAATCAGCTCCGGCTCGAAGGTGCGCTTCTCGAGCTCGACGCCGATGTCGTTCTTGGGCAGGTCCATGATGTGTCCGATGGAAGCGCGGACCTCGAATCCTTTACCCAGATACTTCTCGATCGTCTTCGCCTTAGCGGGCGATTCGACGATCACCAGTGATTTGCTCATTTCTATCCTTAATTAGTACTCCGTGTTTGGCTTGATCCATTGGACTGGGGAACACGTCCTTCGTCTTGCCCCGCTGGTGCAGTACCGTAGTTTCGCGGGGTGCCGGACCGGGTCCTGCGGAAAACAGGACCACAAGTGATGCACCCTACCACGGAACCGGGCCCCGTTTCCAGCAGCAAACGAGGATTTCGCCGACTAGGCGTTCCCGATTGAGTACCCGCGTCCTGCCGCGACGTGGCGATAACTTGCGCAAAATTGGCCATTTGGGGATCGACATCGGGGATCTGGTTTTCACAGGGCACGAACGTAATTCTTTCCTGGCAGCGAGCGGATTCGGCCCGTCATCTCCAGCTCGAAGAGCGCTGTGAAGACCTCAGAGGAGGTCAGCTGGTTCTCGAGGATCTCGTCGATCTGCAGCGATCGATCGGCATGAAGAACCTCGAGAACCATGGCTTCATCAGGTCGCAAAGCCGGTTCAGAGAGAAGAGATGCTGGCGCGTCAGCTTTGGATTCAAGGCCGGCTTCAGTCTCAAGCTCAAGTCGTACTTGCGACGGGAGATCTTCCCACACGTCCTCCCAGGTGGCGACGAGCTTGGCGCCCTGCTTGATCAGGGTGTTGGGGGTCCAGGAGCCTTTGTCAGTGACGTTGCCGGGTACGGCGTAGAGGTCACGGTTTTGGTCGGCGGCGCAACGGGCGGTGACACGGGTGCCGGAGTTCTCGCTGGCCTCGACGACAAGTACCGCAATGCTGAGACCGCTGAGGATGCGATTGCGGCGGAGAAAGTTCTGCGGCGCGGGAAATGTGCCGAGCTGCACTTCGTTGACGATGGCGCGCCGGTCGCGAGAATCTCGTCGGCGAGTTTCTTGTTCTCCTTGGGATAGACGACGTCGATGCCGGTGCCCCAGACGGCCACGGTGGGCCGACGCGCGGCGAGTGCGCCTTTGTGCGCGCAGGTATCGATGCCTCGAGCCATGCCGCTGAGAATGAGCAGACGGCGCGCAGCCAGATCGCGGGCAAGCATCTCGGCAACGCCGCTGCCGCAGGGCGAGGGATGGCGCGTGCCGACGACGGCGATCGCAGGACGCGTCAACAATTGGACATCGCCGCGCACCCCGAGAACAGGTGGGGGATCGTAAATCTCGCGGAGACGCTCAGGATAGGCGGAGCAGCCGTGGGTGAGGATCGTCGCGCCGAGGGCGATGCGCGTCGCTTCGTCTTCGGCTGCCTGACGGGCCTTTCCATCGAAGTTGAATTGCGCCGCCTCAGCGGGAAAGCGGAGAGATTCGAGCTCGCTGAGAGAGATGCGGAAGATCTGGCTGGGGGCATCGAGCTGTTTGACGGCATCGAGAATGCGTTTGGGGCCGAGACCCGGCGAGAGAGTGATCGCCAACCAGGCAAGCCCTTCTTCATCGATAGAAGCCTGAGCGAGTACTGGAGAGGAGGCAGTGTTCACAGGGGCCCGTGGATCGCGATTGGAACTCACGCGCTAGCCACGCGAAAGACCAATCGGACCTGCTTTCTTTGAGGCTGCGGCCACGTTAACGGGGGTGCGGATTTGAAGTCAAGGACAGCGGACACACCTAGTGCAGGGCTACGCAGCGCAGGTAATGTCGCTGATGGATCGGCAGGTAGTGCCCAAAACAATTCAGAGGGCACCGGATCGGCAGAGTCGAATCCGGCGGGTTGCTAGTCTAATGGGAGTGAGATCGTTCTCGGATCGCAAGCTGCGCATCGCCGCCATTCGTTTTCTCAATCCTGCGCCCCTGATGTGGGACTTCGAGCACCCGCCGTCGCGGGACGAACTATCCACGCGCTACACGATTGACTGGATGCTGCCGTCGGAGTGTGCGGATCGCCTTGTGTCCGGCGGGGCCGATATCGGGCTGGTACCGATTGCAACACTGGCGAGTTCGCCTGGATTGCGCATCCTGCCGGGATGCACGATTGCGTCGAAGGGTAAGGTGCGATCGCTGCTGCTGGTGCGGCGGGCAGATCGGGAACTGAAGGCGCTGCGCCATGTGGCCGCGGATACCGCGAGCCGCACGACGATTGCGTATGCGCGGATTCTTTTTCGCACGTGGGGGAATGCAGGGGTTGAGTTGGTGCCGATGGCGGCCGATCTCGATGCCATGCTGGAGCGCGCCGATGCGGCCATCGTTATTGGCGATCCCGCCCTGATGGCACTGGAAGAACGCGAGAACCGGCGGATGCGCACGGGCGAGGAGCTGGTGTATCACGACCTGGCCGAGGAGTGGCACAGGCTGACGGGGCTGCCCTTCGTGTCTGCTGTTTGGAGCTTGGGGACCACGGCTTCGGTTGGCGATTTGCCGCGCTTTGGACCGCCCGCCACTGCGCGGGGCGGACCTTTGGAGGAGAGCGTTGCTGAGGATTTGATCCGATCGCGCGATCACGGCCTCAAGCACATCGACGATCTTGCGGCAGAGTGGGCGCGGAAGATTCCGCTCACGGAGCAGACGATTCGATCGTATCTGACCGAGAACATCCACTATGTGCTGGACGAGGAGTGCGTCGAAGGCATGCGGGGATTCTTCCGGATGGCGGCGGAGGCGGGAGTGCAGCCCGCCTACGATCCGGACTCCGCGCTGGAGGGGTCAGGGCCGACGCGCGGTTAGATCTCCCAGCGCAGCAAGGTTGCGCCAACCGTAAATCCTGCGCCCACCGCGGCGAGCAGAACCAGGTCGCCCTTCTTCAGTTTGCCTTGTTCGATGGCGGTTTCCATGGCGAGGGGGATGGTGCCGGCCGATGTGTTGCCGTACTTGTCAATATTGATGATGACGCGTTCGGGGTCCATGCCGAGGCGATCGGCGGTTGCGGTGATGATGCGCTTGTTGGCCTGGTGGGGGATGAAGCAGTCGAGGTCGGCGCCGGTGACGCCGTTGCGCTCGAGGACCCTGACCGTCGCTTCGGCCATTTTGCGGACGGCAAATTTATAGACAGCCTGCCCGTCCTGATGGATGAAGTGCATTTTCTTGTCGATGGTTTCGTGGGTCGGGGGGTTCAAGCTGCCGCCTGCGGGCAGGTTGAGCGAGACGCCGCCCGAGCCGTCGACCTCGTGGACAAAATCGATGAGGCCCATTTCACCTTCAGCGGCCGGTTCGAGAAGCACGGCTCCGCCGCCGTCGCCGAAGAGCACGCAGGTGGCGCGGTCGGTGTAGTCGGTCATGCGGGTGTTAGCATCGGCGCCGATAACCAGGACTTTGGAGTGGGCGCCGCTCTCGACGAGCTTGGCCCCGGCCTGGAGGGCGTAAACGAAGCCCGAGCAGCCTGCGGAGACGTCGAAGCCCCAGGCGCCCTTGGCGCCGAGCTTGTCCTGCACGAGGCACGCGGTGGAGGGGAACATCATGTCGGGAGTGACGGTGCCGACGATGATGGCTTCCACCTCAGTGGGCTCGATGCCGCGGGCGGCCAGGCACTTCCTTGCGGCCTCAAAGCAGATGTCGCTTACGCCTTTTCCCTTGGCCAGCACGTGACGCTCGCGGATGCCGGTCCTTGAGATGATCCACTCGTCGTTGGTATCGACGATCTTTTCGAGATCTTGGTTGGTGAGAATCTGGGGAGGAGCGTAGGTGCCGAGCGCAGTGATCTTGGCACGGCGGCAGACAACAGGGCGAACAGCGAGGGTCAATGGACTTCTCCTTACAGAACAACACTTCGGCGCGCGACACACGGGTCCGCGGGTCAAAGTAAAGGCGCCTTGGGGCCTTCCGCTAGCAGATTGCACCTTTTGCGCGTGCACCTATCGCAGCGAAAGCATTTTTGGCGCAAAAAAAGTACCGGGTGACCTACTGCGCCCGTACTAGCCCGTTACCGTTGCTTC
>CAZPEZ010000173.1:0-6092 GCA_964585715.1 uncultured Occallatibacter sp.
CCAAGACCAAAGACAACGTCTTCGTCACCATCCCCATCTCGGTGCAGAATCGTGTTCGGCCCGAGAAGGTGTACGACGCGTTCTACAAGCTCTCGGACCCTGTCGCGCAGATCAAGTCCTATGTCGAGCAGGTGATTCTTGGCCATGTGCCGAGCATGACCCTCGATGAGGTCTTCGCCTCGCAATCGAGCATTGCTGCGGCCGTGAAGCAGGAACTCGATGCCGACATGGCGGCCTTCGGCTACGAGATCGTCAACGTGCTGGTCACCGACATCGTGCCCGACGCCAAGGTCAAGTCGGCGATGAACGACATCAACGCGGCCCAACGCGAGCAGGTGGCAGCCACAGCGCGCGGCGAGGCCGACAAGATTCTGGTGGTCAAAAAGGCTGAGGCTGAGGCCGAAAGCAAGGCGCTGCAAGGGCAAGGTATCGCCAATCAGCGCAAGGCTATCGTCGAAGGCCTGCAGGCATCGATCGAGCAGTTCCAGAAGGCCGTCGAAGGCGCTTCGGCAAAAGACGTGATGCAGCTCGTGCTCATCACGCAGTACTTCGACACCCTCAAGTCCATCGGCGAGAACGACAAGACCAATACGCTGTTCCTGGCGCACTCGCCCGGATCGGTCAAGGACGTGTCGGACCAGATTCTCAACTCCATGCTGGTGGCGCAGAACGCGAAGAGCTGAAGCGTTCCGATGGCCGCTTTCGTCCCGAACAATTCGTGCCCCGACCTGCGTCCAATGTGATACGTTGGCGTGTTCACACCGCTGCCGGCTCAACGAGCAGCGGAACGAGAGTGGATGACCTCACGGCATCGCCCTCGAAGGAGCCGCAATGCACTGGACCAGCAAACTCGCACGTTCCACGATATCCCTGTCTCTCGCAGCCGTCGCCATCACAGTCCTCGGCCAAGCACCCGCCCAACAAGCAATCAATCAGCCCGATGGACCAGAATGGTGGCGTCACGCCGTCCTCTACGAAATCTATCCGCGCAGCTTTCAGGACTCGGACGGCGACGGCATTGGTGACATCAAAGGGATCACCTCGCGCCTCGACTACCTGCACGATCTGGGCATCGACGCCATCTGGATCACGCCGATGTATCCCTCGCCGGGCGTCGACTACGGCTACGACATCTCGGACTACACGGCCATCGATCCAGCGTACGGCACCATGGCCGACTTCGACAATCTGGTGACCGAGGCCAAAAAGCGCGGCATCCGCGTGATTATGGACTACGTCATCAATCACACTTCCGACCAGAACCCGTGGTTTCTTGCGTCCCGCTCCTCGCGCGACAATCCCAAACGAAACTGGTACATGTGGCATGACGGCAAAGGCGAAACCGAGACCAGCAAAGGTGAGGTGCCCAACAACTGGCAGTCGTGGTTTGGCGGGTCGGCGTGGCAATGGGACGAGAAGACGCGTCAGTACTACTACCACTACTTCTATGTGCAGCAGCCGGACCTGAACTGGCGCAATCCCGAGGTCCGCGATGCGATGTACGGTGTGCTCGATTTCTGGATGAAGCGCGGCGTAGCCGGCTTCCGTATCGATGCTGTGTCGCGGCTATTTGAAGATCCACAGATGCGCGACGATCCGTACCTTCCCGGACGCAACGCCTATGGCGATCGCAACATCAAGCATCTCTATACCGACGATCTCCCCGAAGTGCACGATGTGCTCAAAGAAGTGCGCAAGGTTGTCGACAAGTACCCCGGCAATCCTGTCCTGGTGACCGAAGCGGATGAGCCCAATGTGCAGGCACTGACCGAAATGTATGGCAACAGCGACGAAGTGCAGTTGCCCATGGACTTTCAGATCGCGGACGCCAACGAGCTTTCGGCGCCGCACTTCCGAGAGCTGTTCAACCAGATTGAGAACAACTCGGCACACGGACAGCCGGAGTACTTCTTTTCCAATCATGACCAGCCGCGCCAATGGGACCGCTACGGCGACGGCGAACACAACGACCAAATCGCCAAGCTGATGGCGGTGTTGGAGCTGACCACGCGCGGAACTCCGCAGATGTACTACGGAGAAGAACTGGGCATGCGGACGACCGATGCGGCAAGGATTGAAGACGTGCATGATCCCATCGGCAAACGCGGCTGGCCCAAGGAAAAGGGGCGCGACGGCGAGCGCACGCCGATGCAATGGAACTCTGCGGCAGGCGCTGGATTTACCACTGCGGCTAAACCGTGGCTCCCCATTCCGCCATCAGCTTCGACATACAATGTCGAGTCTGAAGGAAAAGACCCCAACTCGATCTTCAATACCTACAAACGGCTCCTGGCGCTGCGCAGGTCCGATCCCGCCCTTCGCGATGGCACCCAGGTGAACATCGGCAACGATCCGCATGTCTTCGCCTTTCTCCGCCAGAGTGGCGATCGGCGTGTGATCGTCGCGCTGAATATGGGTGCGCACGAGCGGGCATTTGGCTTGAAGCCTGAGGAGATTGGCGGCGCTGCAGGCCAACTGGAGACCCTTTACAAGACGCCTGGATTTGCGGATTCGCTCTCACCTGCGCACTTTGCCTTGCCGCCTTTCGGGGCCCTCGTGGCAGCCGTGGAGTAGTCTGCGCTCATGAGCCGGATGTGTTAGCGTTTCATGCGTCACACCGTTGCCGCCTTGACGAGCAGTGGAATGACGAGGAGACCGCAATGCATTGGACCAATCGCATCGCGGCCGGTGCCCTGTCCCTTTCGCTGGGACTGTGTGCGCTGGCCGCCGTCGGGCAGAACACGCCTGCCAATCCTAAATCAAACACCGCTTCCTCCAGCGAACAGAACTGGTGGAAGAACGCAGTTTTCTACGAGATCTACCCGCGCAGTTTTCAGGATTCGAACGGCGACGGCATCGGCGACCTCAACGGCATCACCCAGCGCCTCGACTACCTGAAACAACTCGGAGTCGACGCCATCTGGCTTTCGCCCTGCTACCCCTCGCCCCAGGCCGACTTCGGTTACGACATCTCCGACTACGAGAATATCGACCCGCAGTATGGCACGCTGGCCGACTTTGACCGCCTCGTTTCTGAAGCCAAGAAGCGGAACATTCGCATTCTCATGGACATGGTGATGAACCATAGCTCCGATGAGCACAAGTGGTTCAAGGAGTCGCGCTCATTCCGCAACAATCCGTACCGCGACTGGTATGTATGGCGCGATGGGAAGGGAGAGACTGCGACGGACAAGGGACAGCCACCGAACAACTGGCAGTCGGATTTTGGCGGCTCGGCCTGGCAGTGGGACGAGAAGACGCGCCAGTACTACTATCACAAGTTCTATGTGAAGCAGCCTGACTTCAACTGGAACAATCCCAAGGTTCACCAGGCCTTCAAAGACATCATCGGCTTCTGGCTCAAGCGCGGCGTGGTCGGCTTCCGATTCGACGCCATCACCACCCTCTTCGAGGACCCTTCGTTCGCCGACGAGGGCTATCTCAAGGACAAAGATGGCAAACCGGTGATGATGCCCGACGGCCTGGTCAAGACCGATGGGCTAAAAACCGAGTTCCTGCCCGGCGTGCATACCGTGATGGCTGAGATGCGCGCCTACGCCGACACATTCAGCTCCGGCAAGTTTCCCGGCAAACGCATCTTCATCGGCGAAACCTATCTACCCAGCATCGATGCGCTGGCCGCCGAATACGGCGCCCCCGACCATCCCGAGTTCCAACTGCCCATGGATATGCAGCTCGGAATCCTGAACAAGATGGATGCCGCTGCCTTCCGCGCCAAGCTTATCGATGTCGAAACCAAGATCAACGGCAACGTGCCTCTGCTCATCTTCGACAACCACGATAACCCACGGCTCGATGTGCGCTACGGCGATGGCGTGCACAACACCGATATTCAACGCGTGATTTCCACGGTTCTGTTTGCCAGCCGCGGCGCATCACTCTTTTACTACGGCGACGAGATTGGGATGAAAACGACGGACCCAACGCGCAAAGAGGACGTGAAGGACCCCGTAGGCAGAGTCTATTGGCCGGTCTACAAGGGGCGCGACGGCGAGCGCACGCCAATGCAGTGGAACCCGACCACCGACGCGGGCTTCAGCACGGCGTCGTCCACCTGGCTGCCAGTGCCGTCGAATTACACGACCCTGAACGTGAAGATGGAGGAAGCCGATCCCGATTCCCTCTTCGCCTGGTATCAGGCCCTGATCCGGCTGAAAAAGACGAACCCCGCCTTGGCTGAGGGCTCGGAAGCGATGATCGATCAGGACAATCCCAACGTGCTGAGCTGGGTTCGTAAGGGGCCGGGGGGTGCAGAAGTCGTGATCGCAGCGAACTTCAGGCCTGACCCGCAAACGGTCAATCTGTCGATCTCTGGTGCCGGCAGCAATCTCAAGACGCTGCTGAAAACTCCTGGAGCTGCCGATCCCTCTTCGCTTGGCAGCATCCAACTCGGTCCTTATGGGGTGTATATCGGACAGGTGCGCCCTTAGGCAGGAATATACTCGGGCGGCTCCGGATTTCTGGAGTCGCCCACTGTGATTCAGAGTCGCAAGCCGGATTCGCTCTCACTCGGCTCGCGCGCTAAATCCCATCGCCTTCATCGCTTGCATCGGAATCTGCGGGCAACATGCCCTCTGCTTGGCGCAACCGCGCGAGCGTGCTTCGGTAGTACCAGGCGACTGCCAGACCTCCGGCCAGAACCGATGCTGCGGCCAGTACACCCACTTTGAACCAACTGGGCGCCTCGGGTGTCTCCTCCGGTACGGCCTTGTAGTCGACAGATTTCAGATTGCTTGCCATGGATCGCTGGGGTGAAACATCCAATCTGTTAGATGCATGGAAATCGCAGGCGCCACCTTTCCCACATTGTAAGAAAATATCAAATTTTGTATTTGCAATCTTCGGAGCCTATAGTATTGTGTAGTTATTCCGGTGATTGGGCCTCAAGTCCAACCCGGAAGTAGTTTGCGTCACTGGCCTCCCGGCACGAGCAGAAAACGTTCGTGCCGTCTTTTTTTGCAAACGAAAGTCTGTTGCGTTTCTCGACTGGGTGCCCCCACCGCCTCTTCATTCCTCAACGGCGTAATATGGTTCTCAGAGTCGAATCGTCATGAACCGCACCTGGTACCGCATCGCATTCGCAATAGCCGTCTTTATCCTCACAGCCGCCAGTTACGCCCAATGGTCGAATCCGGCGGATGATGTCCCGGCTTACCACCCGTCGGCCCCCCTGAAGATCAGCGCTCTTCCCCCTATTCTCTCCGGTTCCAAGCTGGCAGGCGAAAACTTCACCTACCCCTGGCAGGTACACGTCTATCAGCAGGCGATCAAGATCGGCAACGTGCTCTACCAGTTGCCCTGCAACTGCCGCTGCGATCACGCCCTCGGGCACACCAGCCTGCGGAGCTGCTACGAAGGGCTGCACGGCACCGAGTGCTCCACCTGCGCCCAGGAGGCCTTCTACGCGTACAGGCTGACCAAGGCAGGCAAGACTCCCGCGGAGATTCGCGCGGGCATCGCGCGCCACGAGTACCAGAGCATCGACCTCGAAAAGCAATAAGGAAACGTCACAAGGCGCAGCTCGAGGCACGGTCCCCTGACGACAGCGTCGTGGATGTGCTTAAAGAGTCATTTCTTCTTGGGGCGGTGACGCCCACTGAGCTCGCAGGGTCGATGACATCTGCACAAACGGCATTGCGATACGTGCCTTGACTCACCACTCAAGGCTAGATCGCTCGATTCCTTCCAAGGATTTGCAGATCATTTCCCCCTCCAGTCGCACAATGAAAGATGAGCCTGCGAGCTGAAGCTTGCAAGAACTTGGTAGAGCTTGAAGGCTTGAGGCTGGAAGCCGCTTCTAAGTCCTTGCCTGAGACGACTCTGCGGCTAACTCCTTCATCGAGAGGACTTTGCGGCGAGCGACTGTCGCCAACCTGGAGAAAACAAGGAATTTGCATTCAGAGTCCGGGGGGAGGGGTCCGCCGTCCATCAACCGGATTCCGGTTACAATAGAACAGCAGCACGAGCCGGTTGGCCCGTACTCGCACCTCAGGCATTCAATCCGATTGCCTGGCTATGGGGGCGTCACGGTTTCGACGGGATCGCTTGCGGCACGGAGGCATGCTGGGGTG
>CAZPEZ010000174.1:0-6090 GCA_964585715.1 uncultured Occallatibacter sp.
AGTTGGTAGAGCAACGCCCTTTTAAGGCGTGGGTCGTGCGTTCGAACCGCACCGGGCTCACCACTCCTGACCGCTATTCCCAATTATTTTCGTGAATCAGCATCCGTTCAGGGTTCGAGGTCGAACGCTGGCCGCAGGCTGGCATCCATATAGAACGGCACCGACGTGTGTTCGTGGACGATGCGCCATGCGCCCTGTGTCCGTTCGAAGTAGAGCGTCTCGCGCATCCAGAAGCTGACGGGGTGGTCGACTCCCTTCTTCTGCCCGCTCATGCGCAGATAGCCGTGGCTGTACGCGTGATCCCCGTCGATCGTGAGCTCAAAATTGCGCGGCTCGATGCCGATCGGCGAATCCCAGGTTGTGAGCCATTTGCGCTTGCGCTCAACGGAGATGCCGTCGTGCATGAGCGGCGGTTCCAGGTCGTAGATGACGGCGTGCGGCGCGTACGGCGCGGAGATGCCTTCGGCGTTCTTATCGTGGTGAGCTTGATGGAGCGAACTGATCAGGGACAAAATCGCAGCCTCGTCGGTTGAGGCTGGGGTGTTAAGCGTAGCGGTGGACATAAATTCTTCTCCTTCCGGCAAGGAATCAATCCAGCCGTGTTGAATTCTTCGTGGTGAAAAATTGGGTATCAGCGACCGAGGTCACGCAAGGGCATGAGCTGAAAGAGCCGCGGCTCGCGCAAGGACAGTCCTGCCCAAACGAGAATGCCAAAAAGGACCGGAAAGAAGGCCTCAAAGGTTGGGCTGCCGGCGACAAGTTGCGCCTCCACTGCGCCGCCGAGAAAGCCGGTGAGGAGAACTGCGCCCAGCACGGCGGTGCGGGGAATGGCATAAGCGATTGTGCAGATGAGCAGCACGACCCCGATGCCAAAAAGCAGATGCACCGGAAAGCCCATTCGTGCGGAAGCTTCGGTGACGAAGCGGGGCTGGAAGAGCTTTCCCCATGCGTCGAATAGCAGGAAGAGCGTGGCGAAGGCTGAGAGAATGCGGCCGGTCCAGAGCCGCCCTCTGGAAAAGTAGCGCAAGCCGGTGGATTCGTGCGTTTCCGCTGGCTTGGTTGCGGGCGACGTTCCCGCGTGAGGGGCGGGATCGAGAAAACGAGACGAGTTGTTGATGGGTGAAGTCGACATGGCGAGACCTCCTTGCGGTCGTGCTGGGAGTGTGCGGAATTGGCGTTGTACTGAGCGAGGCGCGGCCAGCGGTTCTCGCTTGGCGGGGTCCGGGTTAGTTCACGGGAAACAGAATTTCTGTGACGAGCTCGTCCGCGGGGGTGGTCATCGAGTCCTTGAGGTAGTGCTCGATGTTGAAGTCATCGCGCAGGGAAATTTTCCTTTGGGCGACGATTTCAAAGGCGTGACGCGTCGCTTCAGGCAACTGATCGTATGCGCCGTTAAGCGTGAAGCGAGTGTATTTACCGCCGGGCAGCTTGGCGTAGGTGAGTTCTTCGGGCAGGTTCACCGGGGGCGCGTCAAGCATGAATCCGGCACGGTAGACGCCAGGGTTGGTTTTATAGAGCGCGGCCGCGCCGACAATCCGATTGTGCTTCTGGATCTCACGTCCAAAGGCACCGACGGCCGGCCACGTTTGTGGGGCGATGGTGGGGATGTGCCCTTCGCGCTCCATAAAGACGTAGTGCGACTCGGGGAAGTTGATGGTTTCAGGTTCGGTAATGAGAGCCATGATTCACTCCTTTGAAAGGCATGAAGGTGCGTTTTTTATCTCTGTGATCTGATTTTCAAATGTAGCAATTTGGAAGGGCCGTCTCAGTGTTGATGCACGGCTGGAGTTCCGTCGGACCAGTGGTCGACAGGTACCATAAAAATGGTTTCGGGCTCAGGCCCGTGGACGTGGTGATCCGTATCGAACACCACCGGAGAGCCGTCCATGTTCGCTCCCCAGCCTGCAGCACTCATCCCGAGCGGGAGATGAAACATCAGGTGTGAATGCCAGTGTCCGGGACCGTCACCGAGATATTGGTCTTTCGACATCATGTAGGACATGGCTCCGGGCTCAGGCAGTGGCAACAGGCCGTCCGCAAGCTCGGATCGAATGGCGTCGACCATTTGGTCTTTGGTCAGGCCGCTCAGAATCAATCTCGTTCTGAGAATGGTGTAAGGAAGGATGGAGCGCACAGCAGGCGGGTTATAGCAGATGGGCCCGCGCAATTTCGGGTTCCAGAAATCCGTGCTGTCCAGGGGAGAAATCCATCCTCGTTCGACGATACAAGTGAAGCCGTTTTTGCCCTCGATCGCTGTGTGGTAGCCGTCCTTTTCAAGGACCATGACGCTGGCGTCGCTCGAAAGCGCGGGGGGAGCGGCGCTTTTTGCGAGCGCGATTTCCTGGTCGCGATCGGCGATGAGGTATTGATCAAGGGGCGCCATGGCGGGATAGGGCGACGTGTTCTCCTGCGCTTGCGCGTGCTTTGTTGAAGCGGGCGCGGCCAAGAAGATAACGGTGGCAACAGTGATTGTCTTGAGGATCTTTACATTCATGTTTCGCTCCTGAGACTGAATTTGTTTGGACGGACAACTGGCGAAAAACCGCGGGCTTGATTCAGGAAACCTGATTCTGGAGATGGCGTTCGGAGAAGAGCAGTTCGAGATAGCGGCGCAGGTGATCGATACACTGGGCGGCGACTTCGCGGCTCAGCTTGGCTTTGGCAAGGATGAATGCGCCCTGGATGGTGGCCTGGATGTAGAGGGCGAGGCTCTCGGCAGTCCAATCGCCCCGGATGTCGCGTTGGCGGATGGCTGCTTGAATGTCGGGCACAAGCGTGGCGGCATGGCCACTGATACTGGTGTCACATGCCTGACGGATGGCGGGATGGGTTTCGTAAGTCTCCTGGACCATTGTGCCGACCAGGCACGTGTATTCGGGCAGATCGCCCATGAGCAGGGACTTGCGAAAGTCGACATAGGCCAGCAGGCGGTCGAGCGGGTCGGCGGGCGCGTGATAAGGCGCGGAGGCGAACAGAGCGGTTGTGCCGTCGATCCAGTAGTTGGCGGCGGCGATAGCGAGATCTTCCTTGCTCTTGAAATGATGAAAGAAACTTCCCTTGCTGAGGCTGGCTGCCGCGCAGATGTCGTCGACCGTTGTAGCTTCGTAGCCCTTGGCGCGGATGACATGGAGCGACGCGTCGAGGAGCTTCTTTCGGGAGGCTGCTAATTTTTCGTGGCGGACGGTCAATGTGCGCTCCCTTAGTGTTTGCAGCTCGATCGTGCCGACGTCTGCATCTCTGTCGGAATTAACATACCAACCGGTCGGTATGCTGTCAACAAGAAAGTTTTGCACAGGCTATATTGCTTATCTTCAATGATTTAGTCACATGGCCAGGTGGTCTTGGCCCTTATTCTCGATGGATCTCGAGCTACGGCTCGTCAGCGAATCACCGCCGACGACGGAGATTTGCCCCTTTTGTTCCTGGGGCAAATTCAGCCTTCTTCCGGATCCAATGGAGCCATCGCGGAACGGCGTCCGGAATGAGGGTGTCGTGGCTTACCGGACGTAACGCCGGGTTCACCCTCGTCTTCCGGGCGATCGTCTCGCACCGGTTCGTACCCACGAACTCCATTGGAGCACCGGTGAGCGCGTTAACGGCCGGGTGGCCCTAGCAGGTTCTTTCACTCCCGGTTCTTCCACGATGGATTGTGCCCCATCCGCCAGCCTATTTCGCGCCCGGATGGGATTTTGGCGAGGGATAATACGAAAATCGTACCCGGTTGTGTGCGGATTTTGGGGAGCAGGTCACTGCCTTGCTGGTCCCTGCGGAGACTGGGCGGCATGGCCGTAGTCTGTGCGAGGGAAATGTCTGTCGTCTGCGAAGGTTGAGACTCTCGGTTCCCGCCCTAACAGAGTTAGGACGGGGCACCCATTTCGTGCTGGGTTTAGAGTTCAAAAACCTTAGGGTGGGCCACCCGCCCATGCTTTTGAAGCGGACCGCGCTTTCGCAATCCCCTGCCTCCCCATGGGCCGAATGCATATTGGACCTGGAGGCGCCCTCGTTCAGCGGAAGAAGTCAGTCACCATCCATGCGGACTTGGAGCCGCGGAGATCGAGGTTCTAGGATGGAGCCTGCGGATGCGGGTGGGGCTTGGCCGGAAACGCGAAAAGGGACCAAGAGGACGGGCAAGGATGGTTTCGGCGACGGAGATTGTTCGGCTACAAGATCGGCTGACGCGAGAGTGGCACGAGAGGCCTGACGCGCCTGCGACGGGATCCCCTGCTGCCGGAGCCGGTGCGGAGGGCGAATGGCTGCGGCTTGTGGCGCGGCAGCACCGTGCAAACTTCGATCTGTGGCACATTGAGGACGAGGCGCGAACTCCGGGCGCGAGCGATACCGCGATTGCCCAGGTGAAGCGGCGCGTGGACGTGACCAATCAGTTGCGAAATGACCTGGTGGAAGAATTGGACCGCGCAATGATGGGCTGGATGGAGGCGCGCGGCCTGCCTGATCCGGCAGCGCCGCTTCACTCCGAATCGCCGGGAATGATGATCGACAGGCTGTCCATTCTGGCGCTGAAGATTTACCACACGAGAGAGGAGGCAGAGCGGAGGGACGCGCCACCGGGCCACGCAGAGCGGAATCTGGAGCGGCTGGCGATTTTAGAAGAGCAGCGCGATGACCTGGCTGGATGCCTGGATACGTTGTGGCGGGAAACCGTCGGCGGAACACGGCGCTTAAAGCTTTACCGGCAGTTTAAGATGTACAACGATCCGACGCTGAATCCAGCAATCTACGGGAAGCGAACATAGGCGACGAGGCGGGTACGGGCGAGGCCGCTTCGATTCCGCTCAGGGCAGGCGCTCGCACGACAGCGGGCGAGGACGGCGGCGGTACAATCAGACGGCGAGGTTCAGCCGGTCTTGGCAAAGACCCATTGACGGATGGCGGGGTTCTGCGTATAAACATGGCCTAAGCAGCATTGTCCCTGAAAAAGAATTCCCTGCGGAGCGAAGATCGGGTTCCGCGGCAAACGAAGCAGGTTCTGGAATACTCATGACGCAAGAGGCACGATCCGCGGCGCCCAGCCGCAAGAAGACACCACCAGCGACCGGCAAGACCGACGGTCGCGGCCGGACGCATAACGATGCAGCGGTTCAGCACTACCAGGCCGCGATTCAACTGCTGCAGCAGGGCAAGTACGAAAAGGCGTTGGGACTGCTGGAAAAGCTGCTCCCCGAAGCGCCGGTAGAGATTCAGGACCGCTGCCGGATGTACATCGTCACCTGCCGCAGACAAATGGAGAAGGACAGCCTCTCGTTCCAGACGCCCGAGGAGCATTACGACTACGCCATCTCGCAGTTGAATACCGGCTACTACGAAGAAGCGCGCGAACAGTTCGCTAGCATTTTGAGCGGCCACCCCAATGCCGACTATGCGTTTTATGGGCTGGCGGTGCTCGAAGCCATCACGGGTCGCGTTCAGGACTGCCTGAACAACCTGGCACGAGCGATTGAACTGAATCCGAAGAACCGGTTGCAGGCGCGCGTCGATAACGACTTCCAGAACATGGTGGACGACCCGCGGTTCACCGAGTTGCTCTATCCTGAAGTTCCGTAGGACGTGCATTGAAATCTGACAAATCAAGCAGTGAGCGCGCGGGGGCGCAAAAGCGCGTACGCGGCGTCTCGTCCCCAGCTGGGGGGGTGCGCGTGGTCGCCATGGGCGGCGGAACGGGCCTATCGACGCTTCTGCGCGGGCTGCGCCGGCATGTTTCTGCGCCGGGAAAGAGCCCGGACGCAACGGACGTGATTGCGGATCTGGCGGCGGTGGTGACGGTAACAGATGACGGGGGATCGTCGGGCCGGCTGCGCCAGGACTTCAACATGCTGCCACCGGGCGACCTGCGCAATTGCATGGTGGCGCTGAGCGAGGAAGAGGATTTACTGTCGCGGCTGTTCACACATCGCTTTCGAGGCGGAAACGGGCTGAAGGGCCACAACTTCGGCAACCTGTTTGTTGCGGCGCTGACGGAGATTACCGGCGACTTTGCGCAGGCGGTGCAACTGGCTTCAAAGATTCTGGCCACGCGCGGGCGGATTTACCCCGCGACCACGGCCAACGCCACGCTGGTGGCCAGTATGGACG
>CAZPEZ010000175.1:0-6007 GCA_964585715.1 uncultured Occallatibacter sp.
CGGATACAAGCTGGGCGAGGCAATGGCGGGAGTGATGTCAACGCCGCTTTATATATCGGTGGGATTTTCCCTCCCGGAGATCGCCGCCGTTTCGAAACTATTCGGATTCTTCTCGATAGTGGCAGGGGTTTTACTAGGCGGCGTAGTTACGGCCAGGTTCGGGATCCGCCGTTCGCTGATTCTGTGTGGTATCTTGCAATCAATCGGGAACCTGTTTTTTGTCTTGCAGGCGGTGGGCGGCCATCGAGTCGGCTACCTTGCTTTATGTGTCACCGCCGAAAATATCACGGGGGGAATGGCCGGGACCGCGTTGGTGACTTATCTCTCCAGCCTATGCTCGCCCGCTTTTACGGCGACTCAGTACGCGCTGCTTGGCTCGCTTGCTTCACTTGGCCGCACCGTGGTGGCCTCCTCTGGGGGAGTTTTGTCAGAGAAAATCGGCTGGGTGCGGTTCTTCCTGCTTACCAGCGTTATCGGATTGCCAGTCCTCCTTCTTTTCCTCTGGACCGGACCGCAAGACGATTTCAGGAAGAACCAACTCAAAAGCACTGAAGACACGCCTTAGTGCTGTTCCAGAGTTCATGTGCCGTTTGTTGTTCCGGAGAGGGTGCCACTCAGCATCGTTGTTTCTCGGTGCAGCGACTCTGGAACCGCTTGATCGTGGGATGAGTATGCCAACCGTGAAGCGAAGACATTTTGTTTGGTGGTGCGGGATTTTGTGTTTAGGATTCCGAGTTCTGTCTCATGAGGCTGGTGGTCAAGAGCCTGCGGGGCAAGTGGTGCAGGGGGCAGGCCAGCAGCTGCTGGCGCTGGCCAATCAGTCGCGAGCCAATGCCGGTGGGGGCGCCCTGCAGTGGGACGATGCGTTGGCCGCTGCAGCCCGCGACCACTGCCTGCGCATGGCTGCCGAGGGCCCGATCGCGCACCGCTACGGGGGCGAAGACGATCTTTCGACGCGTGCCGGAACAGCTGGAGCGCGCTTCGATCTGATTGAAGAGAACGTCGCAATTGGTCCGAGCGCCGCAGAGATTCACGACGAGTGGATGCATTCGCCGGGGCATCGGGCGAACCTGCTCAATCCGGACGTGAACCGAGTGGGCCTTGCGGTCGTCGCAGCGCGCGGCGTGCTTTATGCGACCGCCGACTATGCCCGCGGAGTGCCGGCGCTGACGCAGGATCAAGTCGAAGCGCGTGTGGCAAGCCTGGTGCAGGTGAGCGGATTGGCGATCCTCTCGAATCACGCTCAGGTTCGGGCGGCGTGCGCCGGAAATGGTCCAGTCCAGGTCGGACCGGGGCAAATGCCGCCCGGATTCATGATGAAGTGGCAGGACTCCGATTTGAAAGAGTTGCCCAAGCTGTTGACGGAGAAACTGGCGTCGGGACAGTACCATCGCGCGGCGATCGGCAGTTGCCCAGCGCAGGATGTTGAGGGCCAATTCACCGCATATCGCGTCGCGGTGCTGCTGTACTGAGATCCAACGCGCTCAACCGAAATCCTGATGCTCTTTCCACACCTCCGCCCATGGCTTGCGTGGAGGCCCGCAGACAAAGATATCGGGGTGATACTCATTCTCCTCGTTGCGAATGCCTTCGGGGTTGCTGTTATGGCCGGCCCAGCGGCAGGCGGTGAAGATCTCGTCCGCTTGTTCTCGCGTGATGCCGAGGGCAATGATCGTGGTTGGCGGCGACGTAGGATAGCCGCGGAGCCACTCGGAGTTTGTGGTGCCGATGGGCATGGGAAGCCGATAGGCAGGGCCGAGAATCTCGATCGCTCCGTACTCGCCGTAGTTACCGGTGGTGATTCCGAGATGAGCCTGCTGATCCGGGGGCAGGGAATCGCGAATGCCCGCGACCGTGCGAACCAGATCGGTCCAGCCAAACTCTTCACGCAGATCGCCATTTCGCTGCAGTGCGAAGTCGCGCAGCGGACCGGATGAAGCGAAAGGCAGCACGACAGCACAGACAAACGCTCCGCACAACGCGAGCGCAGCGTAAAAGACTGCGGGAATCGTGCGACGAGCGAGTGTGGGAAGGGGAGCGAGCCAACGTTCTGCGCCCGAGGCGCCCATCGCCAGCAGCATGGGATAGGCGCCCGCGAGGTAGTAGTTGCGGCCCTTGCCGAAGTAGAAGAGCACGAGCGGGATCAGGAACATCCAGCCCAACATGCGATAGCGGCGGTCGCGCAGAAGCAAGATGAGTCCGGCGAGAGCAACCGGTGTGGCGACGATGTTGATACAAATCCGCAGCTGTCCCACGAGAAAGTCGTCGGCGCGCCCTTGGCCTACATCGCGGGCATGGATGTGCTGCAGGAAGGTGTAGGAGATGAAGTCGTGGCGCACGAGCCAGAGAAAGTTGGGAAGAAAGATCAGGAGCGCAAGGGCGACGCCGGCCCAGAACCAACCGGTGAGGAAGTATCGGCGCGCACGGGATAGAACCATGCCGCCGAGGATCCCGGCGATGTAGAAGACGATGGAGTATTTGGTGAGAAGACCGATACCGATGACCGCGCCGATGGCCAGCCACCAGCGGAGATTCTCCGACTTGAGCAGACGAATCGTGAAGTAAGCGATGAGCACCCACCACAGGTAGTCGAAGGTCGAGTATTGGAATTCGGTGCCCTCAAAGAGGGGCAGGGGCGATAGAGCCACGGTGAGGGCGGCTGTGACCTGTGCGAATCGATGACCGCCGAGTTCGCGCGTCATCAGGCCCGCAAAGACCAACGCCGTCGATTGTGCGAGGACGGAAGCAAGGCGCAGGCCGACGAGCGAAAGCCCGAAGAGGGCCAGGCTGACGTGCTCGACGAATGGGGTGAAAGGTGGGTATGCCACGAAGCCCCAATCCATGTGGCGTGCGTCGGAGAGGAATTGCAGCTCGTCGCGATGGAAGCCGTAGCGGCCGTTGGTGAGAATGTGGATGAGCGCGACTGCTGCGGCGAGGACGAGCAGGGGAACAAGATCCGCGCGTGCGGAGGTCGATTGTGGCGCGGCTTGGCCCCGGCTTTCGAGCGCGATCGACGACATCGGTTCCTCGCTCCTCGTTACGTCTGTTGCAACTCCGCGGTTCCCCAAGCGGCCCATTTTATTTGGGGCACGCGCACCGAGGCCATGCCGGCCGCCGTGGCCGCCTCTATGCCGACCTCGGTGTCCTCGAAGACAAGACAGGCTGCGGGCTCGACGTTGAGCCGTTGGGCGCCCAGCAGGAATGCGTCGGGTGCCGGCTTGCCGTGGATGTAGTCCTCGGCGCAGACCAGCGTATCGAACTTGTCCATGAGCCCCAACGCCGTGAGAGAGCCGACGACCGAATCGCGCCGGCTGCCGGAGACGACACCCAGTGGAATGCGTCCGTACTGCTTCTCCACTTGTTCCAGCACGGGTGGGATTGCTTTGAGTTCCGGCAACTGCGCGAGGTAGAGGGCCTCTTTGCGGGCGGCTACGGCATCCACCGGCATGTGGAGCCCATGCATCGCGTTCAAATCGGCGATGATCTTGCGGACCGGTTTGCCGCCCCAGGAATAAAAAAGCTGTTCAGGGTAGTCGCAGTTCCATTCGGCCAGTGCTCGCTTCCACGCTTTGTAGTGGAGAGGCATCGAGTCGGCAATGGTGCCGTCGCAATCGAAGAGGTACGCGCGAAATACGCCGACAGGGATTTCGAGTTCTATCCGCAAAAGGACTCCTTGAGTTCAGAGAAGAATCTGTAGCGAATGAGGCGGTGTGGCCACATCGAGACTGCATTCAACTTTGCGCAAAAGTTCGGTGAGCCGTAGCAGCAGCTTCCGGCTGTGGTGCCATGCGCCCGCCTTCACCGGGCTTCGTCGGCTCCATCCGCAGGGCATTGTTGAAGCGGTTGAAGTAGTTGAAGAGGCCGATCGCACACAGCAGCTCGACAATCTCGCCCTCGGAGTAAAAGCTTCGCAGTTCCGCGAACTGCTCGTCGGTCACGGCATGAGCATCGCGCGTGACTGTTTCGGCGAGACGAAGCGCGGTCTTTTCGGCGGGCGTGAAATCGATGCGTTGAGACCAGTCGGCCAGGTGGGCAAGCTGATCGTCCGACCAGCCCAGCCCGCGCGCAAGGATGGTGTGGCTGGCCAGGCAATACGGAGTCTCATTCACCTGGCTGGTGCGAACGATGATGAGCTCTTTGAGCTTGGTGGAGACGGTGCCCGTGTTCAGAACGGCACCGAAGTGAGCCTGCATCGTGGCGAAGATTTCGGGCCGGTGGGCCATCACGCGGAACATGTTGGGGACGTTGCCGCGCTGGGCAAAAACCTTGTCGAAGAGTTTTTTCAGGTCGGGAGTGACCTCGCTGTGATCGAGTCGTGAAATCCGGGACATGCGCGGCCTCCGAAGCGGACTGTTCTCATGGTAAACCGAGCTTCTGTCGGCACCGTGGTGTTTTGACGCCAAGATGCTGATCTGTTAAGTTGTTAGAGGACAATTCTGCGCCAGACACTCCTCAGTAGCTCAATGGCAGAGCATTCGGCTGTTAACCGAAGGGTTGTAGGTTCGAGTCCTACCTGAGGAGCCAAATCCTCAAAAACGCACTCCAATCTCACAGAAGTCGGTTCGCAGAATCTCATCCGTGGGTTTCAGTTTCTTCCTTCGGTCATTCAATAATCAAAACTTAGTAACCAGCTCAACGTTTCCTGGAAGTGAGCGCTAGGCGAGCGCAATGCGCAACCGTGCTATACTGGCTTTGCGCTCAGTGATTTGGTCGTGAGCGGCGTTTTGCCTTCATTGAAGGCAACCCAGCCTTGCACAGATTTCCCCAAGCCCCTACAGCGTAACCCTGAGTTCCACCGGTAGCTCGGCGTCTGGTCCTAAGAAAGGATCAGAAATCCCGAGCGAATGCGCCCTCTTGAGTGAGTAGGCAGCGAGTCCGGTACTGCGCATTGAAGTGCGTGGCAGAAGGGTGCCGATCGGCAGAGTGCCGACAGGCGTTTCGTGTAGCGTGGGTCAGTTCCGGGTCGTTGGCATTTTGGTTTTTGGTGCTCGCCGACCGTCCCAGAAGTTTCGGTTCTTCCTTACGCATATTTCTAAAGAAGGCTCGCGCCCATGAATGGGTAGCGCTCCTCCAGGTCCGGTTCCGCTTGCAGGCCTCCATGAAATCGAGGCTCTCGGAACTATAGAAAGATTGCTATTTTGACGACCCAATTTTCTCAGTTTTCCCTTTCCGAGCCCTTGATGGCTCAGCTCAACGCCAACCAATTTGTAACTCCCACGCCGGTGCAGGCAGGGGCGATTCCTCCCGCGCTCGAAGGCCGCGATGTGCTCGCGACAGCGCAGACCGGAACCGGCAAGACCCTCAGTTTCCTCATTCCCATCGTGGAGATGCTGCAGAAGCCTGAATTGCAGAGCACAGCAGGGCGAGATGCGCAGGCACTGATCGTCCTGCCCACACGCGAACTCGCCATGCAGGTCGAGAAGGCCTTCCGTGCCATCCGTTCCAGCCACACGCAGACCGTGGCCCTGGTGGTGGGCGGCATGGCGGAACAAACGCAACTCCAGACCATCCGCCGCGGCGCGCAGTTGATCGTGGCCACTCCAGGGCGGCTCGAAGATTTCCTCAAGCGCAAGCTGGTCCGGCTCGCCGGAGTCAGAATCCTGGTGCTCGACGAAGTCGATCGCATGCTCGATATGGGCTTCGAACCGGCCATTCGCCGCATCGCGTCCATGATTCCTGCGGAGCGCCAGACCCTGTGCTACTCGGCAACATTCGAAGGCAAGGTCAAAGAAGTAGCGCGCAACTATCTGAAGGACCCCGTGCGCATCGAGATCGGCTCGACGATGAAGCCGGCCGAGAACGTCGAACTGCGGGCCTTCAGCGTGGAGCAGAACAAGAAGCAGGAGCTTCTGGAGCACTTGCTCGGCGCGGAGAAGGGTAGCTTCCTGGTGTTTGTGCGCACCAAGCATGGCGCCGACAGGGTCGCGCGGCGGTTAACCCGCTCCGGCCATGCGGCCATCCAGATTCACGGCGACCGTTCGCAATCGCAGCGGAACCAGGCTCTGCG
>CAZPEZ010000176.1:0-5823 GCA_964585715.1 uncultured Occallatibacter sp.
ACGAATTTCTGCTGTGTGGTCCAACGGCGGTATTTTGCACGTGCGGGTCTTCGCTGGGACGGCCTCCTTGCGAAGATGCAGCAGGACTGTCCCCACCTCGCGATGCGGCTTGGCGGTGCGGAGCCGTTGCTCGACAAACCGATCACCATTACTCATATCCCCTACGGCTACATCCGCCGCAAAACCGAGGATGGGCTCTACTGTGTCGGCGATCAGGCAGCCGTAATCCCCTCGTTCACCGGCGATGGCATATCCATCGCCCTGCATACTGCCCGCCGTGCCGCCGCTGCTTATCTTGCCGCAGAGCCGGCGCCGGTCTTTCAGCCAAAACTGCGCTCCGCAATGCTGCCCCAGATGTGTCTTGCCGAGGTCGCCGCCGACGGCCTGAACAACGCACTCGCGCGCGCTGTACTGCCGTTCTGCCTCAGGGTCTGGCCCGGCGCGATGCGCGTTACGGCTAGACTGACACGCGTCACCCAGACCGCCGCTGTTGCTCCGCAGGCGTTCGCCAACTGAATTCGAGCCACGGCAAGAAAGGTTTCGGTGGTCAACTCCAAGGAAGTTGCAATGAGATTCTTCGCAGTCTTGGCCCTCGCGGTCATATTTGCCCCAGCCGCACTCGCCCAGCATCAAACCTTCACCGTCAACCCCGATGCCGGCGAGGTCAAGATGACGCTCAACACGACCCACGAAGTAGTCAACGGCACTTTTCACATTCAATCGGGATCGATTGAGTTTGACCGCAGTGCTGCGAAGATGTCGGGGTCGGTGGTCGTCCTCTCCGGTAGCGGCAAAACCGGTAATGACAGTCGTGACAAGAAGATGAACAAGGACATCCTTAAGGTCGAACGGTACGCAACCGTTTCCTTCGAGCCGAAGACCTATACCGGCGATCTCGCTCTTTCAGGCGACTCTAACCTCCAGGTGATCGGAATCTTCACCCTGCTGGGCACGCCTCATGAAATCACTATCCCCATGCAGGTCCATGGTGAGGGCGCCAATGCAACGGTCAAGGCTCATTTTGTCGTACCGTACATCCAATGGGGACTGAAGGATCCAAGCTTTATGTTCTGGAAAGCGGACAAAGACGTCGAGATCGACCTTTTTCTCGTGGGCACGATTTCAAAGTAGAGAACCGCTTCTTTGCACGCAAACGCTCGCTCCCGTCAAAACGGGCCAGGCATCTGTGGGGGGCCGTCTGAGTCAAGCCAGGAGTTCAAACACAAGAGAAGTTCGCTGCGCGAGGAGTTTCGCACAATCGGCTACTTCTCAATGCTGAGTCTGTTCTGGCCAGTCAGCGAACCTTCGGCCGCTGTTCAAAAAACGCTTCTCGGCTGAATGTTACGGCTTCAGATCCAGCATTGCGTTGCCGTTTCCCAAATTTTCTGGAACCGAGACCTCATCGTGTTGAGGTTGGACGTCGACTGCCTGACGAACAAAGCTTGAGAGGGAGGTCACGCAAAACTCGTCGAAGAGTGTCTAGATCGCCCTCAGGCACAAGTGCTTCAACCTTCACCCTCGTTCGATTCCAGAGTGGCATAGCCTCCTTAAGCAGCTTCCTGGCGCGAGCAGTAAGCATGATGTGTTTGACACGCTGATCGATGCGATCGACATTAATCTTCACCAGGCTACGGTGTTCCAGCAGTTTGAGCGCCGCCGAGAGTGTCGTGCGGTCCACAGCGAGCAGTGATGAAAGGTCCTGCATACCCGGAGCCTTTGGACAATTGAGCAGCATCAGCAGGATGAACTGGCCATTTGTGAGGCCGGTCCGCCGCAGCTCTTCGTCAAACCGTCGCGCTATCATCCGCGCGGCACGCTGAACGCAGAGGCACGGATCACAAATCAAAAGGGCTCTTTCGATCGGATCAATCACGGGTTTCGAGACCTTCTCCTTATCTCCCGAATCGAGGTAGCATGTCGCTCCCCTCCGAAAAAGGAAGACCGGACGGTTCGCCACGGCTGATTTTGACAACAGGACATTTCAATTGTTCTCAGAAAGCGAACTCGCTCGTCATCTAAAGAAAAGCAAGACGAACCCGATGGTCCCGGCGGCCCAGCCAACAAGGAAGAAGGTCCACGACCGTCTACGTTTTGGGCTTTTCGGATGCGTTTGAGCATGCTCATCGGGAGATTCATACATCCGCAGGTTCTTGAACGCTCCTCTGATTCTGCGACCTGCCGTACGCCGTTCACTCACGTCTTTCAGAGTCATGTGCTCTTCTGAAAAGCTCTTCAGTCCAGGTTCAGAGTGCTGCTCCTGATCGGCGAACACGATCGACTGACAATTCCTTTTGTCTTGAAGATTCTTCAAATTCCCTTCGCTCGCTTCGCATAGCGCTCTGGCCATCGTCCTCATAAGGAGGCGTACCGTTCGATGAGTTGAGCCACGGTCTCGGGCTGCTCGTCTACAACGTAATGCGCGCCGTTTTGGATGACTTCGATCTTGACGTTTGCACACCCATGATCCCGTAACGCTTCGGCAAAGCTCGGCATAAGATTCTCAAAAGGCGAATTCTGTCCGGGAGCCAGCACTAGAGGCAGGCTGATCGCGCTGTGCTGCGCTGCATTGAATTTCTCATTCGCGGGAAATGCCCGGTATATCTCCAAGAGCGCGCGCAGATGTTCAGGAGCAGCATAGTCCCGGGCATAGCGGGCGACATCCGCGTCACTGAAGGTGCCCCTTTGAAGAAAATGACGGAAGTAAACAGCTTCCCGTCCGGCAATCAGTTGTTCAGGTAGGTCCGGCGTCTGCTGAAAATGGATATGCCAAGCAAGGGGATCAGCTTTAACTGCATCCCATGGCCCAAGACCCGGTACCGGGGCGTCGAGCAACATCACGCCGCGACTGGTTTCCGGATACCGGCGGACGAAAGCATAGGCCACCATTCCACCAATATCGTGCCCGACCACATATACGTGTTCTAAATGCAGGTGTTCCACCAGTTGGTGAACGTCTTCTGCCATATTCGCAGCGTCGTATCCATCCGGAGTCGCGGCGGAACCGCCCATGCCGCGCAGATCAACGGCTACGATCGCAAAGTGCTTCGCCAACAGAGGCATGACTCGGTGATACTCGTACCAGTCTTCGGGGAAGCCGTGTAACAGAATGACCGCCGGACCGGTCCCGCCGCGCACATAGTAGAGAGTTGTTCCGTTCGCGGGCGCAGCGCCGGAGACGAACCCCCGTCCCAATGTTGCCAGCCCTGGATCGATCTGCTGCCCTGGCCCTGACTGGCCGTGGATGACGGCGCATGCCGCCACCAAACAAACCGGCAAGAGTTTCAAAATCCAACGATCATATATCCGCATTCCCACTCCCCGCTCATCGAGGCATTCCTACATAGCCGGCGCAGCCGTTCCTTCCCACCACTTGCCAGCCGGAATCACGAGCTCGGTGATGAGTTCCGAAGCGTCTCGAAACCGTGGATTCAGCGTGACCGGTGAGTCGGCCGCGCCTCCCTCGTGATATCTCATTTGCCGCCCCTACCCGGTGCTCACTGACGGACAGAAAGCTGGATTGTGCACCGAAATAACACTCAATGGATTCCAATTGCCCGTTCTTAATTCGGAGATACTCCACGTTCCGGCAATCTTACTATACCAACCGGTTGGTATTTTCTAACTTAAGACAAGCCTATTGGGGCCGCTGCGATCAGGCCCGGTTGCGGCTGCCCGGCGCGCGAAGAGAATTCAGCCAGCCCACGATGTTTCTGACTCCCATACTCCACACCTTCGCATCCTGAGCATTCTTTGCCAACACTTGGTACCCTTCGATCATCGCGATCAGGAAGCTCGCAGCCTCTTCCGGAACCAAGTCACGGCGGACCACTCCCTGCGATTGCCCCTTCCGCAAAGTCATGGCAATTCCCTCTTGCCAGGCATGAAAGATCCTCTCCAATCGCTTACGGAATTGTTCGTCGAGCAGAGACATCTCCTGCGCCAGATTGGCGAGGGCACAACCTCTCCTTACGTCTCTTGGCCGATTTGGCAGCGCCCGTACAATGCCGATCAAAGCATCGACAGGGTGGTCCTTGTCGTTGCCCCGTTGCAGAGGAAGCAACCACCTGTCAGTGGTGAGTTTTGCGATGATCTCTTCGATAACGGCATATCCCAAGGCTTCCTTGCTTGCGAAATGATAGTAGAGCGCTCCCTTGGTCACGTTGGTGGCGGCCAGAATGGCGTCAATCCCGGCACTCTGGAAGCCGCGTCTGAAGATCTCCCGAAAAGCCGCTTGAAGCAGACGGTCCCGCGTCTGCTCAGGATTACGCAGCTTCCGCGCCCTACGTCGTCGATTCTTGCGGGCCGTTAACATACAAACCAGTGTGTATAGTAATCCCCTGCAGTGTCAAGAAATAGATCAGAAGCTGACGCCGAGTTTGCGCGCTTTTGCTCGATGGCGATGTGATTGGTGAGCGAGCTCGAATATCACCTCTTGTGGGCCGAGGATCATCGGAAGGTCTGCTTGGTGCACCTCACGGCCACGGATGTGGACCTTGATGGTAGATCTGATACTCATTGCGCTCGTGCGCCTGATCCCGTCCTTTGCCTACAATTCCGCCCTCTGAGACCGATTAGGTCACGTCAACCAGTCTTCGTTAAGCACACAATCAATCTCGTATGGCAGCTCATCCGTCCAGAGCCATGGAGCTTCGAAGCCGTTTGCCAACTCGGCCAGATAACAACCAACGCTCGAGTCGATCAGCGTAGGTGCGGCTCGATCTGTGCTCGGAGCCGTCCGAGAGCTTAACCGTGAATTCGCGGTTCTCGATGGTTCGGAGTTCTACGATGCCTGTTGACCGCACAATTCGGGAGCGGTGTATGCGGATAAACTTTGCCGGATCGAGCCTCTGTGCGAGAGAAGCCATTGTCTCGCGTAACAGGAACGAACAACCGTTGACGTGGAGTTCAACGTAGTCACCCGCAGCGCCGATCCACTCAATATCCTCAGCAGTGACGATTTGAATGCGGGACCCAGTTCGCACCGTGAGCCGGGAAGCGAATACATGCGAGCTGCCGTCCAGCATCTTCACCACCCGTTGTGCCATGTCCGCTCTCAATTCGGAATCGACCAGATCGCGAGCTCGACTGACCGCCTCCGC
Source organism: uncultured Occallatibacter sp. (assembly GCA_964585715.1). Taxonomy (GTDB): domain Bacteria; phylum Acidobacteriota; class Terriglobia; order Terriglobales; family Acidobacteriaceae; genus Telmatobacter. The sequence continues at coordinate 5,100 of CAZPEZ010000176.1, forward strand.
GAAGCGAATGTCGTCTACCGGCTTCAACAGGTAATGAAGCGCATGAACATCGAATGCGCGCAAAACATGTTGCTCATACGCTGTCAGAAAGATTACGGCGGGCAGATTCGCTTTCGGCAATGCGTGCAGAACTTCAAACCCGTCCATGTCTGGCATCTGGATGTCAAGGAATACCACATCCGGAGACCGTTCCAGAATCCTCTCTACCGCGGAAACGCCATCTCCGCATTCGCCAACGATCTCCACATCTTTGAATTGACGCAGCCTGTGAACGACACCACTACGCGCCAAGGGCTCGTCGTCGACGATCAGCACGCGCATGGCGCCGCCTCCTGCAGGCTCCGGGCCCGGCGTAACGGCAACTCCAGCACCACTTCGCAACCGCCCGCTTCAGGCCAGCTAAGGGAGAATTCACAGTCGGCCCCATAAAGTGTCTTCAGGCGATCAGCGGTGTTTCCGAGACCGATTCCATTTCCATGCCTTTTCTGCTTGCCCTCACCACTCCGTCCGGAATTCTCAATGACAATTCTCAACCTGCCGGCATGCAGCGCGCTCTTGATCGCAATCCATCCACCTTCCCTAAACGGCGCCACGCCATAGCGCACTGCGTTCTCAACCAGGGGCTGAAGCAACATGCTGGGCACCAGTGCATCCCGCGTTTCCAATGGAACAACCATGTCAATTTGTAGCCGCTCTCCCAGCCTGGTTTGCTCGATCGCCAGGT
>CAZPEZ010000177.1:0-5817 GCA_964585715.1 uncultured Occallatibacter sp.
TGAGCGACTCTATTGCACAACTGGTAATTTCCGCATGGGGGGTGACTCGGGAATTGAAGGTTCAGGCGTCGATGTCGAAAAGAGACAAAGGGTAAATATCATTCCTGCTCGGTCTCTGAGACAGATAGAGAATCCAGACTCTGCTACCTGCCTCAAATTCATCGACGCGGCTGGTGTGCCCTTGGACCACGACTCCGTATTCTGTAAAGAACTCGTAATCCACCTGAAATAGACGATCTTTACGATGGCAGCCTATGACTCTTCCGGCCGCCACTCTTCCATTGCGTGCCAGAGTCCTCTCGCGCCACAGTGCGACCAGCACAACCACGCCGATCATCCAAAAGAAAGCCGTCAAGACGATGGACTCAAGTCCGACGTAGACAGACCACTCCCATGAATCGGGGTGGTTGATGTTTGGATTGCTCGGAAGGTACCGAATGAGAATCTGGTCCGAAGGGTGGACTATCCATGGATTGAAAAGAGGCTCACCCGCTTTGCCCAGGTACAAGCGTCCCTGGATGCTAAATCTGTAGTTTGTATAGCCTCTTGTCGGTTCCGTCACTGTACCGGTAACGATTCTGCCATCGCTCCGCAACTCGGCTCTCTGACGAAACTGCTCGATATCGCCTGAACACAACCGTCCGAGGAGAAGCCCTCCGCCGAAGAACAAGAGCAACACCATTGGGACTAGGAATCGCGCATCGCCAGCGAAATCCGGCGTTACCCTTCTTGGAAGCGGTCCGGCAAGTTCCGAAGGAGGTTCTGTTGTCGTCAGGCGAGAATCGGTAAGGTCCACAGGGCACCGGGGCTTCAACTGAGAGTGCTGAGCTTGTCTATACTGCCACAAATTACCTTCTGCGGTTGGGTTGTGGGCCACTCGGAAGTGACCTGGTTTTGGTGCAAGTTCCCAATTGGCGGTCATCCGACCGGAACTTTGAAATTGTTTCCTTCCAGCTCCTCGCTGAGGGCGCCCTCAGCGCAAGGGCCTTTGCGATAATAAGCCATCCCAAATCCCGGAGAGCCAGCAGTGAAGCTAAGCCCTGGTAAGTTCTTGGGTGTTCCGGTCAAGACCCGCTTGGTGAGCGGGTTTATCTTTACGGAATACCTCTATCGTGAAGGCGCAGTTCTGCATCGCCACTGCCACGAACTGGCCTATTTCTCGCTCCTTTTAAGCGGTTCTTACGTGGAGCATCGCTCCCAAAAGCAAGAGCGCCTCCGTGACTCGGAAAACGTCCTGTACCATCCCGCCGCGGAATCTCACAGCGATGCATTTGGCAATCGTGGCGGCACAGTATTCAGCATAGAACTCGAACCCAGATGGACGTTCACGCTGCGGGAATACGAACTGCAGGCCGAGGATCCGCTCGCTCTCGCCGACCGCCATGTCTCGTGGCTGGCGCGGCGGGCCTACCGGGCCTTCACCGACTCCGACCAGCGGTCCGCTCTGCTGCTGGAAGCGACGGCCATCGAGCTGCTCTATCAGCTTCCCTGGAAGCATTCGGTAGAGGCTGAGTCTGGCACTCCGCGTTGGTTGAAGGACGTCATCGAAATCCTGCACGCCGAATTCTGGCGGCCATTCAGCCTGACCGCCATTGCCCAGCGCGTCGGAGCACATCCAGTTCACTTGGCCCGCGCCTTCCGGCGCTGCCACCGCATGACCGTGGGACAATACGTGCGGAGGCTCCGGGTAGACTACGCAATGAATGCGCTGGTGGCTGGGGATTCTCTGTCCGATATCGCCGCCGGCGCCGGGTTCTCCGACCAGAGCCATCTAGGACGTGTCTTTAGAGCAGCTACCGGCATGACGCCCCGGCAGTTCAGGCTGGCGCACCGGCGGCCTTGTTAATCCCGTTCCAAGTCTCAACCGCGTTCTATATTCCGTCTCATTTCCATGGGACAGTTCAGCGAAGGAGACGAAACGGAGTGTCTGATGGAGCCAATCTGAATTCTCAGAACATCGGCACGAGCACGACTAATGCTTATCTCATCGGAAGCGAAGCATCCCTATTCTCAATCTCGGGGCTCCACCTCCGTCTTTGGCCAATCCTGGCGACGATTGGATTGGGCCTGCTCATCGTCGTGCCTAGCGGCTATGTCTTCCTTTTGCTCACGCAGCACATAAGCAAAACGGATACGGCATGGCCGTTGATGGCCAACCATGCCGTAATGTTGCTGATTGCAGTAGCACTGATCGCATGGCTTAGCAGAGGGAATTTCTCCGAATACGGGCTGCAATGGCCAACGCACAGACATTACGCGCCATCCGCCGTGTTATGGGGAGCTGCATTCGGTCTCCTGATGACCGCTGTCGATTACTTTCCCCAGATACTAAGGCATCTTCCACCGCCGGACAATTTTTCCCTGACTCCGCGAAGTGTAGGAGCTTGGCTCTTCTTTGAATGGATCTTTGTTGGGCCGACCGAAAAGGTTCCGTTCCGCGGGCTGCTACAGACGTTTCTCATGCAGCGGAGTTCCGGCCGCATACGCGTCTGGAAATATGAGATGCACGTCGCCGGAGTCATTCTGGCGCTCTTGTTCGCACTTGCTCACCTGACCAGTTTCTGGACGGAAAACTTCTGGATAGCTTTAGGCCAGCAGATATATGCATTTGCACTCGGCATCCTCTACGCCTACTGGCGCGAAAAATCCGGGAGTTTGTTAGCTCCCATTGTTGGGCATAACGTCGGCGACGGAGTGGAGTACGCTTTGATGTTTTTAATGACATTGCTCTGGCGCTGACCGGAATGGGCCTCGGTCTCGACTGATGACATCAACGTCACTCGTTGAGCCACAAGCAGGTCAATACTCCGGGCTCCGAGTGGGTTGTGGGCTACCCGGCAGTAACGGATGTATGACGGGAATCAGCCGAAGGGCGACGGGCGAGTAGAATTATGGAAAGGTGGATGTATGGGCTATCAAAAAATCAACGTCGAGCTGATCGTCTTTTCCGAGGAAGCCGATGCGGTGGTCGCGGAACTGAATTCGTCGATCGACCGGTTGGAAGAGACGTACGCGATTTTTGGCGGCGGGATTGAGACCGTTCCGGTGGCGCACAGCGGAACGTGGAGAAGATCGGCGCTCACGCACGCGCTTGACGCCGGAAATGCCGCAACGTCCGCGGTCAAATTGGCGGCTCAAAACGTAGTAGATGCCTACAAGAAAGTTATCTGACATCCATACAAGTTCCTTTCACGACTGCATCGAGCGCGTCCCTTGTCATAAAGTTTTGATCTGGTCAATTTGATACATCCCGGAGCGCCCGAATCTGCTAGGCGCCTAGGCGTTAAGCGGGATAGAATATATCGTATGTCAGAGACGATGGGTTCTGTAATCCATAAGGTCGTCTGTGCCGCCGAGCGGATGGGATTGCACGTAACCGATACTCAAGCACGAGAGGCAATCTCCCGTCAAAATGACGACTACGTTATTGACGCATTCAATCCGATGATGCCTATGCCAGATCTTCCTAGGGAAACAATTGATTGGTACGCCGGGTCTTTGCTCGACAAGTAGTCGAACGATCATAGCCGCGTCATCTTCTCGGCCTCCTCTAGAGTTACATACCCTCGCTGACGTTCTAGTTTTCGCCAACTATTTCAACACCATAAGAGCTATTCAGCAGGGCTTGTCTTGGGAATCGGTATCGCAAGCAAGCAACTAGGAGCCCTAGCACTAGTCGTCCGGCCAAGAGCACGGCCGCATCGCGGGATGGATGAGTCATCTCTGGCAGCCGACGAATTACAGATAGCCCATTTACAAAACGAAAATCTCACGCTACAGAAACAAGCAGGGGATGCTGCCCAGAATGCAGCCAAGGTCCAAGGATCTGCCGACAAAACTGATTTGAAGGCGAGAAGCGCAGGACGGGAAGCTGATTCTGCCGTTACCTCATCGAAAGATGCGCTAAAGCGAATCGCGGAAGGATCGCAGCGGCTTGATCGTATTGAGAGATGGACGTTAGCTGCCGTCAAGATTGGGGCGGATCGCCAAATTGATAACAAAGCATTCCAACGAGCAATAGGGACAGCCTTCCTGAAGGGAAAAGTACAAAATCTTATATATTGCCGAGGATCCAGAAGCGTACCATGCGGCAGCAGTGAGTGGCGAGCGGCGAGTTCGTCGGTGGCGTTCGGTTTCAGAGAAGCTTCAGGTTGTGCAGTTGACGTTGCGGCCAGGTGCGAGCGTGGCCGAAGGAGCGCGTGCGCAGGGTGTGAACGCGAACCAGGTTTTCAAGTGGCGTCGTGCATTTGAACGCGGAGAGCTTAGCGAGCCGTCCACGGCGCTGATCCCGGTTACGGTGACGAGTCAGGAAGACCAGGGCAGAGAGACAGGAGAAGTCGCGACGCCGGCTGCAGGCGCGATTCACATCGAACTTCCGGGTCGAGCTGTGATCAGCGTGGAGAGCGGCGCTGATCCATCCCTGGTGCGATCGATCTTGGAGAGTCTGCGCCAGTGATCCAGCTTCCGGTTGGGACCAAGGTCTGGATTGCAGCCGGTGTGACGGACCTGCGGCGCGGTTTCGACGGTCTGAGTGCACAGATACAGAACGTACTGCACGAGCAGCCGTTCTCCGGACACGTGTTTGTGTTTCGCGGGCGGAGAGGCGACATCGTCAAGCTTCTGTGGTGGGACGGTGATGGTCTGTGCCTGTTCTTCGGAGCCCGAGGCTGCAAATGGATGTGTGGTTCTGCTTGATGCAGGAACCAAAAGCCGAGAGGCACTGTTGCGTAACGGCAGATTCTGATCAGACCAATCGCGCGCTCTCCTGAGCGCGCCCAGAGATCCTGCGCTTTTCTCTTGACTTTGACTTACATAGAGGTGGCCAACTCGGAAGTGACCTGGTTTTGGGGCAACTTCTGGTTGGGACTCAGTTGCCGAGTGAGCACAGCAGAAGCACTTTGTCGTTAGACTTTGCATGTGAATACTTCGCATGAGATCGGCGCGGAAGGCCCATTGGAGTTGTTTGATCGATGGCTCGGAGAGGCGGAACAGGCAGAACCCAGCGATCCGAATGCAGCGGCGCTGGCGACGGCTACTCCTGAGGGAGCACCGAGCGTGCGCATGGTGCTGGTGAAGAGGGTGATGACGGATCGGTTCTGCTTCTTCACCAATGTAGAGAGCCGAAAAGGGCGCGAGCTGGAAGTGAACCGGCGCGCGGCGCTATGCTTTCACTGGAAGTCGCTGCGGCGCCAGGTACGCGTGGAAGGCGCGGTGCACGAGCTTGAGGTTCCGGTGGTAGATGCCTATTTCCACAGCCGTTCACGAGCCAGCCAGATCAGCGCAGCGATCTCGGACCAGAGTCGGATTCTGAAGAGCCGGGAAGAACTGGGGGAGCGTGTGCGCCGGTTTAGTGAAGTCACTCCGGATGAAGTGCCGAGACCGGCGTGCTGGCGCGGATTCTGGGTTCAGCCGGAGCGCATCGAGTTCTGGATCAGCGGTGCCGACCGGCTCCACGATCGCTTCCAGTTCACACGGAGAGGCGAGCGGTGGGAGCAAGTCAGGCTATTTCCGTGAGCGGTCGGCAGAGTGCTCGCTGCCCTTCCCAGCGTAGCCGACAACACCGGTCTACCAGCATTCAGACGCGACCTTGCCTCAGTGCTCAAGTGGATAACTGAAAGGTTGAGGGTGATACGACAACAATCTAGAAGATTCACATGGGGAGGATCGGTAGTTGGCCGAAATGGTACAATTTCAGGCGATTTCAGTAGTTCAGTCTGATGATCACCAGCATCCACACTCTGATTTATTCAGACGATGCCCCGGCAACGCGCGCATTCCTTCGCGACGTCCTCGGCTGGCCCTACGTCGAGGATGCGG
>CAZPEZ010000178.1:0-5659 GCA_964585715.1 uncultured Occallatibacter sp.
CAGCGTTGTCGAAGGTAACGCCATGCGAACTCAGTTGCGCGAGAGTCGATTGCGGATGGCTGTTGACATAGTTCGTAAGGTCGAGAGCGTGCATGCCGTCGACGCTGATAAGCAGAACGTGCTTGACCCTGTGTCTGGAATTGGAGTCTTGTGCCTGCGAAGTCGCAGAGATGGATAGAAAGATCAGAAGCAACGGGAGGCAGCGCGCGAATACTCTCATAGTTTGATTCCTCGTGAGAAATGGAGGTGCGGTGCCATTAGGCTGCCCCGAGGATGACAGCCCCATAACTGTAGGTTGAAAAGGAGATAAACAATGAGGATGGCCTGAGGATATGCGCCCGGCCCGTTCACGGACACACAATGAGCTCTGCCGCCGTAGTTGCAGAGAATTACCAGCTCACAGAGCACAATGGAGGTTGGGCCAAAGCCGAAAACTGAGAGCGGTCGGCTGAAATCTGCTAAGTCCTTCGCCGAGAGATATTTCGCCATAAGCGATTGATTCAATTAAGATTAGGCAAGTTAGTGCCGAGCTAAGGATGATTATGCACTTGACACAGAATTAGATTAAGGCTACTCTGTGAATGTGATGAAGCGCGTTCTGATCATTCTAGCCGTGGTCCTAGTGGGGATCGCTGCTTATTGGTTTTTCGGATGGTGGGGCGTCGATGGTTATTTCCAGAGGTAGCCATGAACCTGATAGACGTGACGCAGCAGTTCCCGACCGATGAAGAGTGCTTGAAGTACATCGAACAGATGCGCTGGCCCGATGGCAAAGTGCGCTGCCCTGTTTGCGGCTGCGACCGTATCAGCCGGATCACCCGCCAGAGCAAAACCAAAAACGTCCGCAAGAGCCTGATGCAGTGCCTAGAGCCCACCTGCAAACAGCAGTTCTCAGCCACGTCCGGCACGATCTTCAACGACTCGCATCTCCCCCTGCACAAGTGGTTCATGGCCCTTGCAATCGTCGTAGACGCGAAGAAGAGTATCAGCGCGAACCAACTGAAAGAGCATCTGGGCATCGGATCGTATCGCACCGCGTGGTACATGGCGCACCGCATCAGGAAAGCGATGGCCGAAGAGACCAACCCATTCAACCAACTGCGCGGAATCGTGGAACTGGACGAGACGTACATCGGCGGCAAAACAAAGCGTCGCTTCGGACGCGCCAAGGAAAACCAGCGTCCGCGCTCTGAGAAGTTCGACATGGTTCTGGGAATGCGTGAGCGCCAAGGCCGCGTGAAACTCGTTCACATCCCAGACGGCAAAGCAAAGACGATCCGTGAGGCTGTGCGCAAGCATGTTGTGCCGTCCCCCACGCGCATCTACACGGACGACGCCTCGGTCTACAACTGGGCATTCGATCCCGAGCTACGCAAAAAGCACCGCAGCGTGAACCACTCGATTCAGTGGATAGTGCCGGGGACCAACATCCACACGAACACCGTGGAGTCGGCATTCTCTCTCTTGAAACGTGGCCTGATAGGAAGCTTCCATCGCGTGAGCATAAAGCACCTGCACCGCTACCTGAGCGAATTTGAATTCCGATTCAACATTCGCAAGGATGAGGACAGGTTCAGCAAGACGCTGCGCCGCATGGCAGGCATTGCCCCGATGCCCTACATCGAGCTTATTGCGATCCCGAAGGGTGAGGCTTAGGGATTATCGGCTCATTCCGCTTGGGTGTTGGTGAGCCTTTTATGGCCTGCGTCTTCTCCGGCTTTTGCTTAAGTAGCCGTTGCAGAAGCGAGTCGAATTGGTCCTTGTTTACCTTCAATGCACACTTCTTAGTTCGAGTTTCTTCCCTAAATCCCCGCTAATTGACCACTTAGACCTAGATTTCCACCGATCAAACAGCGATTTCACCCTTGCGGGATTTGTCAATAGGGTCTCATACTTAAAGCGCAGTATTGCCTTTTGTTGGAGGAAAACACGAAACCCGCCATTCGTAGTGGCGGGTCATGAGCCATTGCCCATTCAAAACTCGTTCGATGGGGCAGCAGCGAAACTCTAGGTTCAAAGTATCCCGCCTAGCTTTCCCCGTCAAGACCAAACATTCCACGACTTGAGGAAAACTGTGCCTAATCAGATTCCCTCAGGAGAAACAATTATGAAGATATCGACCTAGCGAACTGCACCACGCACACCGTGCAGTGAACCATAACCGAAAGGCCCGAACCGCACCCTTTGCGAGAGACGCGCGATCCGGACCATGGTGAGCATTTGGCTGCTCTGGACCGCACCCGGCTTGCGACGGGTGCGATTCTTGGAGAGATACCGCTGGAAGGTTCCGGCTAGGGGCCTTATAAGCTCCGACGGCCAGTGTGTCAGCACTGGGGGTTCGATTCCCTATCTCTCCGGTCTTTGATGACGACATCGTGTTTCCAACGAGAAGGTAGATCCAATGGCAACCACACCAGCACCACAGAACCAACCTCCAAATCAGCCGCCTCAGATCGTCTACGTTTCGTTCTCGGCCGAGATCAACGTCAAGACTACTGAGGCCCTTCTGGCAACCATGAGCAATCTGGTGAACCAGCGAGTTCCCGAGGTCTACCTGATGCTCTCCACCCCTGGCGGCAACGTCATGAACGGGATGAATCTGTACAACGTTCTGCGCGGTATGCCGGTCCGTCTCACAACGCACAACGTAGGCAATGTCGATTCAATTGGCAATGCCGTCTTTCTCGCCGGTGAACGTCGCTATGCGTGCCCACATTCAACCTTCATGTTTCACGGTGTTGGCTTGGACATTCAGAACTTGCGGTTGGAAGAAGCAAAGTGCCGCGAGGTTCTAGCGAACATTCTGGCAGATCATAAGCGCATCGGAACAGTCATTCGAGAGCGGACGAATCTGCAAGATAAGGCCGTTCGCGCTCTTTTCCGGGAGGCCCAGACCAAAGACGTGGCATTCGCCGCTGGCTGCGGGATTGTTCACGAGGTCCGCGATATCCAAATCCCCCCGGGCAGTTCCGTAATTTCCTTGGTATTCCAACGCTAGGCCATTCAGTTCAGTGTTCATTGGGGTTTCTCCACGGGATTATGGTTGCCATGCACTATTGAAAATAGGCAGGGGATGCCTCCTCGATAGTGCGTGCAATCCTAGTACCAAGTGGTAGCACCTGTCATCAGAAGACACTAAGAGCACGTTAGTATGATGCCTGTTCCTTAGGTAACGGCGCAAGCCTTAATCTATCGACGTATCACGATATGACAATGCCTGCCATTTCAACGCTATACGAGAAGGATTCTTGGCTGCAACGCCGTTATCTAGTGAGGGGTGCGGAAAATGGCTTGGTACAAAAACGGCAACTACCTGGCACAAAAGCTGCTTCTGGATGAATTCGACAAGACCTACACTCCAGGCTCAACCGCTGCTTGGTCAGGGATATATCGCTGCGATGGTTGCGGAAGAGAGGTCGTGCACACACTAGACAAGTCTCTTCCGCCGCAAAACCACCATCAGCACACCTCTGACCAAGGCTCGATTAGATGGCGTCTGATTGTGACGGACGCTCCCGATCCGTCTTAGGCACAGCCAATCGCGCCGGTGTGCAGGGCTCCTGCGAATATCCCTCCCACAGGAGTCGCGCCACCTTCGGCAATGCTTCGGCCACGGCAACCAATTTCGTTGCCGAAAGGTTGTGTTGCATGAACTCTGCTACTCGGTGGACGTCTTCGTCCAGCTTCATCTCTGTTGCGAGATGCTGCCCTGTCACGGTACTCATAGTGTCGTTTTCCCCTCTCTCTGTGTCAAGTGCATAATCATCGAGCTAAGTCCAATGGGCAGAGATATTTAGCAAAAAAACAGGGGCGGGGGTAGGGTACCCCGGGTATCCCCTGCCCGTCTCGCAGGCTCGCGATGCGCTCGACGCGCAGTCTTCGAGTGAACTCAGAACGTGGGAAGAAGGCGGGCCTTGTCGGCCCGCGTTTCTTTTCCTATCAAGTCACCGCTGGCGGATGTTCGCGAGGGCCCGAAGGATCGTGCGGGTGTTCTTGTTCATGACCTGACGAAGATACATGGTGACGGCGAAGAGGAGCACCAGGAAGAAAAGGTCGACGCGAAGAAGGGAATGCAGAAGCCCACCCAGACTTTCCGGGGGAATCATGTGCTGGTGCATCCAGACAAAGACCACGACGGCGAGCACAGCGAGCACGCCGACAATAATGCGGGACGTGCGCTCGGACCGGTCGGCCGCTGCCAGGGCTTGCTGGACAAAGGCGATTTCCGCGCTGGTGTTTTCGGAGTTCGGCTGCTGATATTCGGGACTCATGCTGGTTTCCTTTCGAAGGTTAGATACTTGCGAAGGGTCGTGACTCCGTAATGCAGGCGCGACTTGGCGGTGCCGATGGGAATGTCGAGGATGGCGGCAGATTCTTCGAGAGACAGGTCGTGCTGATAGCGGAGAAGCAGAACGGCTCGACTCGCCGGCGAGACCTGGTCGAGAAGAGCGAAGAAGGCCTCATCGGGTGGCTCGCCGAGACTGGGGTCGAAGGTCGTGAGATGTTCCGGTGGTGCGTCGTCGAGGGGTTGCCAGCGATGCGCGCTTTTGAGATGCGAGAAGGCAATCCGCGAAGCGATGCGGAACGTCCAGGGGCGAAAGACGGAGGGCTCGCGCAGGTAGGGGAGCTTGCGGAAGATCTGGAGCGAAGCCTCCTGGAGGATGTCGTCGGCTAAAGCGACGCCGGCGAGACGAATGATGTAGCGGCGCAAGGGTGCGTATGCATCGCGGAGAAGTTGTTCCAGTGCGGCCCGGTCGCCGGATTGCGCGAGGAGGACCAGGAGGGTTTGGTCGGGCGTCGCGGGCTCCTTCGCTGGAATTTGGGAGTGCATGCCTAGGAGAGGCGCTTGGGGCGTTGAAAGTTCGGTTCGGACGGATAAATAATTACGAACGCAAGAAACCAAGAGATGGGATTGACATGCACTGGAGCGGCGATGCGAGCGCTACAAGATCCGAAGTTTGTTGCTCTCCTATCGGAGTCGGGTCCTGGGGGCAACCCATTTTCGTGCAGATCGAGGTGGCGCAAGAACAGATCCCTCAGTGGATGGTTTTGGACTTGCGCTGCATGTAGTCCATCAGCAGGTACTCGCCCAGCGTGTGCGGCGTGGTGAAGTAGGCTTTGCCGCGGCACATCTGCGAGACCTTATGCACGAACTGGACCAGCCCATAGTCCTGAGCCAGCATGAAGGTGTTGATCATGATGTTCGCCCGCTTGCAGCGGGAGACCTCTTCCAGCGTCTCGCTGACGACGAGCGGATCGAGGCCATACGCATTCTTGTAGATGCGGCCATCGGGCAGCGTCAGCGCCGAGGGCTTGCCGTCAGTGATCATCACGATCTGCTTCATGTCTTTGCGCTGGCGGGCGAGAATGCGCTGGGCGACGCGGAGGCCTTCGCGCGTGTTGGTGTAGAAGGGTCCGACCTTGACGCGCGCCAGATGCGAGACGGGCAGCTCTTCGGCGGAGTCGTGAAAGAGCACGAGGGAGAGCGAGTCGCCAGGATACTGCGTGCGAATAAGGTGCGAGAGCGCCATGGCGACTTTCTTGGCCGGCGTGAAGCGGTCTTCGCCGTACAAGATCATCGAATGCGAGCAGTCGAGCATGACGACCGTGGCGCAGGAGCTCTGGTACTCGCACTGATGGACGTGCAGATCGTCGTATT
>CAZPEZ010000179.1:0-5493 GCA_964585715.1 uncultured Occallatibacter sp.
GAGTCTTCATGGCGCGAACCACCGCATCAATCCCGATCGCATTGAGGCCGGCACGTTTCTCGTCGCTGGCGCGATCACAGGCGGCGACTTGACTGTGGCTGACTGCAATCCCGACCATCTGCGCTCTGTCATCGCAAAACTGGAAGAAGCCGGGGCCGCGGTTGAGGTAGTGGGACGGGATGCCGTTCGTGTTCGATCCGACGGCCAGCTGTGCGCCGCCGACATAGCCACGGAAGAGTATCCGGGATTCCCCACCGACATGCAGGCGCAGTACATGGCCCTGGCCACACAGGCTGTGGGCGTAAGCCTGGTCAGTGAGAACATCTTTGAGAACCGCTTCATGCATGTGCAGGAACTCGTCCGCATGGGCGCCAACATCAAGGTGGATGGCCGCACCGCGACGGTGCGGGGACCTGCAAAGCTAAGCGCCGCCGCAGTCATGTGCTCCGACTTGCGCGCCTCGGCGTCACTCGTTCTTGCCGCGCTGGTCGCCGATGGCGAGTCGATCCTCGATCGCGTCTACCACATGGATCGCGGCTACGAGCGCATCGAAGAAAAGCTTCGCGGAGTCGGCGCGCAGATTCAGCGCATGGGCAATGTCTTCCCTGTCAAGGACACTGAAGCTTTTGCCGATTGATTGCGGGTCGCAGGCGGTGAGCCGTCAATCTGCATTCCGCCAGTCGAGGATGACCTTCCCTGCCTTGCCGGAGATCATCGCATCGAATCCGCTCTGAAACTCGTGATATGCGAACCGATGCGTAATCACGGGCTTGATGTCGACGCCTGACTCAAGCATGACCGTCATCTTGTACCAGGTCTCGTACATCTCGCGGCCATAGACTCCCTTGATCGTGATCATGTTGAAGATCACCTGCCGCCAGTCCATCGAGGATTCCTTGGCGGGGATGCCTAGAACGGCGACCTTTCCGCCATGGCTCATGTTGGCGATCATGTCGCGCAGCGCTTGAGGGTTGCCCGACATTTCCAGCCCAACATCAAAGCCTTCGACCATACCTATTTTCTTCTGAACCTCCGAGAGCGGCATCTCGGCAGGATTGACGGCGAGCGTCGCCCCCATTGTTTTCGCTAGCTCCAGCCGGTAGGGGTTCATGTCGGTCACAACGATGTGCCGGGCGCCCGCGTGCCGCACCACTGGAATCGCCATAATGCCGATTGGCCCCGCACCCGTGATCAGTACATCCTCCCCCAGCACCGGAAACGAGAGTGCGGTGTGCACGGCGTTGCCAAAAGGGTCGAAAATTGCCGCGACTTCTTCGTCGACCTTCGGACTGTGTCGCCAGATATTCGTCATCGGCAGAGCGATCAGCTCGGCGAATGCTCCGGGACGATTGACCCCGACTCCCTGGGTCGACGCGCAAAGATGGCGCCGCCCCGCAAGGCAATTCCGGCAGCGTCCACACACCACGTGCCCTTCGCCGCTCACGATATTTCCCAGGAAGAAGTCGCTCACATTCGATCCGACTTCGACGACCTCGCCGACAAACTCATGCCCAATGGTCATTGGAACCGGAATCGTCTTCTGCGCCCATTCGTCCCACTGAAGAATGTGCACATCGGTGCCGCAGATACCGGTGTAATGAACGCGCACCAGTACATCGTTGATTCCGATGCGTGGCTCGGGAACATCCTCGAGCCACAAACCGCGTTCTGCCCTGCTCTTGACCAGTGCCTTCATAACTCAGTCTCCGAGTATACGAACCCGGACCCAAAACTGCTGTGGTCGTGCCGGGCACAATCGAGTGTAAGCTTCACCGGACCGGCCGCCTCCCTGGCCCATGCCCACCGCTGGTTCACCTTCGCCGCCCCTCTGCTTGCCCTTGTAGCGCGACCGCGAAACCAAGGTATACGTTCGGTCTGCAGCCTGAACTTGAAGTATTACGCGAACTCGATCACTCATCGAGATGAATTGTCACCGTCCACCCGGAAGCACTATCTTGCGCGTCCTGCAGATCTTTCAGGTCGAGCGCGCGGCGGATGTGTCCACTTTCCAGCTCAGCGTCGATCACTGTGAGCCGAAGTAGTTATCCAGCGCGTCACCTGGCTTATTTGTCTGCGTAAAGCGCAGACGGCGGTGAGTCCTGACTGCCTGATCTCGGAAGCCAGGGGCGCACAATTATCCACGGCGTGAAATGCCGATTGCCATAAGCACGGCATTCTGGAGGCCCAAGCCACACCGGTGTCAAAGCGAAGCTGCAAGCGACTCCCGGCATGAACGGTTAACAGGCATCGAACCTGGCAAACTCAGATGCGGTCGCTACGAGCGAGACAGCGAAATTCCCGGTAACTCATGCCTGTCCGGCCGTTTTTGGGTGGCGCTTCCCGGCGTGATGCAAGTCACACCCCATCGTGTGTCCATTCAAAGAGAATGTGTGCGCTGTTGAGGAGTCAACTCGATGGGCACGATAACCGTATCCGAGACGAAAACTATGCTCACCCTTCCTGGGGATGCGGTGCGGCAGATTCAGTGGCGATTTGCCGATCGTTTTGACCTACAGATGCTGGTGCAATCTGCCCGCGCCGTGGCGCGTGGAACAGTGGCGCGCCTGGTCGCGGCGGGCGAACGGAACACCCACGAATGGACTGCAGCCAAGGCGGCGATGATGGAAGCGTTCGACTCCGCCGGCATCACCGCGATATTTTTGGATCCCGAGGAAGGCGGTTTCATTTCCGGCCCCAAAAACATGGCCTTTGGGCTATCGGCTTTTGAGCTGGCTTGGGTCGATGGCGGCGCGGCGACCGCGAGCCTCGCAGGATTTCTAGCTCTTTCGCCCATCCACGAGCGGGGAACGCCGGAGCAGGCGACGCGTTATAAGAAGCTGGCCGCTCCGGTCCAGCCGGGAGAAGACCGCAAGCCTTGGCGTGGAGCCTTTGCGCTCACCGAGCCCGTACCCTATGTGGGCGTCGACACCGGCATGCTGAGCGGCAAGCTGCGCATCGCCGAGTGGAAAGGCGGCGAGGAGCCGTGGTTGCAGGTCGATAAGCGCGGCCGATTCATCACCGGTATTGCCTTCGCCAACTTCGTTACCGCGGCTGTTAATTCCGATGACGAACGCATCAAGGGAAGCTGCGTGGTGATTCTCGAAGAGAGCGACCAGGGCACGTTCGACCGCGGGACCGCCACAAAGAAACTAGTCCATCAGCTTTCCTCCACCGGCGATCCGGTCTTCAACCTGCGCGTGCCGGCCAGTCGCATTGTCGGCGGATATACGGTGAAAGACGGCGTGGTGGTTCCCAATTTCAATCACAGCGAAATCATCGAAGCGGTGTTTCGTCGCACACGAGTTCCAGTCGGCCTGATGACGGCGGCAAAATTGCTGTCAGCAGTCGAACCTGTGATTCGCTATCAGCGTCAGCGGTTCCGCGGCGCCGAGGGCGCACGACCCGGCACAGTGCGATATGAGCAAGGCATTCAGCAGCGTGAAGATGCTCTGCACAGGCTAGTGGATGTGTGGGCCACAGGCGAGGCGGCGGCATCGCTGGGCTTTGCCACGGCACGATTGTTCGATGAGCTTGATCCTTTGGAAAAGCAAAAGACAGCGGTCATGAAAGAGCGCGGAGTCCAGGGGGGCCGCGCGGAAATGAAAGCCCTCAAGGAGAGCGAGCAGCGCGCAATCAGGATGCTCGCTATGAAGCAGGACAGCCCGCTGCGCGCAGAGCTGGCTTCCGATCCCTTGGTGCAGTACGTGCTGAAGGACGCTGAAGCCAACGTACTGTGCCCGGCCACCAAGCTCTGGAACACCGGACACGGGGCCAACATGATGCGCGAAGCGGTAAGCCTGATGGGTGGATATGGCATCACCGAAGATTGCCCCGGCTTTCTCGCGAATAAATGGATGGATGCGCAACTGGAAGCAACCTACGAGGGGCCCGAGGCGGTTCAGCGGCGCCAGCTTACCGTGACCATGACCAGTGAAGTCTTCCTTGCTCAGTTCGCCTCGTGGTCCACGGAGATGCGGCCCATCGCCTCGACACGCCCGGGTACAGGCGCCTGCACGCTTGCCTCGGCAATGAATCTATGGGCATGGACGCTGAATTATCTGCAAAAGACCACTGATCCTACCGGCAACAAGCTCTATCACGGTCAGCGCCAGGGCGTAACGTTTGCATTGGCCGATGCGCTTTGCTGGCTTCTCGCCTCGCGCTGTCAGATTCTCGACGTGCTGGAGTTGGAGAAGCACGGAGCAGCGAATCCAGATGCGAGCGATGGTCTGGCCGGAACGGTGCAGTTCTTGAGCGACTTGTGCCACACCCAGGCCGCACATGCAGCAGGCGAGGTTTCGCGCATCTGTGCCGAGCTGGTGTTTGGTTACGTTTGCCATCCGGCGTGGGATGAGCGAGAACACAGAAGCTGCTTCCTGGCGAGCGAACTCGAAGACCTTGAAGGGACGATGCCGGGCATCACGGCCATGGCGTTCGACGTGCTGGCCGAAGACGGCAGTCATCCGCCGAAAGCGGGCCCGTGTGCCGGTTGTGCGGGATCGGGTGAGTTTCTGCGACTGCAAAGCAGATTGACCATGTGTTTGACTGGTTCGCGCCTGGCGAAGGATCGGGCTGCCGACACCGTGAGCAAGGTAATGATTCCCGAGACACTCGATTATCCGGCGGCAGGGGCCGCATGAGTTCGCCGGAACAAGCGAGCGAGACCGGCCGACAGACGATGGAAGTGGATATCGCCTGTGTCGGCTTTGGTCCAGCGACGGGCGGATTCCTGACCACGCTGACGCAGGCGTGGAGTCAGTCCCCGGACGATCCGGCATTCGAAAGCAAGATCGCGCCGGGCATGCCCTTGCAGGTACTTTGCTACGAGCGGGCCGACGATCTCGCCGCTGGCGTGAGTGGCGTCGTTACGCGCGCCGAGGGAATTCGTGCCAGCTTTCCGAAGCTCGATCCAACCCAGATTCCCATGTCCACGGACGTCAAGCAGGAGCGGGTCTTCTACCTGCTCGATCCCATCGGTGCCAGCCGACGCTCGCGCACCCTGCGCGTCGTGGATTTCTTTCTTCGCGTCGGCGAAAAGCTATGCGTCAAAAACGAGGCCTTCGAACTGCCCTGGACACCGGCGTTTCTGCACAAGAGAGGTGGGCTGGTGTTTTCCATTGGGCAGTTCAATCAATGGGTCGCCGCGCAACTGATGGCGAACGGGCTGGTGCAAATCTGGCCGGGAACGCCGGTGAGCAGTCCTATCTTCGCCGAGAATTCCGACGCAGGCAGACGGGCTGTCCTTGGGATCCGGCTTGCCGACCAGGGTGTGGACAAGGACGGGATGCCGGCCGACGGCTTCATGCCCGGTATGGATGTGCACGCGCAGTTGACCGTTGTGGGCGATGGACCCGTGGGCCAGGTTGGGAGAGCACTGAACCAAAACGGGAATCGTCCGAAGGGCCGCGATTGGGCGCTGGGCATGAAGATGGTCATCGAGCTACCCGCAGACTCCACGCTCGAGCCGGGCACGGTCTGGCACACCTTCGGATT
>CAZPEZ010000180.1:0-5407 GCA_964585715.1 uncultured Occallatibacter sp.
CCAAGGGCGGCCTTTTTACACAGCACGCGAGCGAGCTATTTCTTCGGTCGCTTGTAGAGAGGCAGCGGGACCTGCTTCGCGCGGACGCGGTTGCCGCGGCACTCGACGAAGACATCGGCGCCGCTCTGGGCGACGGCCGTGGGCACGAGCGCCATGGCGATGTTGGTTTTGAGGAAGGGCGCGGGTGAGCCTGAGGTCACGGTGCCGATCTTTTCGCCTTCAAGAGACAGTACGCAGTACCCGTCGCGGCCAATCCCGCGTTCGATCATTTCGAGGCCAACGATCTTGCGTTGTGGGCCGCCTGCATTCTGCACGGCCACTAAAGTGTCTCGTCCAATAAAAGAACCTTTGTCGAGTTTGAGCCAGCGGTCAAGGCCAGCTTCGAGCACGTTGATCTCTTCGGAGATCTCGTGGCCATAGAGGCTCATGCCGGCTTCGAGGCGGAGGGTGTTGCGTGCCCCGAGACCACAGGGACGGATGCCGAATTCGGCGCCGGCATCGAGGATCGCGTTCCAGGTGTTGACAGTGGTGGCTTCATCGGAGGGGATGTAGATTTCGAAGCCGTCTTCGCCGCTGTAGCCGGTGCGGGCGATGAGGACGTTGTGGACGCCGGCGACCTGGCCCCAGGTGAACCAATAATTCTTGATTGCGGCGAGATCGACCTTGGTGAGCTTCTGCAGAGTCTCGAGCGCGCGCGGACCCTGGATGGCGAGCTGCGAGTAGTATCTGGAGTAGTCGTTGAGGTGGATGCCGGGGAAGGCGCCGACCTGCTGGCGAATCCACTGAAGGTCTTTGTCTTTGGTGCCAGCGTTGACGACGAGGAGGTAGTCGTTGTCGCCGAGGCGATGGACGAGGATGTCGTCGACGAATGTGCCTTGCGGCGTGAGCAGCGCGGAGTAATGCGCCTGGCCGTCTTTGAGGCGCGAGGCGTCGTTCATGCTGATGAGCTGGACGGCTGCGAGCGAGCCGGGTCCGCGGAATTGAATTTCGCCCATGTGGCTGACGTCGAAGAGGCCGACGGCGGTGCGGACGGCAAGGTGTTCGGCGATGAGGCCGCCTCCGTTCCCTGGATATTCGACGGGCATGTCCCAGCCGCCGAAGTCGACCATTTTGGCTTTGAGTGCGCGGTGGGTTGCGTTGAGGGCGGTCTTTTTAAGTGCGGTCGCGACAGGGGCGGACGGTGTAGCCATGAGTGTAACTGTACCGCACGGCAGATTAGGAAGCACTGCGTCGCTGTTGAGATTGTGCAAGGTCGTCGCTCCCTGTTACTCCCAACCCAACGACGAAGACCTGTCGTTGAGGACCCCGGGTTGGTCGCACCGACTCGGGGCCATTTCCTCCGGCCACACCATTTCCTAATCTGCGACAGGAGCTCGGCGTAGGATGAGGGAACGATGCAGCCTTTTCGTGGCCTTTTGATGCTGGTGGCAGCCGGTATTGCGTTTTATCGCGGAGTGGAACTGGGTCACGGTGAACGGGCATGGATGGCGTTCGGGTTGGGAGTGGTGGCACTTGGGTTAGCGGTATGGCATTGGACGCGGGGAGTTCGCAGTTCCTAGTTCTTCGTTTGTAGTTCATAGTTTGTAGTTCCTAATTCGGAGATCGGAGCGCGCAGCCTTTTGCGGGTTAGGATGAGTGCGCGGCTGGCCTAACGGCTGAGCGCGTGAGGTAAGGACGAGATGGCAACACTCTACAACCGCATTCAGGGACGGAGTCTGGAGCGGCTGGCCGCGTTGAGCGACGGCATCTTTGCTGTAGCGATGACGCTGCTCGTACTGGATCTGCACCTCCCGACAGCGGCGCAGGTGCATAGCGAGAGCGAACTGTGGGCGGCGTTGTGCGCGCTGGCCCCGCAGTGGGTCACGTACGGAATGAGCTTCTTGACGCTGGGGATCTTCTGGGCCGGCCAACAGACGCAGTTCAATCACATGGGCGAGGGCACGCGCGATCTGACGTGGATTCATCTGGCGTTCTTATTTGCGGTGACGCTGGTGCCCCTTTCGACGCGATTGTTGGCGGAGTTCATCGCCTATCGCTCGGCGCTGGGGTTGTATTGGCTGAACATTTTTGTGCTGGGCGCGATGTTGTATTGGAGCTGGGCGCACGCGACGCACGAGGGGCTAATCAAACCGGACACGCCGGAGGAGGTGCGAGGGAGCATCTGCCGGCGGATCGTGATTGCGCAGTCGCTGTATGCAGCGGGGGCGGCACTGTGCTTCGTCAGCAATTGGGTAAGCATTGCAGCGATCGGGCTGGTGCAGTTGAACTATGCGATTGCACCGCGACTCAGCAGGATGCGAAGCTGATCGCGGATTTCCTCCTCAGCAACTAACGGAGCGGGTTGGGGTCCGATCTCGTGCGGCCTTGCGCATCCCGGGGGCCGATGTGGAGACGACCATGATGACGCTCTTGAATACATTGGCCGCGCTGACCTTTGAGCGCTTTGTCTTTTTCCATGGCGGACGGGGCGAAGGATTTGGCGCGCTTCTTGTGGTATTGGTGCTGGTTGCCGTGGTGTTCTGGGTGTTGATGCGCAGCGGAAACAGGGAAACCGCTTAGGCAGGGCATGTCCTCTGCCGCAAAAGCGATTGCCCATCACGAAGCGGGCCAGAAGCAGATCCCCTTCGACTTCGCTCAGGGCAAGCTTTCGCTCGGCTTACCCCATGAATCGCTGGCGCTGTTCACGGGGCCCCAAGCAGCGGAGCTCAGGATGACCGGCCACGACGTATTGGTACTCGCTCAGGTACAAGGCCGTTGGCGTTTGACTATTTGCGGCGGGCGCGCCAGAAGGAACTCGCTCCCAGATAAAGGAAGATCACGACGACGACGGCCGATGCGAGGAAAGTTCGATGGTCGGGACCGCGGGCGTAGCTCAAGCGGGTGCGCCAGAGCGTGGGCGCAAAGACGATCACCGGCAGGAAGAAGAAGACGCCGGTGATTTCGAGCCATAGGATGCTGCCGACACGGCGGAAGGGCTTGAAGAATCCACCCAGGCCGCGGGAGATGCCGGAGCTGAGGCTGCCGGCGGAGCGGCCTGAGGCTGCAGAATTCGGCGATGTTGGCGCGGATGGAGTTTGTGTTGCGGCCGTCGGCGACGATTGCGCTGCAGCGCCGATGCGCTGGCCTGCCACGCGGCCGGCGACGCGCAATCCGATTCCGAGCACTCGGCCGAAGGCTTCCGGTCTCATTTCGATATGATGGTAACAGCGGGACGGGCACTTCACTTTGGCTGCCGCATGACGGGACCGGCAGTTGCCGCAGACGCGCTCTGGCAGTAAGGTAGAACAATCCACGCCGTTCCCAGCGCAAGTGCTCGCGCCGGCCGACGTTCGGGAGGCTTAGGTGACATCAAGGCTGCGCGAACTGATTCAACAATTGGGCGAGGCGATTCACGAGTCGGTTATCGAGAGCGAGCAGATTGCGGGTGTAGTCCAGGACATACGGCGGCATGGATTCGATGTGCTGCTGATGCTGGAGGCGACAATCGGGCTGAACGAAGTCGCGTCGAAAGATGCGGAAGACGCCGAGCCTGCGCTGGAGGCCGGCGAAGGCGGCGCCCCCTTCTCAAAGAACGACGTTAATTTTCTGCGCTCGCTGCGGATCTCGGTGGAAGGCGAAGACGACGAGACCGATCAGGAGGGCAAGAACGAGGCAGAGAGCGAGTAGAGGGGGATCGAAAGATGGCAGGGCGGGCCGGAGATCGGACGATCTTCGGCCCTGTGCTTTTGCGATGGCAGTCCGTGGCAGCCAGAAGTGGACGATATTCATGTCAATCAAGATTCAAAAGGTGAGCGGGTCACGTTAATTGGCTCAGCTGACGCTTCCGGATATGCCGGCTGTAGAGTCCGAATGGTCGACGCCTGAACCGATGGATCGCGATCAATTGATCGAAGAGCTACCAAGGAGAGTGCACACCAAAGGGATATCGGCGACGCATTCTACGCGGCCGATCCCGACTGGTTAGGGAGATAGATCTGCGAATATCGCGGCGGCTCGGAGAGGACTTAGCTTTCCCAGATCTCAGAAACGAGACCTGGGGCACCCAGTGTCGTGCGTGCCGTGACATTCGTTGGGGACGACGGCGTGGAGTGTTTACCCTTTAGCTGCGCCAGTGGAGCTCGACGGGGCCGGCAAGCGGGTGTGAGGGTGGGGTGCCGGTGGCGGCGGAGTCGAGGCGCGCCTGCTTCAACGCGAAGTACCACTTCGCGGGCTTGTCGGCGTCGTCGATCAACATCAGGCTCGGGTTGTGCTTGAGGCCTTCGGCCTGCTGGATCATGGTGATCTGATCCTGGCGGACGAATTTTGCGCCGAAGTATTTGGCGATGGGCGTGAGGAAGGGGACGTAATAGAAGACGTTCCACGCGGCTATGACGTCGATGCGGCAAGTGGATGCAGTCACGGGCGTGACGGTCGTGAGCGAGGAGAACCATTTGTCGCCACAGCGAATGATCTCGGTGCGGCGGTTGGGCAGCACGAAGTCGATCGTGGTTTCAACTGGCTGGCCGTAGACGCCGAGGAGCTTGTAGGGCGCGGAGTTGGCGCTGGGGGCGTGGGCGCTCATGCGGAAGCCTTCAGGGATGGGCTCGAAGCGCTTGGTCTTTTCGCGGATGCTGGCGCGGCTGCGCCACCACCAGGCCTGGTGGACGAAGGGACCATGGGCAGGGTCCATGAGGCCGATGATGCCGTGATCGACATTGCAGGGCAGGTCCGCGGCGAGGTGTGCGGTGCGGAAGCGCGGGCCAAACTTCTGCAATTCCGGTACCGGCTTCGCGCCCTGCGCATGTTTGCCGCTTCCGGGGCCGGGAACGTAGACCCAGGCATGACCGTCGCGCTCTTCGCAGGGGAATGCGGTCGCATAGATCTTCGTCGCGTCGAGATGATCGTGACTGGAGAGCGATGGGATCAATTCGCAGCGGCCGCTGCAGGGTTCGAACTCCCACCCGTGATAGCGGCAGGTGACGCGATCGCCGTCGAACCATCCTTCGCTCAGGGGAATCCCTCGGTGCGGGCAACTGTCGCGCATCGCAAAGGGCTGCCCGCCCTTTGACCCTCCCAAGACAAGCGGAATTCCAAGAAGCATGGCCTTGGCGAGTTTGCCTTCGCGCAGAGTATCGGTGCGCAGAGCGGGGTACCAGTCGTCGTAGAGGAGCGTCGCGCTCGGTCCCTGGATAGGGACGCCCGCTTCGGTGGTTGTCACGAACGGCATTTGGGAGAAGGCTAGCATTTGAGACGGTGACGGTGCCAACGGTGAGATGGATCCGTGTTGTCAAGCCTAGCGACGATTAGGCAATCGCCAGAATGGGGCACAGGGCGTTGTGGATCTCAACAGCAGATCCTTCGCTCGGCTTACCCCGTCGCCGATTTCATCGGCAACGGGGCCCCAGGCTTGCCGAAGCTCAGGATGACA
>CAZPEZ010000181.1:0-5294 GCA_964585715.1 uncultured Occallatibacter sp.
AGCCCATCTTGTACAGGCAATATCCCTTGCGCGCGTTCTCGTCGTCCCACGACTCGACGAACAAACCGGCATCGTAGTTAGCTCGCCGATAGCACGTATCGTGCACACGCCGACCATAGAATTCCTTCGGCCGCCCCAGGCTGTCGAGCGCCGGAACTTGCCCCAGCACAAGAACGTGCGTGACCACCGCCATCATCACGTCGGCAATCGGTGGGCAACCAGGCACATTGATCACCGGCTTGTTGATCAGCTTGTGAATGGGCGTCGCGCCTGTCGGATTCGGTTTGGCGGCCTGCACGCAGCCGTTGGACGCGCAACTGCCCCACGCCACAACCGCAGCCGCATCCGCAGCCACCTCCTGCAGAATCGATTCCGCCGTCTTGCCGCCGATCATGCAGTAGACGCCGCCATCGTTGGTCGGCACCGCGCCCTCGACCAGCACAATGTACTTGCCTTTATTATTTTGGATCGTGTCCTTCAGGCTCTTCTCGGCCTGGAATCCCGACGCCGCCATCAGCGTCTCGGTGTAGTTGAGCGACAGCACATCCAGCAGGGCATCCACGACGATCGGGTGCGAGGCGCGGATGAACGACTCACTGCAGCACGTGCACTCCTGGAAGTGCATCCAAATGACCGCCGGCTTCTCCTTCTTTTCGAAGGCCGATGCCACCTGCGCCACCCCGCTCTGGCCCAGGCCTGCCGCTGCGGCTGCCGCCGTGCACAGTTTCATGAAGTCTCTACGGCTATAGCCCTTCTGCTCCATCGACTGCCAAATGGAATTCCCCATGCCTGCCTCGCTCGTTGCGCCGCACCACACATATACCGGGAGGTAAGCCCGAAAGCATCCTCAGGCTTTGGGTCGCAAACGAAGGCACAGTACGGATTCCGCAACACGATTGGCTGTGCGCGGCATCACAGGTTTACAAGCTTTGTCCTTGCTGCGCGCTGGAATGCTGGTTGAGCTGGATCACAGCGCAATCAAAGCAGGGAAGAGATTCCCGCAGGCCAGAGAATTGGTCTGAGAGAATTCGGTCCGATGAAAAAGTCTCACCGCGGCCTGCGCCGGTTTTCATCCCTTCGGGACGTCCAGCGCACCCGTCAGGCTCGCCACCCGTTCCACGTGATGGCTCCGGCACCAGGATTCGAGCCCTTTGGCAATGCGTTCCACCGCGCGCGGGTCCGCATAGCTCGCCGTGCCAACTTGCACGGCGGTCGCTCCAGCCAGCAGGAACTCCACCGCGTCCTCGGGAGTCGCGATACCCCCCAGGCCGATCACTGGAATGCTCACCGCACGCGCGGCCTCGTAGACCATCCGCAACGCGATGGGCTTGATCGCCGGCCCGGAAAGCCCTCCCGTCAGATTGCTCAAATGCGGTTGCCTCGTCTCCACATCAATCGACATAGCGAGGAAGGTGTTGACCAGACTCACAGCATCCGCCCCCGCGTCCGCGACCACTTTAGCCATCTTGGCGATCGAGGTCACGTTGGGCGACAACTTCACGATCAGCGGCCGTTTCGCCACGGCCTTCGCCAGCTTTACCAGATACTCGAGCGAACCAGGGTCTGCGCCGAACGTCATCCCACCCGCATGAACGTTAGGACACGACACATTCAGCTCGTAAGCGGCAATCCCTTCTGCGTGGTTCAATTCCTCGATCACTTTGATGTAGTCGTGGGCGGTGAACCCGAACACGTTGACGATGCAGCACGCGCTGGGATAGCGCCGTATCTCCGGCAGCTTTTTGGCGATGAACTCCTCGACGCCGACATTCTGCAGGCCGATGGCATTCAGCATCCCTGCCGCGGTCTGCACGATGCGCACCGGCGGGTGACCGGCCATCGGCTGGATTGAGAGCCCCTTGGTGACAAAGCCCCCAATCTTCTCCAGAGTGACAATCTCTTCGAACTCAATTCCGTAGCCGAAAGTGCCGCTGGCGGCGATGATCGGATTGACCAGCTCCAGCCCAGCCAACTGCACTTTCATGTCTGGTTTCACGAGGGGGCGATGTCCTTAGCGGCTAAATTGAGACGGCTGAACTACGGCTGGCCTGGCGCTTTCTTGATTGCTTCCTTCAGGATCCGCCCGACCGAGGCCGACGGCTGATTCACACCCGCAAGCGACGCAAACGTTGCTGCCAGATCGACCGGGGCTACACGTTCATGATACGCGCCAGGCACGAACGGAGCCCCGTAAAAGCCCAGCGGTACGTGCCGATCGTAAGACCAGGGGCTGAAGTGCGTGGTCCCCGCAAACTGCCCGGTCCCTGCCATCTGATAGGCATCCAGCACCATCATCACAAACCAGTTCCCGTGCGATGCGTAGCTGTGCGCGATCAACCTTCCCCACTCCGACGGCGGCAACTGACCCGATTCAAGTTGCAACCGCGTGTAGGTGTACTGAATATGCGGCGCGGGAGGCAGCCTGTGGTCCACTGGATGCGGCACGGTCGGTGGAACCAGCTTCAGCTCCGGCAGTGGGTTCAGGTTCAGGCTGTCGACAGCTTCAGGCAGTAGCTCGGCAATCGCATCCTCGGCGGTCTTCTCGTCGACCTTGATCTTGGCAAACGCGCGCTTGTCCAAAACCACGTATGGCAGATCGGGAACGGGCATCAGGAAAGCGACCTGCTCTCCGTTGGCGAATCGCTTGTCCAGCTCCTCATTCAGCCGCGCATACACCTTGTCCATGTCCACCGCGTAGGCGTGGACGCCGAGCTTCGCCGCGTCGCCTGCAATCGGTGCAATCCCGTGGTCGGCCGTCAACGCGATCCAGACATTCTTCAACCCCACCGTCTGGTCGAGCCAGCCGAAGAAGCTGTCGAAGTCCCTGTCGAGGCTCAGAATCATCTGCTCCTCGAAATCCGAGTCCGGCCCAAACTGGTGCCCCTGAATGTCGTTGGCCGACAGCGACACCGTGATGAGATCGGTCACGCCGTTCTGTCCCAGTTTTTCGCCCGTAATCAGCGCCTTCGCAAAATCGAGCTCATAACTGTTCGCCGCAGGGGTACGGCCCACCAGGTCGTAGAACTGGGTCGTCCCATCGGCGTTGGCCTCGTGCTCCGCCTGCGCAATGCGCGGTCCGGCGTTGAATGCCTTCGCCCACTCCGGCAGATGTTCCATGTAGTAGGTCGATGTCGTGAACTGCCCGCTGTTGGGATCGATCCAGAACGCTCCGTTGGCCGACTGCCCCGCCGGCAGAATCGCCGCTCGATCCTTCAACGACACACCGTAGACCCGCGCTTTGCCTGCCGTCGCCAGCCGCAGCTCGTCGCCCAGCGTCGTAGCCCGCAGATTCAGCGGTGAGGCTCCCACCACAAAGTCCGTCGCCCACGCCGGCGCACCGGGCTGGTTCGCGGGAATCGAGTCGTGCGGCAGATCGACCAGCTTGTAGCGCTCGTCCTCGACCGAGCTCACCTGGGTCTCAAACGACCGCCCCGCATCCCACCACTCGTTCGACTCGATGCCGTGGCCGTCCGAATACGCCCCCGTCCCAATCGTCGCGTGCCCCGGGGCCGTCTTCGTGTTCGCATAGTCGTAGTAGCAGTCCGTGAACCACGCCCCCTCCTTCATGAAGAGATTGAATCCGTGCCCCTGAAACTTGGCCTGGTCCCGATTCAGATAGTCGCCCCTGAACTGGTCGATGACCAGAATGACAATCAGCTTCGGCTGACCGACGAAGGCCTGCGCAAATCCGATTGCGGGGAGCAAGAACGAGAGGAGGCACAAAAAAGCGAGCCTAAAGACAAGCTTGGAGAGGGAAGCAGCAGTCCTGAAAGGCATACGCCGATTCTAAACAGCGGCATGTTAAGGCCACGCGACAAAGCTTCGTGACCGGGTGCCGGGTCCACGGGTCGTACCCTCGATGGTTGTCCAGCACGGCGCGAACAATGCGGATGCACGTCACTCCAATCCTGCGGCAATTGCTTTGGTGATGGTCGCATCGGCGTCATCGTCGTTCAGCGCCCAGACGTAGGCTCCTCTCAGCTTGTGCTCCCGAATGTAGGCAGTTTTCGCGGTGACCGAACGCTGGTTGTCAAAGGTATAGAAAGTACGGCTGGCCGTCAGATAGACGGTCGCGCCCACGCGTTTGGAGTCATACCAGAATCGGGCGTCGGGGCGGCGCAGCACCTGGCTCAAGGTCGCGTCGGTGACAAATCCTGGAGTGAGGATGGTGTCGCAACCTGGCGCTGGAGCGATCTTGCTCTGGGTAGGACACGCGCCGGTGCCATCAGCCAAAAGCACGGGAGCCGGACTCTCTGCGCTCTGATACAAGCCATGATTGCGCTTCGCGACACCGCTCCAGCCAACTCCGTAGAGCGGCATCCCCATGGTGTACTTTGCGGCAGGCACGCCTGCCTTCAAATAAGCCCGCACCGTATCGTCAATGGCCCGCGCCTGTTCGTGCAAGGGGTCGGCGAGGTTGTTGTAGAGCGCCGAGCTCGCGTTCGTGCTTTTCTCGCTGGATGAGGCGTAGTCGTATCCGTCGATGGTGAGAAAGTCGACCTCATTGGCAGCGGCCTTCAAGTCGATGTTCGCGTACTTCTGCGGATTCGACGGAGAATCGAAGGTGAGGATGTAGTGACGTCCGGTGCTGCGGCCCAGATCGTCGAGCTGCGTGCGAAACTCATGTAGCAACGCGGTAAAGTTCTCCCGGTCCGCAGCCAGAGGAAACTCCCAGTCGATATTGAAACCATCGAAAAGCGCTGGTGCCTCCACACCGGGAGCAAGATGTCCCTGAACGAAGAGGTCGATGCACGAGGCGACCAATGCGCGCCGTGCAATGGGCGAAGCCGCCGCCGCAGTGAAACCGGAGACGTCTCCGGCCTGCCCACCTAGCGAGATCAGCGTTCGCAGGCGCGGATGAAGCCTCTTCAGTTCCAGAATGCCCGCGAAGTTCCCGTGCACAGGGCCGGAGAAGGGCTTTCCATCGACCCCGAGAATCGAAGTATCCTGCCATGCCGCCTTGAGATCGTCGACTGCGCAGACCGGCGACGGGCCTGGTGTGACCTCGCCAAAGGCGTAGATCAGGTGAGTCAGCTTGGCAGCCACACCGCTCTTCTCCAGGGTGGCCATCGTATAGCCGGAATACCGCACGTCCCATTCCTCGAAGTAGCCTCCAAAGACGCGGCCTTCGGCCGCCTCCTGCGCCCGCGCAGAAGCCGAATGAAAGCAGCAAAACAGGATCAGCACGCTCAGATAAGAAATAGAAATGCGCTTCACCGAGAAAACCCCCAACCACAGAGTCTACGGCTTGCTTGGCGCTGACTCGCCTCTCAATGAAAAAGGGCGACCCGAAG
>CAZPEZ010000182.1:0-5149 GCA_964585715.1 uncultured Occallatibacter sp.
CAGGCCGCGGCGGTTGCGGCAGCCGCAGATTTGAGGGGCGCGAGGAGTGTGGCGGGCCCGAGGGCTGGGCGGAGCGCCGTTTCGCGGGGATTCGCGGAGGCGGGTTCGAGATGCCCGGCGGCTTTGGCCCAGGCCGGCACGGTTTCGGGCGCGGCTTCGGCCGAGGATTCGGCGAGGGGCGCGAGCGAATGTTCGACGCCGGAGAGATCAGGCTGGTGATTCTGCGGCTGCTCTCGGCTGAGCCGAGCTACGGTTACCAGCTCATCAAGACCATGGAAGCCCGCCTGGGCGGCGGCTACACGCCCAGCGCCGGCGTGGTATATCCCACGCTGACCATGCTCGAAGAGGAGGGCCTGATTACGGCTGCCGAGACCAATGGCAAAAAGGTCTACAGCGTAACCGAGGAGGGCCTGAAGGTTCTCGAGGCCAACAAGGAGCGCGTGGGCCAGCTTTTCGAGCGGCTTGAGGAAACGGGGCGCGGCTTCAAGCGTGGTCGCGCTCCCGAGCTGATGAAGGCCTTCATGGACCTGCGCGGCGCTGTGATGTCAAAGGTATGGCGCAGGAACGCAACACCGGAGCAGATCAAAAAGATCGCGGAGGCCATTCACGCGGCGGCGAAAACGATCGACGAATTGTGAAGCAGGGGAGTCGGCGGAGTTAGAACGACGGCGAGTCGGCGAGTTAGCAAGTCAGCGGGCGCAGACGGCTCACGGAATCCGCGTCTGGATGTCGGCGGCGACCACCTTGATGTAGTCATCGGCCGCGCGAACGGCATCTTCGGCCTCAACATCGCTGATGATGGCGATATCGTAAAAGGCGGTGTTCCGTTTGCGGCGCATGCGGTCAAACAGATCGAAGGCCGGCGCCTGTGCGGGATCGAGGTGCTTCCGTGCGAATTCGAGGATGGCGACGTGATGCCCGAGTTGGGCGCGGGGACGCTGGCCGTGGCTCAACATCAGAGCCAGTGACGCCTTGAGTATGGCCTCGTAAGCCGTTTGGTGAGCCGTCTCCTCGTCGATCGCCAGAGTCCTTCGCGCGGCGGCGGCTTTCTTGCGCGCGTCGGCCACGAATTGCCTCACCTGCTTCGGATTTACCGCCTGCGGTTTGGTCGGTTTGCCGGGGGCCATCGCCAATCAGCTCAATGCGCTTTCCGTTCCAGATGTCGGCAATGAATGCATCGCGCCTGGCAAGCCGCCGATTGAGCTCCGGGGAAGAAAGAACAGTGTAGTTGATTTCGCGGCGGAGGGCTTTTTCGGCCTTGCGAACTTCGCAGGCGAGTCGCTGCTGGTCGGGCCGGCCAAGGATCAAAACATCGATGTCGCTTGCGGCATCGGCTTCGTTTTTCGCAAACGATCCGTAGAGCCACGCGGATTCGATGCCGGGAACTGCCTGGAGCGCATGCCTCAGAGTCGGCTCGATGCCGACGGAGCCCTGCAAGAGGGCGAAGACCGGCTTGAGATAGGGATAGCGGGGATTGACGCTGTAGTAGCGCTGGCGGCCTTCGATCTCAGAGCGCAGAAGGCCTTCGCGCTCCAGGCGGGCGAGCTCGCGAGAGACGTTGGTGGAGTCGGCGCCGATGGCCGCGGCCAACTCGCGGACATAGGCGCGGGCGGAGCGGTTGACATAGAAAAGCGTCAACAGATTGCGGCGCAGACTGGAGCGGAGAGAGATCATCGCAGTAGAATTATACTGCATTTGCAGTAGAAATGTACTGCATCAAGTTGTGAGCGATGGACGGTTTGCCGTGGACCGTGATCAGACAGGGCGCCAGGGTGAAGGGCGCCTTTTTGTGTACAACGGTCTGGCGGTTGAGTTTTTCCAGGTCCCTCCGCCGCGGCGGACGAGGGCCATGGGGCGCCCGCACAAGTTTTTGCGGAGCGAAGCGTGGGTATCCTTGGCGCGTGGTTTGCATCCGAGGTAGTGTGGGCCGGGGCGATGCAAAAGCGACCTGCCAGAGGGACAAATCATCATGGACCCAAAACGGAAACTGCGAGATGAGACCGGATCGGATTCAGCCGGTCAATCGGGCGACATCCAAAACCTGCGCGACGAGCCTTACGCCGATTCTGAAAGCGCGGAGGAGCTGCTCGAGGAGGGCAACGCGTTCGAGGCCGGAATCGTTTCCGGAGTGGAAGACGCGCCCGACGCCGATCAGGGCGAGGTCCGCACGCGGCAGGTGCCGGAAGACGACGTTCCGGAAGAGTATCTCAACGACGACAACCGCGATGTTGGATGAGTGAGGCAGCTCGGGCCGCTCTCCTATTTCACGCCCTTGGCGGGGTCCCACACACCCTCGAGCTTGCGAACGTAGAGTATCTGGCCAATGTGGTAAGCGTTGTGCGCTCCCACGTGCGCGATCAGCGACGCATTGGCGGCCAGCTTCGCGTCGTCGGCGGTTTCAACGGCCTTTTCCCAGTCGGCGAGCACCTGGTCGAGCTTCTTCACCAGGTCGTCCCATTGCGCGGGGGTGAAGTTGTCGAAGGTCTCGTTGTTGTTTCCATCGAAGGGCGCGGGCTTCTCGCCCTTGAACTCGGTGAGCGCGCGGTCGTCCCAATACCAGATGTGGTAGGCCAACTGGCCGATGGAGTGGTTGCCCTTGCCGGGGCTCCATTTGGCCTGCTCGGCGGTCAGGCCTGCGACGGCAACGTTCGCCGGAACAAACCAGTCTTCGTTGTCGTGTGTAGTGTGTAGCTGCTCCAGCAGAACGCCGCGTAGGGTTGTGGGCGGGGTCTTGGTTTGGGCGGCGGCGGCGAAGGGGAGGACGAGAGCGGCGATAGCGAGAACAGCAGGGAAAGCCAGTTTTCTCATGGGTGCGACCTCAAGGGAACAGGATACGGGAAGGCTCCAGGTTGGATGCTTGCGGCTGCGAAACGTCAACGGGCTCGCCTGAATGACATTCCGCCAAACTTGGCGCAGGCGGAGGGGAGCAGGTCGGAGGGTTTGCGGACCGCCAAACTTGCTGGTGAGTTGGCGGTTCGAGGTATAAACTGGCCTTTCCGAAAAAGGGTGGAATCTTCTGGCAGGTAGATGGGTGAAGGGGGTGTGGTTTGTCCAAGATCATAACAATGTACAACAACAAGGGTGGGGTTTCGAAGACCACGACACTCTTCAATCTGGGGGTCTATTTGGCTGAACAGGGTTTCCGAATCCTCTTCGCTGATTGCGACCCACAATGCAATCTCACCGAGCTCTTCCTTGCTTCAAACCCTGACTTCGAGGATCCGGACAAAGAGTTGCCGGGAACTTCGATTTATCAAGCTCTACTGCCTCGCTTTCGCGGCGAAGCCGGCGCCATTGATCAGTCCAAAATTGAACTCATCGAGTCCCCGCTCTACCAAAAGACGCTCCTCTTTCGCGGTGACATCGAGTTTTCCCTCGCCGAGACCTATTTGGGCACGGCATGGAACCAAGCCGTCACCGAGAATATTCACGAAAAGAACACGTACGTCGCCCTTTATCACCTGCTGCACGGGTTAGGGAAGACTCGGGGCTTCGATTACATCCTTTGCGATGTCGGTCCGAGCACGGGCTCGATAACCCGGACGGTCGTGCTCGCCTGTGACGGTCTTTTCTTGCCGCTCGTCCCGGACCGGTTTTGCAACCAGGCCGTGCGACTTCTCGGTAGTGTCATCCACGAATGGATAAGTCGTCACAAGCAAATTGTCCAAACGCTCGCCCCATTCAAGATCGCGTCGTTCCCGGGCAGCCCCGTTCTCCTCGGCGCAGTCATCCAGAATTTCAAAGTGCACAGCGCAACGAAGGCGAAGCAGTCCTACGTGAAATGGCAGGAGAGAATCTCCGCTGATATCAAGTCGTATTTGCTTTCAAAGGATGGAATCGCGCCGGCCCCGAGCCTTAACCCCCTAAACCCGTACATAGCCACGATACGTGATTTGGGGCCCCTTGCACCGACTGCGCAGATGTTCGGAAGAGCGATGTTTGACATTGACCAGGAACACACGAGGGAGGCCTCGACGACCGGCCAGATGTATTACGGTTCCGTATGGAAGCCGTGGGTTGACCGAATGGGCGATTACAAAACGGAGATCGGCAAGATCGCAAGCGCGATGCCGTAAGGCTATGAATCCTTCCTACCTTTACGCGGCACTATTGGATGTACTCGGATATAGGTTTTTCCTTGAGAGGGACCGGCAGAGCGGGCGCCTTGATTTCCAGGAGAAACTTTCAGCTGCTTTAGCTGCGCTCGAGGCCGTCAATGAGGCGGTCTTTGGAGTTCGAGCGATTTCGGATACGGTCATACTGACCTGCAGTGAACATGAGCACTTTCCGGAGTTTCTTGAGCTCCTCCGGGGTCTCTTCGTCGCTTTTCTCGGGCAGGGCATCTTCATTCGAGGCGGCGTGGCATTTGCTCAGCATTTCCAGAACGGGCGATTGACATACAGTCAGGCGATCGCGAAGGCATACGAACTCGAGTCGAAGGTTGCTGGCTATCCACGCATCGTGATCGATAAAAATATTGTTGCAATGTATGAGACGGGTTCTGGGCTGCCGGAAATCGCATCATCGGGATTGATATGCGTTGAAAACGGAGTTTACTTTTTGGACATCCTGACCCCCTCGAACTGGCAGCAGGTTTACTCGTGCGCGAAAAACCTACATGTGCAAAGCACTGGCTCTCTGCTGGCTGACGACCCCGCGTTTGGTAAGCACATCCGATTTGAGCGGTACCTGCGTATGTCTCGGCACGCGCCGACGGCTTTTTCCCCTTTCATCGGTGGGATTGAGAGCGTTTGAACTCCTCGGCGCCTTCGAGGTGACTAGGCTTTGAGATTAGAGATTTGGCGCGGGGGAAACCTGGGGACAGAAACCCGGGGACAGACGGAACGTTCCCCCGGTTTTTACCCTGACGCATGCGCCATCTTGTCCCGCCCCGAAACCTTGTCAAGCCCTCCGCCACCCAAATAACCCACCCGCGTCCCGCAAGTCGTTTATTATCTGTTCTCTGGTCTCTTATCTCTGTCACTCGAAGTTTGCCGGTAATTAGCAGCTTTTGGCGCACAATGGTCCTATGATGTTCGAGCGGACAATCGACGAGCCACGAACCACTGCGACAGGCTGCCGGGCCTTGGCCCCGATCCGCGATTCGCGCCTCACTCGCTTTCTCACAGTCCCTATTCCCTACTCCCTA
>CAZPEZ010000183.1:0-5118 GCA_964585715.1 uncultured Occallatibacter sp.
TGCGTCACTATGACGGCTTTTCCCCGCGCTCCGGTCGCATACGCGGAAGGAAAACGTGGTAAATGTCTGTTTCAGCAAGTGTTAAGGAAAGCGACCGGGTTACGGCAACAGCAATCGTACCCGGTCCTATTCTTTTGTTGGGCGCACCCGGCGTTGGGAAGGGGACCCAGGCCAAAGAACTTGTGAAGCTGTGGG
The DNA here is from genome assembly GCA_964585715.1 of uncultured Occallatibacter sp. GTDB lineage: Bacteria > Acidobacteriota > Terriglobia > Terriglobales > Acidobacteriaceae > Telmatobacter. The sequence continues at coordinate 196 of CAZPEZ010000183.1, forward strand.
GCATTCCCCAGATCTCAACCGGCGATCTGCTGCGAGCCAATGTGGCTCAGGGGACTTCCCTGGGCAAGGCGGCTCGGGAAGTGATGCAGCGCGGGGAGTTGGTCCCCGACTCGCTGGTCAACGAGATGGTGGCCGCAAGGCTGCTGGAGCCGGACACCGTCAGGGGCTACATTCTGGACGGGTTCCCCCGGACTTTGCCGCAGGCCAGCTGGCTGGACGGGCGTCTGGCTGCCCGGACAGAAGGGCTGCCGGTAGTTGCTGTCAGCCTGCATGTGGACTATAATCAGTTACTGCGCCGAATTACGGGACGCAGAAACTGCCCCGTCTGCCAGACCATCTATAACATCTACTCAAACCCGCCCCAACGGGCAGGTTTTTGCGATATAGAAGGCGCTGTGCTGGCCCAGCGAGCCGACGACACGGAGAAAGTCTTTGCGGAGCGCATGCGCGCTTACCAGGCACAGACTGCGCCTGTGATCGAGCACTACCGAGAATTGGGACGTTTTGCTGAAGTGGCAGCGGATGGGCAGATTCCTGCGATTGCGGCAAGGATTGTGGTAGCCGTCGAGGAGTTGCGCAAACAGGGTTGACGAACCTCAGGTTCAGTCAACGCCGTTACGCAGCCCGACGGGTTTTGTGCGTTGTTGGGAGGATATACCGGGGTGCCGGTTGTGCTGAAGTCCCAGGATGAGATCGAGAAGATGCGCCGAGCGGGCCGTGTGGTGCGCGAGGTGCTCGAGCTGGTGCGTAGCCACGTGAAGCCGGGCGCGACCACTCTCGATCTTGAGAAAGCGGCGGAAGCGCGGATGAGTGAGTTGGGTGCGCGGCCGGCGTTCAAGGGATACCACGGGTTCCCCTGTGTGCTCTGCACCTCGGTGAACAGCGAAGTGGTGCACGGCATTCCCTCGAAGAAGCGTGTCCTGAGAGAAGGAGACATCGTTTCGGTGGATTGCGGTGCAGTGATCGACGGCTACTACGGTGATGCGGCCATCACGGTTCCGGTCGGCGAGAAGATTGAGCCGGTGACCAAGAGGCTGTTGCAGGTCACGGAGAAGTCGTTGAAGGCGGGCATTGCCGCAGTGAAGCCGGGAGCAACCCTGGGCGATATCGGCGCGGCGGTGCAGCGCGTGGTCGAAGCCGAGGGGTTTTCGGTGGTACGGGATTTTGTGGGACACGGGATCGGCGCGCAGATGCACGAAGAACCGCAGGTGCCGAACTTCGGCGAAGCAGGCCGTGGCATGAAGTTGCGCACCGGCATGGTGATTGCCATCGAGCCGATGGTGAACATCGGAAAACCGGATGTCCGGGTTCTGAAAGACGGCTGGACGGCAGTAACCGACGATGGAAGTATGAGTGCTCATTTCGAGCACACGGTGGCGGTGACCGACACCGGATCGAGAATTCTGACTGAGTAAGCGCCAGTCCAGAGAGTAAAGAGTGCGAAAGCACAGCGGGAGACAGTTTGTCGAAGGAAGACGCGATTGAAGTGATGGCAACGGTCGTTGAGACGTTGCCCAATGCGATGTTCAAGGTGAAGCTCGAAACGAACCATGAAGTTCTGGCACACGTTTCGGGCCGGATGCGCAAGAACTTCATCCGTATTCTTCCCGGCGATCGCGTGGCGGTGGAACTGAGCCCCTACGATCTGAATCGCGGAAGAATCGTCTATCGCTACAAATGAGTTTTCATAACCGCGTTTCCTGTTGATGCGCGGAGAAGGGCAGCAGCAAATGAAGGTCCGTGCATCGGTAAAGAAGATTTGCGCGAAATGCAAGGTCATCAACCGCCGTGGGGTGGTTCGTGTGATCTGCGAGAACGCAAAGCACAAGCAGCGCCAGGGCTAAGTCAGGCTGGCAGGACAGCGGAATCTCCAGGAAGAGAGGGAACAGGCAATAGGGAACAGGGAATAAAAATCAAGCGGTCGTTTCAGCAGAATCAACTATTCCCTAATCCCTGTTCCCTATTCCCTGTACTTCAGGGGCGAGTTAGCTTGAGTCAAGGCTTGCGATGAACCTCTCGAGATCCGCAACAACCCGTGCAAGCCGGCGCTAGGCCGGAAGCACATCACACGAAGGAACAAAGGAATCAGAATGGCACGTATTGCTGGCGTCGATCTGCCCCGCAACAAGCAGGCACGGATCGCGCTCACATACATCTTCGGGATCGGCAACCCGCGTGCGCTGAAGATTCTGGAGAAGGCGAACGTCGATGCGTTCAAGAAGATCCAGGATCTCGGCGAAGAAGAGGTTAACCGTATCCGTCAGGTGATTGAGGACCAGGGAGACGTCGAAGGCGATCTGCGCAAAGACGTCGCGATGCACATCAAGCGCCTCATCGATATTCAGAGCTATCGCGGCAACCGCCATCGCCGGTCGCTGCCGGTGCGCGGACAGCGCAGCCACACCAATGCCCGCACCCGCAAGGGGCCCCGTAAGGGCACAATTGCCGGCAAAAAGAAAGCGACGTCGAAGACCTAATGGCGAAACCAGAGCAGAAGGCCGGCGCTGCAAAGACCGGCAAGACCAAGAAGTTCAAGAAGCGCGAGCGCAAGAATGTACCGTTCGGCATTGCGCACATTCAGGCCTCGTTCAACAACACCATCGTGACGATCACCGATCAGGTGGGCAACACGCTCAGCTGGAAGAGTTCGGGCTCGCTCGGATTCCGCGGTTCGCGCAAGGGCACGCCGTTCGCGGCGCAGCAGGCTGCGTCGAATGCGGCCAGTATGGCTCGCGATCACGGTCTTCGTGCCGTGGATGTGCGCGTGGCCGGGCCGGGATCGGGCCGCGAGTCGGCGATTCGGGCGCTGGCTGCAGCAGGCATCGAGGTCAAGTCGATTCGCGACGTGACGCCGGTGCCGCACAATGGCTGCCGCCCGCCGAAACGGCGTCGCGTATAAGAACAGGGATCAGAGAACAGGGATCAGGGGTCAGTCAGATTCGTCTGACGCTAGCACCTCGAACTGATCCCTGAGCCCTGAAACCTGACAACTGTAATGGGCCGGGAGGAAATGTCCTCCGGACATGTAAACCGGCCGACATCCGAAGTCAGGAGAGAAGATGGCACGTTATACCGGAGCAGTTTGCCGCCTTTGCCGCCGCGAAGGCACCAAGCTCTTTTTGAAGGGCACCAAATGTACCTCGGACCGTTGTCCGCTGGAGAAGCGCAACTTTCCTCCCGGACAGCACGGCAAAGACCGCAAGGCCAAGATCGTAGGCTACGGCCTGCAACTGCACGAAAAGCAGAAGGCCAAGCGCATGTACTTCACCCTCGAAGGTCAGTTCCGCCAGTACTACGAGAAGGCCAGCCGCACCCCCGGTATCACGGGCGAGTTGTTGATCCAGCAGCTGGAACGGCGTCTGGACAACGTCGCCTTCCGGCTGGGGTTCGCGATCTCGCGCCGCCAGGCTCGCCAGGTGGTGCGCCACGGCCATGTCACAGTCAACGGCCGCAAGGTGAACATTCCTTCTTACCAGGTGAATGCGGGCGACGAGATTGCCGTTCGGCCTGAAGCCAAGAAGATGGTAATCGTGGAACAGGCAACGCAGTTTGCAGCGGCCAACCCGGTTCCGGTCTGGCTCGAAGCAAACTTCGAGAACATGTCGGGCCGTGTGCTCACGCTGCCCAAGCGCAAGGATGTAAACTTACCGATCAACGAACAGTTGATCGTCGAACTGTACTCGAAGTAAGCGTCACAGGGATCAGAGAGTAAGGAACAGGGATAGTCAACACGGCTTCGCATAGCGTGATGAAACTAGTCCCTGGTCCCTTAGTCCCTGGTCCTCATCCCAAACCAAGGAGAACTTGCGCGGCCGCCGCAAAATGCATCGCGACGTACATGCCGTGCGGGAAAAGAGACCCCTATGTTGTGGAGAGGATTCCAGAAGCCGAAGCGCCTGGCAGTCGATGCCGAGTCGCTCACCGAAACATTCGGAAAGTTCAGCGCCCAGCCGTTTGAGCGGGGCTTTGGTACAACCATCGGCAACGCCCTGCGCCGCACGCTGCTCAGCTCGATCGAAGGCGCGGCAGTCACCGCGATCCGCATCGAAGGCGTTCTGCATGAGTTCCAATCGATCGCCGGCGTCGTGGAAGACGCAACCGACATCATCCTGAACCTCAAGCAGGTTCCCTTCAAGCTCAATGGCGACGGCCCCAAGGCGCTCTATCTGCGCGCCGACCATCCCGGCGTTGTCACGAGCGGCATGATCGAAGCCGACGGCGACGTCGAGATCCTCGACAAAGACGTCTACATCGCGACCGTCTCCGAAGGCGGACGCCTCGACATGGAGATGCGCCTCAAGCGCGGGCGCGGCTACATCTCCGCCGACAAGAACTTCGACGCAGATCTTGGCCTCGGCTTCATTCCGGTCGACTCGGTTCACTCGCCCGTACGCCGCGTCAACTACGTCGTTGAAGCTGCCCGTCTGGGACAGATCACCGACTACGACAAGCTGACCATCGAAGTGTGGACCAATGGGGCGGTTCTGCCGGCCGACGCAGTGGGCCTGGCCGCGAAGCTGCTCAAGGACCACATGAACATCTTCATCAACTTCGAGGAAGAGATCGAAGCCGAATCGCGCAGCGAAGAAGGCCGCGTGCTGCTGCGCAACGACAATCTCAATCGTTCCGTCGAAGAGCTCGAGCTTTCCGTCCGCAGCTACAACTGCCTCAAGAACGCCAACATTCAAACCATTGGCGAACTGGTGCAGAAGACCGAAGCCGAGATGCTGAAGACCAAGAACTTCGGCCGCAAGAGCCTGAACGAGATCAAGGAAATCCTTGCCCAGATGGGCCTCTCGCTGGGCATGAAGATCGACGAGCAAGGCAACGCTGTTCCCGGACCCACCAGCATTCCGCCCGCCACCGCCCTGGCTGCCAACTACAGCCACTACGACGACGAGGACGAGCCGCTGGATTCCGTGG
>CAZPEZ010000184.1:0-5022 GCA_964585715.1 uncultured Occallatibacter sp.
TATTTCGAAAAACGCAGCCTACGTCACATTCCAATTTGGCACGCTATTCTCTTTTCTTCGGCTCTCAAAGCCGGTAACGGAATCTGTCGATCATGACACGGATGGCAACTGATTGAGACCGGCCTTTGCAATTGACTGGACCGGCTTTCGGAGGGAAAGAGAATTGATCACCGTCGGCCCTGATCTTCAACTTATCGTCTCGAATCCAGCAGAAAGAAGTGACCGGAACAAAGATGCTTAGGCGCAGGCTGGGCGACAGTAAGCTCGAAATCTCGGAATTGAGCTTCGGCACATGGCTCACGGTTGCCGGCGGCATCGAACGGCAGCAGGCCATCCGCTGCATCCAGACAGCTTTTGACAATGGAATCAACTTCTTCGATACGGCCAACCAATACGGCGCTGGAGAAGCCGAACATATTGTCGGCGAAGCTCTGCGAGAGCACTCGCGTGACCGCTACCTTATCGCGACCAAGCTCTTTTTTCCCGTCGGCGATGACCCCGATCATGGACTCTCTGCTGCGCAGATTGAGAAGCAGCTGGATAATTCTCTCCGGCGATTGAAACTCGACACAATTGACCTGTATCAATGTCACCGCTTCGACCCCGACACACCTCTGGAAGAGACCCTCCTAGCCCTAAGTCGTGCGGTCCAAGCCGGTAAGATCCGAGCGACCGGGTTCAGCGAGTGGACGGCGAAGCAAATAGGCTTGGCGTTGGATCTGATTGGGGAAAGAAACCTCACTCCCTTCGCTTCAAACCAGTCGCAGTACTCGATCCTTTGGCGCAAACCTGAAGCTGCAGTGCTCGACTTGTGCGCCCACCACGGTGTCGGCTTTCTCGCATTCTCCCCGTTGGCTCATGGCGTCCTGAGCGGCAAGTACACGGCGGGAAGGCAGCCGCCGCCCGACAGCCGCGCTGCCAGCGAGGACATGAATAGATTCATGGAAACGGCAGGCCGTCACTATCGGTCCGACTACCTGCTCGAAGCGGTGGCACATCTCAATCCAGTCGCCGCCGAACTTGGATTAACGATGGCACAAATGGCGCTGGCCTGGGTGTTGAGGCGAGAAGAAGTGACTTCGGCGATCATCGGAGCGTCCCGTCCGGAACAGATCGTCGAGAATATTAAGTCAGTCGGGGTCAATCTTCCCGCGGACGTAATCGATCTGATAAACCGCGCGGTTTCAGACGTTGTCGTCTGGACATGATCGAGTCAGGGATAAAGATCCTGGTAAGCCGATTGCAATGATACGATCCTTCCGGGCCAGGAGATTACAATGTTTCGACTGTTCGTTGTCATCTTAGTCCTAGGTATCAGCGGAACCACGCGTGCTCAGCAGCCTGACCACGCTCAAACTGCGCCACTCATGGGCGCACAGCTGCGCGGCGATGATTTGGCGCATCATGACTTCATGTATGCAGGGGAGTCCCATGACCGCCGGATTGTCATCGTTCGTCAAGGTAAAGTTACTTGGCGCTACGACGACCCGGCGGGCAAAGGCGAGATCAGCGATGCAGTGATGCTTTCAAACGGCAACATCCTCTTTGCGCATCAATTCGGGATTACGGAGATTAGTCCCGAGAAGAAAGTAGTCTGGAACTATGATGCGCCGGCGGGCCACGAAATTCATACCGGGGTCCCTATCGGGAATGACCATGTTCTGTTCGTCGTGAATGGGGATCCCCCAATGGTGCGTGTGGTGAACATTGTCACCGGCGCGGTAGAAAAGGAGTTCGAACTACAGGCCAAGCATCCGATCAGCGTGCATGGACAGTTCCGGCACGTGCGGTTGGCCGCAGACGGAACCTTGCTGGTAGCCCACATGGACTTGAACAAGGTCGTGGAATACGATTCCGACGGTCATGAATTGTGGTCATTCCCAGCGACCACGCCGTGGGGTGTGACTCCGCTCGAGAATGGAAACATTCTGATCACCGACCGGGTCGGAGTGAGAGAAGTAACGCGCAGAGGCGACTCGGTGTGGACATTCAGCCCATCGGAGGCGAGCGGCTACCGCTTCGCGAGTCTGCAGCAAGCCTGGCGGTTGCCTAACGGCAACACCGTCGTGAATAGCTGGGTGAACGAGTGGAACACGACTGCTGAGGAACGCATAGGAACGATCCAAGCCCTGGAAGTGACCCCGGAGAAGGAGGTGGTTTGGGTCCTCGATTCATGGACACCGCCGGCAGATTTAGGTCCAGCCACAACGATTCAGTTTCTTGATGATCCTTCCGCTCCTGAGGATGTGCACTTCGGATCGATTCAATAAGAAGCGACACAAGTCCGGCTGGGTCCGGAACGGCAGACCATCTCGAACAGAATGTAAGGAACGAGGATCGGATGGCAATCAAAGTACGCATTTTCGCAGCGCTCGCGTGGGTTTCAGGTTTGGTATTTGCACTGCACGCACAGGTCAGAGAACGGCAAATTCCGAGCGTCGTTCAGAAGGATGGCCGCTACGCCCTGATGGTGGATGGCGCGCCTTTCCTCATTCTGGGAGCGCAAGCGAACAATTCAAGCGACTGGCCGTCGACGCTGCCACGAGTGTGGCCCGCCATCGAGTACCTGCACGCGAACACGCTTGAAATCCCAATCTACTGGGAGCAATTCGAGCCGGAGCAGGGAAAGTTCGACTATTCGCAAATAGATACGATCCTTGCCCAGGCTCGCGAGCATCATGTCCGTCTGGTCCTGCTATGGTTCGGCACGTGGAAGAACGGCAGCCAGCACTACATGCCGGAGTGGATGAAACTCGACCCTCAGCGCTATTCCCACGTGACCAATCAGAGCGGGGAATCTGTTGACTCTCCCTCCCCATTTTCTGTGGCATCTCTCGACGCGGACATCCGAGCGTTCACTGCATTCATGCAGCATTTGAAAGCCGTTGATCCCGAGCGAACCGTGTTGATAGTGCAGGTCGAAAATGAAACAGGCACATGGGGGACACTTCGCGACTATTCCGGGGCAGCGGAGAAACTCTTTGACTCGCCTGTTCCCGTCGATGTCCTGAAGGCAATGAACAGAATCTCGTTGGCCAACTCTAGTTGGCGAGATGCCTTCGGCCCTGATGCCGACGTATTCTTCCATGCCTGGGCGGTCGCCCGCTACGTGGGGCAAGTTGCCGCTGCGGGCAAGGCCGTCTACCCGCTTCCGCTTTACGTCAATGCGGCGCTGCGCGATCCCTTCAAGGGAGCGCCGGGCAGTTACGAGAGTGGTGGCCCGACGGATAACGTGATTCCCATTTGGAAAGCGGAGGCGCCTGCGATCGACATTCTCGCGCCCGATATTTACATGCTGAGCACGCCGACCTATCTAAAGGTGCTGGAACTCTATCATCGGTTGGATAATGCCTTGTTTATTCCGGAAACAGCAGGAACGTCCCATGCTGCCCGTTTCATTTTCTCTGCGCTTGGACTTCAGGCGATCGGCTATGCGCCATTTGGGCTGGACTATACGCAAACGAATCATCCGGAGCCAACCGTGCCCGAAGCGCCGAACGCGTTCCTTGATCCAACGGCGCAAAACTACAAGCTGCTTAGGCCGATGATGCGCGACGTTGCCCGTCTCAACTACGAGGGAAAGCTTCAGGCGGTGGCAGAGATCGAAGACCAGCCCACGCAAACGCTCCATTTCGGGACTTGGGATGCGGTTGTTTCCTATGGTGGAAGTCGAGGTGGGTCCCCTAAGGGAAATCCCGAGCCGATAGGCCGTGCACTGGTGGCTCAACTGAACGTGAATCAGTTTCTGGTGGCTGGATACTATTGTGGCGTTGACTTTCGTCCGGCGGGAACCGAGGAGCAGCAAAAGTCGCAACCTATTGTTCTTGGAGCCGGACAGACCCCTTCGGCCCTCATCGATGGCAAATGGCAGCATCGGCAATTTCTTCGCGTGGAAGAAGGCACATACGAGCGCGGTGTGTTCGTATCCGGCCGGATCCTGAACGGCGATCAAACGGACTGGGGACTAAGGTTCAATGCAGAGCCGGAAGTACTTCGAGTCTCGGTCGCCACTTACTAAAGAAGGGCGATGGGAGAAGACCTCCTGTTCACGCAACTCGCCAGCCAAGCGTGTCGCAGCCTAGGAATTCAGGTGCTTCCAGACTTGTGTGACGCGGTGGGAAGGCAGCTCGTTGCGATCTTCGATGGCGTCGTACCGACGGCTGATATGGGACTGATTGGGGAGACTGCATATCGAGCCGCAGTTGCGTGCATGATTTCTTTGTTCAGCCTTTGCCGCGGCTAGTTCCGATTTTTGAGAGAGCCCAAATGCGGTTCAATCCGGAAGAGGTGTTGACCATTCGCTGGACCTATTCCTACAAGTCACTGGACTAGCACGGAGGAGATTTCAATGCGTCGGAGAGATTTCTGCAAAGTCGTGGCAGCTGCGGTGGCAGCGAGGATGCTTCCCTTGCGAGCTCAGAAGGGTAATGTGTCGAGCTCGCCTTTGTTTCAGCAGTTCGTCGCTTATCGGAAAGACTACGCAAAGTTTTGCGCCACGCCTCCTGATCAGCGTCAGTTCTATTCCCTGGCCAACGGTGACATCGTAAGAGAAAACCTCGACGAGGGATCCTGGCACCCCACAGCATGGGGCGAACCTCCAGATCTGCCGATTCCAGGCGGCTCCTGGGATGGAGTTCCAAGGGAATCTCCCATCGCGGATCTGGCGGGTGAAGGACCGTACAAGCCGACCTGGGAATCCTTGCTTCAGTACGATGCCCCGGAATGGTATCGTGATGCGAAGTTCGGAATCTGGGCCCACTGGACCCCGCAATGCGTTCCTGAAGCCGGGGACTGGTACGCGCGCAACATGTATATGGAAGGCTCTGATCAATACAAGTACCACATGGAGCATTTCGGCCACCCCTCGAGATTTGGCTACAAAGAACTTTGCTCCCAGTGGACGCTGCTTGAATGGGAGCCCGATGCGCTTATCAACCGCTTTAAGAAGGCCGGCGCGAAGCTGTTCCTCACTGTCGCCAATCATCACGATGGCTTTGACTGCTGGAACTCCAAACATCACCC
>CAZPEZ010000185.1:0-5001 GCA_964585715.1 uncultured Occallatibacter sp.
AATCAGCGTCAGCCCCACGAGAATGCCGCCTTTGTACCCAAATCTCTTCGCGATCAGACCGGCGGGTATTGCCATGAAAAAGTACGCGAGATAGTTGGCCGCCTGCACCAGTCCCGACTGTTCTTTGGTGATTCGCAGCGTGTCTTGGAAATGCTTGTTGAGAATGTCAATCATCCCGTTACAAAAGCCCCACAGCAGGAATAACGAGGTGATCAACACAAAGGTAGCGGCGAGGCTCTTGTCCGCAGTGCGAAATAGACTGCCTCTCGAGTTGAATGGGCTAACGGCAGCGGTGGTGTCGCTCGTATGAGTGTTCATCGTGTCAGTCTAAGGTGACCAGGATTTTCCTGAAACATGACGAGTTGGCAGTCGCGCGTGAGGCTCATGGTCTTCTTGTCTTGGGGTAATTTCACTTTACACTGGAGTGTCTGCTCCCGATCAAATTCAATATATCGCCGCTCTTAACGACAACCCAGTTCAATCGAAGGGTCACGGAAGGATGTGGTCAACACAGAAATAACCCCCGTTTTTGTCGTTCCCGGGTTACTTCCCCTTGAGCGGTGACACGACCATCAACGCTAGTGTCGGTCTGCCATTGGATACTATCGCGAAAGCGGAGCATCACCTCCGCGCTAGGGTGCTATATTCCTCGTGGTTCGCGCTTTCCTTTGGGACATGAACGCCGAGACGGACATCGAGATTTCTCGAACAACTTTACGAACTGAAAGACCCGAGGTGACCTTGAGTGCGATTCGAGTTAATCTTCGTCAGTGGTGTCTTGCATCAATTCGTCTTCGTCGGGCAGCATCGCATACAGGTGGTCCGACGTATATAACGCGCTCTTCCCATCCTCAAATGTGATGATTACGCCATCTTTCATTCTCGATGCTTGCCCACGTTGTTGAATCCGCGGCCAGTCGCATCGCCGCGGTCAGAGGCGGCGCCGATGAACGCCAGGTCAGTCGCGCCGTCGTGGTTAAAGTCCAAGCGATCTATATATCTGCTGAGTGATTTAGAACAACAAATCTAGTATCTCTAACCACGAATAAATTGCTCCGCCCGTCCTAGTCCTGCCAATTGCACGAGAGCGGAAATGACGAGGTAGAGCAGAGTAAACCGTTCAGAATCATTCCCGCAGTCTGAAGCGGACCGGACAGTATTGGGGCAGCAACTGATCGCATGGAATACCCAAACGGCATCGGCACCGCAATCGAGGTGCATCGCCGGGGTGCCACGCTCGACATCTTTAAGAGACGCTAGAAGTCATCGCCCGACTCAGTCCTAGCCTGGATACCAGATGATGCGCGGGTCAGATTGAGGCCGCTGGAACGCCCATGCGTGTTCGATCAGGAGAGGCAAGTCATCCTTTGGTCTCCAGCCCAGCAGAAATCTGGCCTTGCTATTGTCGAGCCATGTGGATCGGTACTGCGTCTTGACATCGACGCTGGGCAGTCCGCGCGAGGCCTGTAGATAATCTGCCATCTCGCGATAGTCCACCGGCTCATTCATGCAGATGTTGAACGTCTGCTGCCGTGCCTTGGGATGGTCCAGCGCCATCAGCATTGCATCTACAAGGTCCGATACGTGGACGAAGTTTCGCTTCACCGGCACGCCGTCAGGATCAAGCATCACAGGAACCGTCTGACTTTGCTGGTACGCCTCAGCCGCTTCAGGCCCGACCAAATCTCGCCAGCGAGGCCCACCAAATACGTCGTCGCCAAAGCTGAGCGAGTATTTGAAGTCATCCTTCTCCATGATCCATGGAGCCCTGAGACAGCAGCCGTTCAGGTTGTATTGCACGTAGTACTGTTCAAGCATCACCTCTTCAAGCACCTTCGAGAGCGCGTAGCATCCGGGATACGCACTGTGCTTTTGCTGCTCTGTAACAGGCACCGGGTGGGGGTAGAAAAAGTGTCCGAGAGCGGCATCGCCGCCGATTAGAACGAACTGCCGAAACGTGCTGCTGCTGCGGCACTCTTCGAGCAGCCAGAAGAGACCTTTCACCGTGACATCCATAACCAGGTCTTCCGCTTCCTTGCAGGTTGCGCAATGGACGACGTGTGTGACGCCCTGCATGGCATGGCGCACCACGGCTCGGTCGCTGATGGTTCCACTCACGACCTCTATGCGTGCATGCGGCTCGGGCTGCCGATTGTGACACAGGGCGCGAATAGTTGTGCGCTCGTGAGCCGGGTCGTTCAGAATCCGGCGTACGAAATTGCTACCCACCTTGCCCGTTGCACCTGTCACTAAAATTAGGTTCATTAGGAGCTTCCCGTTCGCCGTCGAGTTAGCGATTCTGTTTGCGAAACTTGCAAATCTAGCGTGCCTCTTTGCCCCATGCTTCCACTTCAACCAGGCTGCACCACTTGCCTGGGTCAGCAGGAACCACGGTCGCGATGCGTACCCACTCCACACGCCGAGAGGGGAATGAGAACTCCTGAAAAGCGGGCGAAGAACTGATCTGCAGGGGAACGCGGCTTCCGTCGGAGAACTCCAGGTCGGCTTTCTTCCAATAGCTGTCGTGGGGGAAATCCGCGCGCACCATCAGCCGAACTTTGTTTACACGCACAGGCCTGCCGAAATCCAGCTTCCACCAGATATCTGTGCGCAATTGCGGACCCCACGACTGATACGGCCAGACGCCGTGATGTCCGTTGAGGTTGCGCCCATCGATAGCATTGCGAGCTTCAAAGTCGAACAGGCCTCTAGAAACACTGTTGGAACTCGCATGAGGATAGAACTGGACGAAGGCGTCGTCTTTACGCATCAAGTCGCATGGATTGACCGCAAGGTTGCGATATGCCGAGATCTCGCGCTTGTTCAGGGCACGAAGAGAAATGCGATGCGCTGTCCCGGCGAAGCTTGCCGGATCATAGGCGCTTCCGGTTTCTTTTTCTTCGCGTCCCCAGGGAATCTCGTAGGAAGCGTCTTCAGACGCAGCGTGTGGCGCAAACACAAAGCATTCCGGGATCGTACTATCCAAACTCACCGCCATCCACTTTACCCCGCCGAACACGATTCGGTCGCCGGGCTTGTACGCCCTGTCCACAAGCAAAACGACAGAGTTTGACTTACCTGACTCAGCCTGGGCCTGAGCTATGTTCTTGCCGTCTGAATCCTGCAACAGCACGTGCACACGCCCATTGCCGATTGGAGAGTGGGGCGCTGTTGCTGCTCCTGAGCTTGCGATAAATGCGCAGGCCACCAGTCCCATCGGCACGCCAAAAGGGAGTGCGCGAAAAACTGCTTTTTCGAGCATCCGCAGCCTCCGAGGTATTCGAGCCAGTTCCACCCTTGCTCTACAGAAGAGTTGTACAAATGATCTGACTGAAAGCACTGCTAACGATAAAGCATATTCCCGTTTGCCTCAAAGTCTATATGTCGATGCTGATCTCCCAACCTTGGCGAAGTTCGATTTCAGGCGGCCGGTGAAACCGTGCCGAGAAGGTTCAGATCGATGTGAACCTCTTTGGCTACCTGGAAAATAAAGATGTTTGGGTCTTTCAGGCCCCATTTGACGTGCGGCACCACAAGCTAACCCTTGGCAATGAGATTTTGCCCGTCGATGTGCACCTGCATATCTAGAATTGTTGCACTTTCAGTGCTGCCCCAACGCGTCATTAACTCGTTCCGGGCGGGTTGTGGTCGATCCGGAGATAACCGCCGTTTTGCTGTTTTTGGGGTCACTTCAGTATGGCGGGTGACACTCCCGGAGCTTGCGAACTGGACCGTGCCTTTCGAGCTTGACCCGCTTTCGCGAGTCATGGGAAGATCGATACTTGATCATCGTCTTCGACTAGTTCAACACATCTCGCCTTCGAACAGGGCTTGCGCCGGTCACCGTTCTTGAGCAGCACTCCAGGAGTGCTGCCCAAACGTTCGGTTTGATCGCCTAGAAGTTCGCCCAATTCACTACCAGGCAATCCTTGCCCTTATGCTCGGCCTTTCCATCGCGAAGGACGCGCCGACCGGGGGAGCCCTGCCGTGAACAAAATCCATGAGATGTCCAGTAGAGCGCCGAAGTTGATTCTCCGGCGTAGGAGCGACGAGTCAATGACCCATTTTCCCATCCTCGTATGCGGCGCCTCCGGCCAAGTCGGCCGTCGCGTCATTGAGATTCTGCTTGAACAACATAATGGTCCGATCATCGCAACGACGCGCACACCAGGCAGGCGAAAGGACTTCGCTGACCTCGGCGTTGATCTTCGTTTCGCTGACTTTGATGACCTGAGCAGCGTTATCCCTGCATTCGTAGGGGCCAAGCGCATCCTGCTGATAAGCACGAATAGCTTCGAAGTTCCCGGAAGACGTGTAAAACAGCATCACAACGCGATAACAGCAGCCAAAGTGGTTGGTGCGGAACATGTTGTGTACACATCATTTCTGAAGCCTCACAACTCACACTTAGGATTTCTCACAGCGGATCACGCGGCAACCGAGATGATGCTCGAGGAAAGCGGGTTGGGATACACCATCCTGCGAAACTCCTTCTATGCGGAAATGGTGAGTAGGGCGTTGGCCGGTGCCGCATCCGACGGCTGCATTGTCTCAGCATCCGACCGAGGTCGAGTTGCCTATGTCGCGCGGGGGGACTGTGCCGCCGCTGCCGCTGCCGCCCTGTCCGGCAGGTTTCAAGGCAGGCGGGTCTTAAACATTACGGGTCCGAGCTTGATAAACACCGAGGAACTTGCGCATGCCGCCAGCGGATTGCTGGGTAGAGAGGTTGTCGCGATGTCCGTTTCCGCCGAAGAGTTTCAGTCGCACTTGATCTCATCGGGGGTTCCTGTCCCGCTGGCGTCGCTCTTGGTGGAGATCGAACGTGGCGTGTCTCATGGTGCAATGGAGATACAAAGCGACGACTTCAATCATCTGACTGGCCGTTCGGCAAAGCCAATTGTCGAGTTTATCGCCTCGTTTCTAAGTAATCTGGAGGGGGTGACTGAAACTATGCCGATGACCTCGTGATCTGTTGTCGAGGCGGAGCTGATCAAGCTCTGG
>CAZPEZ010000186.1:0-4971 GCA_964585715.1 uncultured Occallatibacter sp.
CAACTCGCCGTCCTGACTCGCGACCAAGTCTCCATCTATCCGGTCGATCGCAAGTAACTCTCGGCGGGACGAATCGCAATCGACTCGCCAGCAGTAAACAAAGAGGAAGGGTTAAGTCTTCGCACTCTGAGAGCTGTTCAGCGCGTTAAGCCTTCCAGCCATCATCTAATTGGCCGCATCGCGAAACCCTTTCAGCAGCACGGCATCGACGGTTTCCGTTCCGCGGGACAGGGCGACACGGCCATCGCGCGACCACTGAAAATTGAAGATCTTCCCCGAGGTGAAGTGCGTCACGGCGACCGGCTGTCCGCCGTCGAGCGACTGCCGCCAGATGTTATCCGCGCCGTGCACGCTATTGATAAAGGCGACCGAACTTCCGTCCGGGCTCCATGCCAATCGGAGCGTGGCCGTTTCAGGTAAGGGAAAGACTTTGACCGGCGGTCCGCCGGAAATGGGAACAATTGCGAGCATCGCCGCGCGATCCGGATTCGGAGTGTACGAACACGCGATCCATTTGCCATCGGGCGAAACCGCAGGAGAATCGGCGCTGTAGTCCGTCAAACGTGTGGACGAACCACCCTCGCTTGGAATCTTCATCAGCACCGACTGTTCGCCCTCCAGACTGCCATACACAATCCAGCGGCCGTCCGGCGTGATGGACGGGGAGAAGTCCTGCTTTCCCGACGTCAGGCGCTTTCCTTCGGTGCCGTTCGTGCTCATGCGCCAGATATTGGCGACATCGAAGTTGCTCCAGTGCACGACAGCAATGAAATCGCCCTGGGGCGACACAGCGGGATTGCTGAGGAACGAATCTGAAGCGTCAGAGCTCAGAGTCTGCACATGTTGATCCTTCGGCTGGATTTCCAGCAGCAGCCCGTGCTGGTCCGACTCCGAGGTGTACACAAGATCGCCATCGGGCGTCCACGCGAGTCCGCCGACCCCATCTTGGCTTTGGTTCTCGACGTTGTGCGTGCGCGGTCCTGACTCCTTGTCCGGAGTCAGGATCTCGATCGAACTCAGAATCAGGTCCTGCACCGCCAGCAAGACCTTGCCATCGGAAGTCGTCCGGACTGCCGTGTAGTTGGAAAGGTCGTGGGTAATGGCCCGAGGCGAGGCCCCGTCGAGCGGACTCTCGAAGAGCTGTGCATGGGAGATTTCCGAGGTCTCTCCGGCCACCACCAGATCGTCGCCGGAAGGAAGGTCGTGGACATCGTTCACGTTCCTCCACGGAGAACCAGGAACTGCCTGTTCCTTACTTCCGTCGGCGCCGATCTCGACCAGGCCCGATTGCAAAGGGTAGACCAGCGATCGACCGTCGGCAGTCCAGGTGATCCGATTGAAGTGGACGCCCGGCGCTTTGTAGGATTTCAAGACACGCTCGCCTGAACCGCCAAGAGACGCAATCACGATGCTGTCTTCCCCATGGGTGATGAGCGTGCTGCGGACAAAAGCAACGTCGCGCCCGTCAGGAGAGATGGCCGGCGCTCCGGAAACTCCTCCCAGAGTCTTTTCCGGGGTTCCTCCCAGCAAAGGAATCCGATAGAGATCGCCGCTGGCCGCCAGAGGCGATTTGCGGACGAAATACACGAAGTCGCCATCCGGGGAGAAGGCCAGCCCCGGACACTGCTCTTTGCCCATGCTCGTGAGTCCGAGCACGCGCCCGGTGGCCAGTTGCTTCAGCCACAGGCTCTGTTCGCTCTCCCCGGTACGGACATAGGCGACGTATTTGCCATCCGGGGAGATATCGGCGAATTCAATGTCCCCGCTTCCAGTCACGCGGTCGAGTTGGAGGGAACGGCCAGCCGGACCCGTTGCGCGCAACCCAGAGCGCCAATGCTGCACGAAGAACACCAGCAAAACCGCGATCAGGACCACGGCCGAAGCGAGGAAAATCAGACCTGGGGTGTTTTTGGGGCTCGTCGCAACGGGGCGTGCCGCTGCTTCGGGCGGAACCGGTGGCATGACCGAAGCGACTTTCTGGATGGGCTCCGGTGCCTCAACCTCGACCTGGGCGGCAGCCGGGTTCATGGGAGACTCGACATGCTCGACCTTGGCGATGAATCGATAACCGGTCCCGATCACGGTTTCGATGTACTTTGGCGAACCCGAATCGTCGCCCAGATGACTCCGGAGTTGATTCACCGCTGTATTGATTCCGCTCACCGTGTCGACCGTCTGCGAATCTCCCCACAGGATCGAGGCAATTTCTTCGCGGGGGATCAAGTCCCCGGGCCGGGTGACGAAGAGGTGCAAAAGCCGAATGCGAGAAGACGGCAGTCTGAGGCGAATCCCATTGCGGCTTAACCGCTGCTGCGCCGGATCCAGCTCAAACGGGCCGAAGCGAAAAACGCGGGATTTGATTTGAGTCGGCACGTGTCCTTCATCCAGTGGCCGTTGAAACCCCTGAGAGCGGCCGTTTCTCTCATTGGTTAGCGCGCCTGAAGTTTAACAGAATCAGAAGTCTGCACCACTAGACGGAATTTAGACCGAATTTAGGCAAATTCGATTGGCTTTGCCGGCCGGGCAGCAGTAGAGTGCGGACGAAATCCAAAATGCTTCGGGGATGGGGAAACAGACTTCGAGCCCGAGGGGCCCGGGGCTACGTTTCCGCCGGGGGTCTTGGATTTCGAGCGCGAGCCCTAACCGCGCTTTGGACAGTTGAGGTCGTACCTATCACTCAGGTTTTTGGCGCTGCGGCGCCGAATAGCGGAGTTTTTGTCTCTTCGAGGCATGCGATGCGTGTGCGCGCAGCTGGGCAAGGAGCGTGAGCATCGCACGGATCGCATCCGGTACGAAGAGCCGGAATCGCCAGTTTGTCAGCAACGTTGTCAACCAGGAGGTTCACCTATGAAGTTCAGCCCAATTTTGTTGGGACTGTCTCTTGCGGTCGCGAGTGGTTTGCCGGCCGCAGCTCAGGATGCATCCACTGCAACATCTTCAATGCCCAAGTACATGCAAGTCGTCGTGGAATACACCAAGCCGGGCAAGGGTGGCTTGGCTCACGATAAAACCGAAGGCGCCTTCGTTGAGGCCATGCGCAAGGCCAACTTCCCGCTGCACTACGTCGCGTACAACGCGATGAGCGGCCGGGGGCGGGCCATCTATCTGTCCCCCTTCAATTCCTTTGAAGAAGTGCAAAAGGCCAACAAGATCTTCGACGAACCGGCGGTGGGTTCGGAGTTTGACCGGATCAACGCGGCCGACGGCGATCTGCTCGCCGACGCTCACACTCTGATCTTCAGCTCCGACGCCGAGCTGAGCTTCCACTCCCGGACGCCCGGCCCGAAAAACCGCTTCCTCGAAGCCGACATCTTTCAAGTGCGTCCCGGACACGGCAAGGAATTCCAGGACCTGATCAAGTTGTACATGGCCCTCTTCGACAAGGCGGGGACCACTCAGCATTGGGGCGCCTATCGGGTCGAGTACGGCGAATCGGTCGGCGAGTATGTGTTCCTGACCGGCTCCGATTCCGAAGCCGAGATCGACCAGCGCTTCTCGGAGGATCCAAAGATCCGAGCCGCTTTGACCGACGACGACAAAAGCAAGATCCGCGAACTGCGCGCCGCTGCGGTCGAGACCGAGCGGGTCGAGCTGTATTCCATCAACCCCGCCCAGAGCTATCCGCCGGACGCCTATCTCAAGGCCGATCCGGATTTCTGGAAGCCCAAAACGCCGGCTGAATAGCGGCGCATTCGACAAAAGCAGTTGGAGGGACTTTGGCGAGACGCCGGAGTTCCTCTGAAAATCAAGGCCGCCATCGGCCGAGCAGCCTGCAGCTCGATTCATCCCCGATTATTCGGGTCCGGACACAACAGCGGCCCACCCGCAGGGCCCAAAGAACCCATCAATCGCGATGAACACGCTCACTACGCCCGACCTCCGCTCGCAGCATCCGGCTACGACAATCGAGTTCAGGGGATGGTTGGAGAAGTACTTCTACTTCGCCATGTCGCTGCTCATCGCCGCCATTGTGGTCTGGGGATTCAGTCATACCATTGACGCCAACCTCTTCCACGGCGCGCCGCCGCGGCCTCTCCTTCTCTGGATTCATGGCGCAGCCTTTTCCCTGTGGGTGGCGTTCTACATCTTTCAGTCGGCGCTGGTGCGCACGCGCAACGTCCGAGTCATCGTCTCTTCGGCTGTTCGGCGTCGGGCTCGCGTCCGTCATGGTCGTGCTCGGCTTCGTCATCGCCGTCATCATGGGCCGCTTCGACAAGCACATCCTCCACATCCCGGACACTGATACGTTTCTCAGCGTCCCCTTTGGCGACATGCTCATCTTCGGCGTCTGTGTGACTCTCGCGATTGCCTGGCGCCGCAAACCCGAGCTCCATCGCCGACTGCTCTTCATCGCCACATGTGCGCTGCTCGACGCTCCCTTCGGCCGCATTCAATACATCTTCGACCATAGCCTCTATTACGTTTTCGTGGACGGCGTGATCCTGCTGGGAGTCACGCGCGACCTCTTCGTCGATCGGCGAATTCACAAGATATATCGCGTGGCCCTGCCACTGATGATTGGCTTCCAAATCCTTCTCGTCTATCTCTACCGTGGCGCCCCCGCCTGGTGGCTGAAACTCGGCCAGTCGCTTCTCGGCTAACGCGATCCCAGCCTCTCCTGGGCATGTTCTCAAAGCATGTGAGCCCGCAGAGCGAATGATGAGGTTCTTTTGGACTTTGACCTCAATGACCTGCGCGGGAGAATCGCACACACTCCAGTGGAGCTCCGGGCTTCGAGTGACTGTTACAGATCTTCCGCGCTCTCGCTCGCAGGAAGTATGTCGTCCGCGCGTGCGACCCAGACATAAAGAGTCGGAAGCAGAAAGACGCCGATCACCAGATTGGCCAGCAGGCCGCCCACGATCACGATCGCGAAGGGGCGCTGCGAATCCGAACCGATCGCGTGCGAGAGCGCGGCCGGCAGCAGCCCCAGCGTCGCCACCAGCATAGTCATCATGATGGGGCGCAGCC
>CAZPEZ010000187.1:0-4970 GCA_964585715.1 uncultured Occallatibacter sp.
TTGTCCAGCTCCATCATCTTGGCCGAGGCGGCCGGATCGGGCGAGGCCAGTACATTCACGCTCCCTTTTGCGGGGAGATTCGCGGTAATCTGAAGGACTTCCATGCCTCGGCCGGGAGCGACCGAAACACTTGTGAATTCAGGCACGGACTTGTTTGTTACGGATCGGTGCAGCATAACGATGTTCTGGCCACCAATCGCGGCGACCGCCTGGGCTCCCGCGTGCGGCGAAAACATGCCCGCTATGATGGGCGTCAATGCAAGTGTGCGAACTAAGAGTTTCAATCCCAGATCCTCCCCTTGACGTGCAGCTAACTCCCCGTGCGTGCTCGCCTTCCAGAAGTTTGACGAGCGATAGATAAACCAGGATTTCCGTTTTGGTTCCGCGACACGCCGAGATTATACCCGCTTTCGTCTGTTCGCTGGGGCCGTTGGCGCAGCGGACAGCACTGACAGAAGAATCTCTGAGGTTTGCGTGTACCGGCGGTTTACGCCGACCCGTTGATGTCGTTCGAACAAGCGCGCGACCAATCATGGCACCCGTCTTCGACCGGCGTGGGACCGTATCGGGAACTTCAGTCAGCCATGCAAGGCGTGGAGTGAGTCGCGTTTAGATCTGAATCGGGCACGAAAATGTTCGATCCATTTCCGCCCACTGCTTTCGCGCGGTAGAGTGCTCGGTCGGCATTCCTCAGCAGCGCCGCCGCGTCAAACTCGCCACTGAAGCCGGTGCACACGCCGACACTCACGGACGAGGGTATCTCGTGGCCCTCGAACGAAACAGGCGCGGACAGAGCCGCAACGATGCGATCGGCAATGATTCCGGCTTCCTCGGGATGATTTAGCTCCGTGAGCAACACCACGAACTCGTCGCCCCCCAGTCGGGCGACCGTGTCGCAGTTCCGAACGATACATACCAATCGTTCGGCAGTAGCCCGCAAAACCTGATCGCCGGAGAGGTGGCCAAACGTATCGTTGGTTTCTTTGAATTTGTCCAGGTCCAATATGAACGCAGCAACCCCTCTCTCGTGGCGTTTAGCTCCCTCCAATGCGACCATCATCCGATCCTGCAGCAAAAGACGAGTTGCCACGCCCGTCAAAGGGTCATGCAGCGCCATGTGACGGAATCTCTCTTCGCTCTCGCGGAGGCGTGCTGTTTGCTGCGCAACCCGTCTTCTGAGAACTACCACCCAGACAAACACTAAGCCCATCCCGGTAACAGCCCCTACGAGCACTTGAAGCGTGTGATCGCGGGTCCACCAGGAAGCACTTTTGATTACGACGATATCCTTCTGCGACCGCAACAGGATTTGGAATGCCTTGGGGATCCGGAAATGCCGTGACGGCCGGGTTTCAGAGACAATGCAAATGCCAGTGATCTGAATTTGACTGCCATCGCGCAAGCTGGCAAACGAGTTCTCTCTCAACTCGGAAGGGAGGATTGCGGGGATAACGACACCGCCGACATCGACAAGCAGCGTAGCATGGTTCTCAGCCTCCTGCTCCTCAACCAGGCGGCCGGCAAGGCGAATGAGACTTCCCGCATAATCACCCGAATAGGCTTCTTGGGCGGTTACAAACGTCGGATCCGGCGAAGGAGCAGTTCCGAGCCGCTTGAGAACAACGTGGTCCATTGTGTGAACTGAATCGCCCAAGACGGGGTATCCAACCGCATCGACCAGATCGCCGGTTTTCATCGGTATGTCATCGTTGCTCAAGAAACCGGCGCCTTGAGTGCCATCGCTGATAAACACAGTCTCTCCCCAGCGAGCCAGTACAACTCCTCGGATGCGAACCAGATGTTCCGTGCCAGTCGCCGGAGTGTATTCGAACACCTCACTCAGTCGCTTCAAAGGTAGTGAAAACGGATCCGCAGGCCCAGGACGAAGAATCTTGATCCTGTCTAAACTAGGCACATAGACGGAGACCCCAATCAGCTGGCGGCGCTGACTGAGTATCGGGCCCGCAGAGCCCAGAATCCGAACCCGTGCATTGATGAGCTGCTTGAATCGCCCTTCAGGGGGTGGAAGTGTCATCACGTCAACCCTGAATCGGCCAGACTCCACCTCAAGCACCAACATCGAGTCTCTGAGAAAAGCAGAAAGCACAGTCCCGTCGAATGAGATCCATTGTCCATCGTCAACGCCCGTCGAGAGTTCATCCACACTCACCGGCAATGCCGGGGGAATGCGACCGTTACCAAGGACCTGAAGAGAGCTCTGGTCCACGATTGGAGCAAACTCACCAGCGCCGGTTACGCCTTGAATATCGAGCATCGTTCCTGGATGCACTGCGGCAGTTAACAAGACGTGGTTCTTGGTTTCGACATAGACGCTTGTGGCTCCATCATTCACAAAAAAGCCGTGCCAGCCTGCAAAACAGACTATGCAAACAGCCCGGAGATGGACGGGGTAGTGCAGTTCAGCCTCTGAACGAGTAAGGCTGTGTACCGAATCAGCGGTGGTCAGAGTCTTCAGTGGATTGCGAAGAGTCCGAATCGACTGCTGATTCTTCCCAACCGAAGCTTCGGCCTGATTGTTCCGGGCAGTCGCGGGAACGGAAGACAGAAGGAGGGCTGTTGATACCAGGGCAAGAGAGGCCGTTCGGCGAAGGAAGGTCACCCGTCGATTTGCATCCTTGTAGTCGAGGCCAGCATAGTCTTCCACCATCTTGCGATTCTCTTTGTCTCCTTGCCGATTCAGCACGCCATCTTAACCGATCGATCACTAGGACGATTGGCCCAGCTGCCGTCGCGCGTCGGCCCGGGCGGTAGCTTCGATTGTTGCGGAGCCCTGGCTGACAGCGGCGATCCGATGGCAATCTCCGGACGAATTCGAATCTTCATCAAGCCGATTCAGATTTCCTTCTTTTTAACCGGGATCGGCCCAGTCGCCCGCTGTCGGCCCATCCTGTCCAGACCTATCGGTATCTAAGGATGGGGACTTCAGTTCAAACTGCGCAACGGTATCTTTCAGTAATCATGAAGCTTCCTATTCAACTGCGGCGTCTGCATCTCCTCTTTGTTTCCCAGGGTTTAAATTCCTCATCTGGCATAACTTGCGACGATTGCGGTTCAGAGGAGAGGGCTTGTTGTCCGCTCGCAGCGGCCACCATGGCAAGCAGTCCCAGTCAATTTCACGCCCCTGAGGATCTCCATAGATGCCCGCCGTCGAATTGACCACGCCCAGTCGGACATCCCGGGTTCGCGCCAAGTCTTCCGACTTTACGGCAAGGGGATGCTTCTACGACCATGGTTCTGTCGATCTGGCTATGTGAGTGCCTACTCAGCCGTCGCACTGGGCAGACATTTTTAATTCCTTAGGTTGGAAGACACGCTGTGGAGGCAAGATCGTGAGAATTACCAGAAGAAGAGCGCTCTCTCTGATTTCTGGAGCGCCTGCGCTCCTTCTGTCCCGCAGATCCCGAGCAGCAAACTCCATCCTCGACGATGGTAGGCGATTCCACGAAGAATGTGCGGCAATCGGAGAAGCATCGGGGAATCCCGATCTGGCGATCACGCCGGGCCCCTTCGTTCGAAGCTGGAACTCATCGCGGCTTCTCTGGCAAATCTATCCAGTAAGGAGAAATGCAAATGAATGCGACGATCGGTTGGATTGCCATGACCACGTTCTTCAGTCTTATCGCCGGAAGCCAGGCCGTGACTGTGCCGAGGATCTTTGTGGCAAACGACTTTGGAGCCAAAGGCGACGCCGCTACACTCAACACCACGCCGATCCAGAAGGCGATCGATGCTGCGGCGGACGCCGGCGGCGTTGTCACTTTGAACCCCGGCATTTATCTCACAGGTTCTCTCTTCCTCAAATCTGGCATGACGTTGGACTTGGCCGAGGGCGTTACATTGATCGGCTCGGAGAAGCTGATCGATTATCCGATGCTTGCCACCCGCATAGCCGGTATTGAAATGACTTGGCCCGCGGCCCTGATCAATGTCCGAGACCAGCAACACGTCACCATAACCGGAAAGGGCACCATTGATGGGGATGGGCCGATATGGTGGAAGTCGTATTGGGATTTGCGCGCTACTTACGAACCAAAAGGTCTCCGCTGGGCTTCAGACTACGACGCGCGACGGCCGAGGCTCATCCTGTTTCAGAATTCGTCCGATGTCGAGCTTGGAGGGGGCATCCTTCTTAAGCGCTCCGGCTTCTGGACAGTACAGATTCTCTATTCGCACGATGTCCATGTGGACGGGGTGACGATTCGCAATAATGAGGGTGGCAAAGGACCCAGCACCGATGGGATCGACATCGATTCTTCGCGCAAGGTTCTAGTGGAAGACGCCGATATTGACGTCAACGACGATGCGCTGTGCCTCAAGGCCGGTCGCGACTCCGATGGACTGCGCGTCAACCGGCCTACCGAAGACATCCTGATCCGGGACTCAATCGTGCGGCGCGGGGCCGCGGCCGTCACGATCGGCAGCGAAACATCCGGAGGGTTCCGTAACATCGAGGTCTACAACATCACGGCTCTCAGCGATGTTCCATCCGGCGTTCTTTTTAAGTCGGCGCGTACGCGAGGAGGTTATTCCCGCGATATACGCATCCACGACCTCACGCTTGTGGGCGTTGCCATTCCCATTCACATCACAATGAATTGGAATCCGAACTTCAGCTATGCGATGCTGCCGGAAGGGATCAAGGGCATTCCGTCCTACTGGGTAACGCTCACAACAAAAGTCCCGGAGCTGGAGGGTTTGCCTCACTTCAGCGACGTCCATATCTGGAATGTCAAAGCTACCGGCGCTAAGAGCGCGTTCAACGTAGCCGCCTATCCCAACGCTACGCTGGACAACTTCCGATTCGACCATCTCGAGATTGAGGCTGCGACCGCAGGGACCATAGCCAACACGAAGAACTGGATCATCGCCGAAAGCAATATCAAAACAACCGATCGAAGCGAGCCGCTGTTCACTGACGCTGTGACTTCAAATTCAAAGGATATTCCATA
>CAZPEZ010000188.1:0-4969 GCA_964585715.1 uncultured Occallatibacter sp.
CCGCCAGCAAAGCAACGTGCTGAAATAAGTACCCTCCATCCAAAGCACCTCTTAGAACGAGGTGAGCACTTGAGAGCGGTCGAGTGGCCGGTCCGGAAGCGACCTAGTTTTTGGGCAACTTCCGAATTGGGGGTCAACCGACCGGAACTCAGAAACCCGTGAAATTTATCGTTGAAAAGACTCGATGAGTGCCTCGTGGCGAATCTCTCAGGCGCAACGAACCGGAATTGGCTGGAGTATGCATTCCTCCCCCAAGGCATCGTGCTACTTCTGCTCCAAAGTGAGCGGTTCAACTCGTCCAATCGTCCGGTTAGGAATTGATGGGGACTTTGCGCGTCTAGCGAATGACCCAATCGACGAAGCGGTGCCAAGCCTGTGTGTCGCCGATGGCAAGACGGGTCGGAGGCATGGTGCCAACCACGAAGAGGAGGCCCCAGAGATAAGCCGGATGAATGCGGCGGCGAGTTAGAAAGTCGTAGAGTGGCCCCGCGAGCAGGAAGGCGAAGACCACGATTCCAACGCCGGCCGGTCCAAAGCGGATGGCTGGAGAACGAGCGATTGCAGGCGGCAGAAGGCCCGCGACCAAGGCCAGGAGCATGAGGCGTTTGTGTGCCTCGGGCTTGGCTCGAAGCAGGATCGCGACGGTGGCCAGGATCGTAAAGACAAGAACATCGAAGACGTTGACGATCGCATTGGTCTCAAGGTCGGGCCAGATTTGTTTTTCGCCTAGTTTCGCTTCATAGATGACGGCGAGGGTACCGAGAATCGCGATCGTAGGAACGAATATGATGGAAGCCCAACCGATGGTCATGTGAAGTGTCCTACGGCCCGCGCCGGCGATTGCTGTTTGCATGACATAGAAGAGGATGTAGGCGGTCATCACAGCACCATGGATGAGGAGGAGAGTGGCCAGCTTTGGGCTTGGCGCGAGGTGAACCAGTGGCTCCAGAGGTTTCTGAAAATAGGTAGGGAAGAAGCCCACGAGGACCGTGGCAGCGGACAGGATCGCCATGGTAAGGAAGAAACAATGGTCGTGCCGCGGGTTGGCGCGAATGCGTTCGTCGGTCTTTTCCGCACCGAGCTTGGAGTGCGAGGGGGTGATTGAATCGAGAGCGGTCGAATCCGCCCGAGTTGTCGTGTTCATGCCAGCTCCCTTTTCTGCTGATGTGCTGTTGGCAGGGTTTGGAGGTCGGGGAACACCTGCGCTGTAGAAGGTAAAGTAGACGGATCAACCCGAAGCGTCCTCAGGGCGTGCTCAAAGATTTCTCAGGGTTTTCTCAAGGAGACAGCACATTGATTCAGCGGGGGATTTACGAATTCGGCCCGTATTCGCTGGATCCAGCGCAGATGCTGTTGCGTCGAGCCGGAGACGTGGTGCCGCTGCAACCGCGGGCACTGGAGATGCTGTTGGTGTTGTTGAGGCAACGCGGCGAGGTCGTTTCGAAACATGAGTTGATGGAAAGAGTGTGGCCGGACAGCTTTGTTGAGGAAGGCAATCTGACGCAGAATATCTTTCTTCTACGGCGCGAGTTGGGCAAGACTCCGGAGGGAGAAGAGTACATCCAGACGGTTCCCAAACGTGGGTATCGCATGAATGTCGCGGTGAGGGAGAGCAGCCCCGTTGGGGGAATGGAAGGTCTGCCAGAAGGCACTCCGGGCAAAGGAAATGCCGAAGCCACGAAAAAGGCTACGACGGGTTCGGTCGGTGTGATGGACTGGCTGGTTGCAGCCTGGCCGGTTCTGGCGATGCTTCTGTCGATTGCGTTGGGCATAGGAGCGATTGCTCTCTGGCGTGTTGCGTCGACGCGACCAAGAGTCTTGGGGTATGTACGAATCACACAGGACGGAGCGCTGAAGCGCGGGATTGCCGACCATGTTGGCGGTCCGGAGGCAGCGTTGTTTGCCGATGAGCGCCGGGTGTACTTCATGGAAGGCTCATCGGACGCGCCCTGGATCGCCGAAGTCTCAGCGAGTGGGGGAGAAACAGGTCGAGTAGCAGTTTCCTTCCCTTTGCCGCAGCTGATGGGTTTTTCTCAAGAGCGTTCGGAGCTGCTCGTGGGTCGAACAGTGGATGAAGCGGGGCCGTTGCAGTTGTGGAGTGTACCCGTGCCTGCGGGAGCGCCTCATCGGCTCGGCGATGCCTCTGCCTGGGATGCTTCGTGGTCGCCGGATGGACGGGAGATGGTGTATGCGCGAGGCAAGGATTTGTATCGAGCCAAGAGCGACGGTAGCGAGCCCAGTTTGCTGGTGAAGTTGCCCGGCCAGGGATGGCAACCGCGCTGGTCACCGGATGGGACGCGAGTGCGATTGACGGTTGTCGACGAGCCCACTTCGACCAGTTCGATTTGGGAAGTCTCGCGCGAAGGCATCGATCTCCATCAACTATTGCCGCGGTGGGTCGGAATGGAGAAGACTAGTGCAGGACCGGCAGACGGACCCATCAACCTTTGCTGCGGAAGTTGGACGGGGGATGGGAAGTATTTTGTCTTCCAGGTGACGAGGGAAGGCCGCTCGGACATCTGGTCGATGCCTGGGAAGGCGAGTTTTCTGGGACGGCTGTTTCCATCGATTGCGGAACCGGAGCAGTTGACGAACGGACAATTGAGTTCGTTGGCGCCAGTGTTCAGCCCGGATGGGCGAAAACTGTTCGTGATTGGTCAGCAGCTGCGAGGGGAACTGGAGCGATTCGACGTACGAACGAAAGAGTTCGTGACGTACCTGGACGGAATTTCCGCGAGCTTTGTCGACTTTTCGCGCGATGGGAGATGGGTCGCGTATGTCACTTATCCGGAAGGAACATTATGGCGGAGCCGTGTCGACGGGAGCGAGCGGTTGCAGCTCACGTTTGCGCCGATTGAGGCGATGGTGCCAAAGTGGTCGCCGGATGGAAGCAGAATCCTGTTCTACGGAATCGGCAAAGGCAAGGAGCAGAGAGCGTACTGGATTTCTGCGAGCGGCGGCGAGGCTAAGCCTGTTTCTGTGGAGCGTGGAGAGGAGATGAACACCTGCTGGTCTCCGGATGGCGATTCGGTGATGTATAGCGATTTTCCGTTCTACGCGAAGGAGCCGGGGAAGGTAGCGATTCATGTCTTGAACCTCAAGACGCAGAACGTCGAATCGCTTCCGGGATCGGAGGGGTTCTTTGCGCCGAGTTGGTCACCCGACGGGAGGTATATTGGCGCGATGGCTTCGGATGGGCAGAGGATCATGCTGTTTGATTTCAAGAGCCGGGCTTGGACCGACCTGGCTCATGGATCAGGGCTGATGAAGTGGTCGCGAGATGGGCGGTACTTGTATTACCTGCGCTATGGACCAGAGTCGGCCGTAATGCGGGTGCGAGTCTGCGACCGACAGGAAGAAGAGGTCGCGAGCTTGAAAGGAATTCGCCAGGCTGGGCGGCTGGCGGGGTTGGAGTTTGGCTTAACGCCTGACGGCTTCCCCATTGTGCTGCGGGACATGGGTACGCAAGAGATCTATGCTCTGGACTGGTCCGAGCGATGACCGTCTCTGCGGATGGAATCTACAGATTAGGCGTTCCGAGCGGATTGTGGCCGATCCGGAAGTAAGCCTGTTTTGGGGCCGGCGCTTTGGGATCGGCTCTCCAGCGGCCTGGACCTTGTCACCCATTGGATCGGATCACCGCGCCTCAGAGAGCACGCGCCGAATCTCCAACGCGATTTCCAGGATCTTAGGGCTATCAGTGTTATCCAGCAGGACAATCAATTCCTTCTGTTGGGGAAGGCGCTCGATCACCGACTGGAATCCGAAGATCGCCCCACCGTGCATGAGGACAGTTTCACCCGCGTTGGGAGAACCAGGTTGGGGAATCAGAACTGCCCAGCCGAACCCGTAGTTCTCCAGATTCGGCTTGAACAGCAATTCGCGCAGATTTGCTGGAAGCAACCGGTCACCATATAGCGCCTCGTCCCACAAAAAAAGATCGCCAACAGTCGAGTACACCGCACCGGCAGCGAATGGAATGGACATGTCATAGAATCGTGCATTTTGTAACCCATTGCTTGAACGCTCGTATCCAGAGGAGCGCCGAGGAATTATTGTCTCGCTATGTGCATAACCCGAATCGTTCATGCCCACAGGCGTGAAGATGCGATCTTTCAAGAGCTGTTCATACGAACTGCCGGAAACCTGTTCTAGAACTGCCCCGAGCAGGAAATAGCCCGAGTTGCTGTAATGGAACCGCGTTCCGGGCTCAAATTCCAAATCCCCACTGCAATACTTCTGGGCAAAGTCTTGCACGCTGTAGGTTGTTCGGCTAGCCGGCCCATTCAAGAAACCGGGGGTCGAAATGAAGTTTGGAATGCCCGAAGTGTGCGCGAGC
Source organism: uncultured Occallatibacter sp. (assembly GCA_964585715.1). Classification (GTDB taxonomy): domain Bacteria; phylum Acidobacteriota; class Terriglobia; order Terriglobales; family Acidobacteriaceae; genus Telmatobacter. Next base: position 4,340 of record CAZPEZ010000188.1, read on the forward strand.
AATTGCCTGATCGTGACGCGATTTCCAGTGTCTTTGCGGTAATGCGGAAGATAATCCGAGAGGCGTCCATCGAGGTTGATTTTGCGATCATTCACAAATTGCAAAACCAGCAAGGCAGTGAACTGCTTCGTCATCGATCCGATTTCAAATTTAGTTCGCAGGTCGTTGGGGATCTTCCATTCGAGATTTGCGTAACCGAAGGCGTGCTCGTACAGAATGCGGCCATCACGAGCGACGAGCACCGAACCGCTGAAGTCTTCGGCGGCTGCGTGCGACCGCATGACTTCATCGATTCGAAGCGCAACCGTTGCGGGTGTCCCCTGCTGAGCTAAAGCGCTTGGAGGGACGACGAGCGCAGCAATAAAAAGGACAATTCGGAGCGATTTCGAGGCGCGATCTGTCATTGGAAGGCCGCAAATGAGGTGGTACCGAAGCATGGAGCACCTGCCTAGATCACTTCAGCTTGTATCGTGATGACCCACCCATCTCTACCTCATTACGGGGTTATGTCCGGTTAGAGGGTGACACACCCGGAACTCTAAAGATTCGACCCTCGATTCCAACTCCTCAATCGATGTAGCTGGGTGCGGGGGCCTCAAGCGGAGGCTGGAACGCCTGCATAGGTTAAGG
>CAZPEZ010000189.1:0-4952 GCA_964585715.1 uncultured Occallatibacter sp.
GGCAGCAGATTGGATTTTGTTTATGCCCAGTCTGAAAAAGGGTTGTCGAAGTTCTCGGAGTTCGCCGGCAGGTCGTGCTTTTTCGGATGCTGCCGGTTGCGCGGATTCTCACGATCCTCGGACGCATTGTCCTCACTGAGACTCACGACACAGTCCACAGCTTGATCGTCTTCGCCTGCCAATACCGAGGCAGCGTTCAGCAGTTTATTTCTTGTGCGTTCAGCGGCCAATCTGGCTTCAGCTCTTGCTGTGGCGCTGAGATTGTAGATCTGAGCATTCAGGTCGAATTGGTTGATATGCACGTGCATACCTTTTCTCCTTCGAGGCGGCACATCCACTTGCCGATGATGCTCTGGTAGAGCATTTTCGGAAAAGACATAGACCCTTTGACGGGAGTGCAAGGTGGCTTTTGCTTAAGGGAAAAGCCACTTCGCTTCCTGCTTTCGGTCAACAGCAATTCCAAAAATGCTGAGGCCCAAGTCGGTCCCTATCCACCGATCGTGTGTGGCGGGGTTCCGTACCACTTTGGAGCAATTGACGTGCCGAATCCGGGGCGAAGGCAATAAAAATCGCGGGAAGCAAGAGAACATCGTCGGCGGTGCGATTTTCAGGTGGAGCAGTGTCATGGAAAGAACAAGATTGAATACGATCCCCGGCTTGTGTGGGGGTGAAGCTGCGCTTCCTGCCGCACCCTACGGGCGGCGGGATTTTTTGAGGTCGCCTCTGGAGCGGGGAAGGAAATTTGAGGGGCTCGACGAGGTCAGATGGGTTCTTTGCTTTCCCATGTCTCCAAAACCGGGAGACATGGGGCACCCATTTTCGTGCGAATGAAGCTTCGCGAATGCCAAATTAGCCCCGCTTCGATTGCGCTCAGGAGGACGCTCGTGGAGCGTGGTTATGGAACGGGCACGGTTGTGGTGTTCGATGGCGCGCTTTGCGTTCCTGCGCTATTCACGCTGACGACATAGTACTCATAGGTCTGTCCCGCTGCGACTGCGGTGTCGGTATAGGACGTTGTGGAGTCGAGGGATGCGTTCAACTTCTGGTAGGACGAGCTTCCACTGGGTGCGCGGTAGACATAATATCCGGCAACCGAGGGCGAAGCGTTCCAGGCCAGATCAACCTTAGCCGTATAGCCAGTGCCACTCAAGCTGACGGTCGAGTTCCCTGCATTGCTGACGATGGCTACTTGTCCGCTCGCGGTAGAGGCGCTGGTGGGCGCGAAGACGACGTTCAGGGCTGCCGATTGACCCGAAGTCAAGGTAAGAGGGAAGGTCAGTCCCGACGCGGAGAAGCCTGTGCCGGTAACGGCGGCAGAACTAACCACAACGGTTCCTCCCGATGCTGTCAACGTGAGCGATTGGGTGGCCGAGTCGCTCACTTGGACATTGCCGAACGCGATGCTGGCGGCATTGACTTTGAGACTGACGGTTGAGGCCGGCGCGCTCTGCGCGGGAGTCAGGGCAATAGCGAAGGTAACGGGTGAATTCCAGGCTTTCGCCGAGAGGGTCGCGGTCTGGGCTGTAGAGACCGCAGCGACTTTTGCGGAGAATGTACCGCTGGAAGAACCCGCGGGAATGGACAACGTGGCAGGCACAGTCACGGCTGCATTGCTGCTGGCGAGGGTCAGGGTGAGCGGGCCGGGGCTTGAAGCCGCGTACTTGAGCGTGACCTTACAGGAATCTGTGCCCGCACCGGCGATGGACGCCTCCGAGCAGGACATCGCGTTCACGATGCCGGAATTTGTGGTTTGCGCGGAAGCGCTGGCGCAGATGGATAGGAAGGCGCAAACCAATATCAGTAGATGAATGGCTGCTGCTTGCGACGTTCTGACGACGCACTGATTCTTCGCATATGAAGAGTGGCTCGGTGTAAATGAAGACACGTACTACCTCGAGAATCGAGTTCCCTCGCAGGCTCTGGGCTCCAAGGTCCAGCATCCAGAGGAATGCTCGAATCGGTCTTATGAACGGTGATTGGCTTGAGTCACAGATGCGTCCACGCACAGGTGGGCGATCCGCAACCCAGAGGGATTTGCGGAGGCCGATGGGCACGAGCCACTGAGGAAGAACGCTTTGGCAGACTCAGATCAGGTCAAGGCGGCGATTCTTAATGAGTACGTAGGAATCCGCTGCCGCCGATTGACCTTTTCTCTTCGTTTCACGATCAATCATCCCGATTGCTCCGATCAAGGCGCGTGCTCCTTCATGCGCGGGAGATCCACGAGCTTGCCGGGAATCGAATTGATAGATAGATAACGAGCGAGCCCGGATCGTGCCTCGAGGCTTACCCAACTGAACCGAATACACCAAGGCGGGATTTTAGAAGTTGCCCGATCCGATCGACTGGTTCATCGAATGGAGGGCAGGAATTCGATCTCTAACGGACGAAACTCACGTTGCTCAAGGCGGAGCGATGCCGGATGACAGTTTAGCTTTGCATTATTAGCAATGAAGTAATACTACACGACGGGATGGAGGAAAGCGCACGCGCAAGGGCTAAAAAACGATGAACATTTCGAGGATTCACAGGGCCATCGGGAGTTGAAATGTGCATGAATTCGGCAGCATAGGGCGCTTTTGCGGCAAGCTGCACTGCTGGACAAGCTGGAGATCGCGCCATCGAGGACAGCGCGAAAGGCTATCCAGAGCTAAAGCAGGCAGCTATACTCTGCCGCATGCCCGACAACCTGTTCAGAACTGTCTGCGGCTTCGCCACTGTTGTGTTTCTCACTGCAACGCTGCACGCCACGCCGCCGCCTTCGGAAGTTGCGAAGGTGTGGGCGATGGAAGAATCGTATTGGCACTACGTGCAGAGCAACGATCTCCGCGGTTACCTGTCGCAGTGGCACGCCGATTTTCTTGGATGGCCGGCGGTGAGTGCTGAGCCTTTAAGGAAGGACCACATCCCCGACTGGATTGTTGCGCACACGCAGAAAGGTGAGACGCTCAAGTCGTACGCGCTTGAACGGCTTGCGATCCAGGTCACGGGGAAGGTGGCGACGACGACGTATCGGGTGCGGCAGACGTGGGTGGATGCGCGCGGCACGGACCGGACATCGACGATCCGCGTGATTCACACGTGGCTGCGCGGGGATGGGGCGGATTCCTGGCAGATCATCTCCGGGATGTCGGCGCCGACCGATGCCCACGGGCATTAGGCGAGAGCACGCAGAGGGAAGCGGACAGGGGACGCGCATGATCGACATCTCAAGACGTCAGGCGATTGCAGCGCTCACGGCATCAGGTGCGGCGGCGCTGATGCGGACGGCGAGCGCGGAGCGGCAGGAGGTGCACGCGGGAAACGCCGCGGCACTCTCTCCGGCGGAGCGACATGGTTTTGTGGAGGCGCTTCTCGATTATTTCGGCGAGAAGGCGCCAGAGCTTCTACGGCCGGCGGACGGCATCCTGAAGCACCCGAGTGTGGCGCCGGCACTGCCCGGCAAAACTTATTCGACGAATCTGTGGGATTGGGACACGCTGTGGACGAGCCAGGGATTGTTTCGTCTGGCAGCGCTGCGGCGCGATGAGGCGTTGAAGGAGAAGCTGTGCACGCATGTTGAAGGGAGCCTGCTGAACTTTCTCGAACATGCCTCGGCGGACGGACAGATTCCGATCATGATGACAGCGACGGATGCCGATCCATTTCGCATGCTGGCGACGAGTGCGACTTCGAGAAATCAGGCAAAGCCGGTGTTAGGGCAGATCGGGCTGCTCGCGGCGGATCAGCGAGGAGAGACGAGCTGGCTTGGGCCGCATTTCGACACGCTGCGGCGCTTCTACGATGCGTGGATGCGGCACAATGCGTCGCCCACCGGGCTGCTGGTGTGGGGAGACGATGTGGCAATCGGCAACGACAACGACCCAACGACGTTCGGGCGGCCATTTTTTTCGTCGGCCAATCTGCTGCTGAATTGTCTTTTCCATGAGGATCTGCGGGCGTCGGCGGAACTGGCGCGACGGCTCGGGAGAACGCAGGATCAGGAGCGTCTGCAGGCGCAGGCGGAGACGCTGGCGCTGAACATTCAGAAGTATTGCTGGGACGGGCGAGACAGCTACTACTACACCGTGGACGTGCAATGCGTGGACAGGCGGGCCGAGCTGATTCCGACGGTGCCACGCGGGATGGGCATGTCGTGGAAGTGTCTGCCGATGCGCATTCAGGTGTTCACCGGGTTTCTCCCGTTGTGGTGCGGGATCGCCACGAAGGAGCAGGCGCGAGAGATGGTGCGGGTCAACTACCAAGCCGACGATCGCTTGAACGCGCGGTGGGGTGTGCGGTCTTTGTCGGCGCGGGAGTCGATGTATTCGCTTGCGTTCAGCTCGAACCCGAGCAACTGGCTGGGGCCGGTGTGGACGATCGTGAACTATTTTGCGTGGAGGGGACTGCGGAAGTATGGCTTCGAGAGAGAAGCAGCGGAGCTCGCGGACAAGACGATCGCGCTGCTGGGCATGGACCTGAAAAAGAATGGCTCGCTGCATGAGTACTATCATCCCGATACGGGCGAGGCGCTGAGCCACGCGGGGTTCATGGACTGGAATCTGCTGGCGCTGGAGATGGTGTGAGAATAAGGTCATTACTGAGGATGCCGGCCTATGACTGACTGGTTTGCGCGCCCCGTCCTGCACGTCAAGGACGTCGATACTTCGATTCGCTTTTACGTAGACCTGCTTGGCTTCACGAGCCCCTGGCGCTACGACGAGGAAGGCAGAGGGCGAGTCGCGCAAGTCGACAGGCAGGGCTGCGCTCTCATCCTCGCCAACAATCTCGCCCCGGAGAATGTTGGCAAGGGGGTGATGTTCATTTCTTTGAACGCGGAGCCGGAGGCGCAGGTTGCTGCGTTGGACGCGCTGCATGCGGAACTCGTGGCCAAGGGTGCTCCAGTCAAGGAGGGTCTATGGGGCTATCGACTTCTGGTGGTCGACGATCTCGACGGCAATCAGCTCTTCTTC
>CAZPEZ010000190.1:0-4921 GCA_964585715.1 uncultured Occallatibacter sp.
GATCGTCCATCTTGCTGCGCAACCTGCGCACATTCACATCCACGACATTCGTATCGCTGTCGAAGTTCATATCCCAGACCGACTCGGCGATCAGTGTGCGCGACAGCACTTCGCCGGCGCGACGCGCGAGCAGGGTCAGCAACAGGAACTCCTTCGAAGTGAGGTCGAGCCGCTGGCCGGCGCGCGTCGCGCGCTGCCGTAGAAGATCGATCTCGAGGTCGGCCACGCGCAAGGTCTCCTGCGGGCGCGGCGTTGAGCGGCGCAACAGCGAGCGAACTCGGGCCAGGAGTTCGGAGAATGCAAACGGCTTTACCAGGTAGTCGTCGGCGCCCAACTCGAACCCACGCACGCGCTCGTGCACGGCGTCGCGCGCCGAGAGCATCAGGACCAGCGGCTTCCGTTCGGTCTCGCGCAGTCGCGCAAGCACCTGCCATCCGTCCAGCACCGGAAGCATCACGTCGAGAATGATCAGGTCGAAATCGATTTCCTGCGCCAGATGCAGGGCTTCCAGGCCGTCAGTGGCTATGTCGGTGACGTAACCGGCTTCGATGAGGCCTTTCTTGAGAAACTTGGCGGTCTTGACTTCGTCTTCGATAACCAGAATCTTCATTTGTCATGCGCCTCTATAGAATCCGGATTTGCTTGTCGCCCTTCGGGCGCTCGCTGATCCTCGTTGGAAGCAGCAGGGATGCCCAGGAAAAGCCGCGCAGAGCGAAGCACGATACAGGCTCCTTTTTATTCGCAGTTTCGATCAATCCTCAACGCGGCCACGGTTACTGCGCAGCGGACCATGGGCATCAGAACTCAAACCGCAATGCGAACTGCATCTCGCGTGGCGTTCCCGAACCCACAGGCGTGATGGGCGATACGATGGCCGTGTTCAAGTTCACCGTATTGATGATGCTGCCGAACCCGCTTGCGTTCGAAGGGTTGAACGTCGACTGCGGCTGACCTAATTGAGGGTGATTCAGAATGTTGTAGAACTCCGAGCGGAATTCAATCCGCCCACGCTCTCCTAGCGAGATCGTCTTGGCGGCGCCCATATCGATCTGCCAGGTGCCCGGCCCACGAAGCAGGTTGCGCGGCGCCGTGCCGAATTCTCCGGCCGGCGTGGCAAACGCCGCTGGATTGATCCACTCGGCGACGCTCTTTCCCCTTGGCGGGGTGAGAGAAACGCCCGGAACCAGGTCGGGACGCTCCGTGCCGGTCGCCCCATCCGGCGCGACGTAGCTCGAGGGCATCAACACATTCACCGGAAAGCCGGTGCGAGCTAGAGCCGTCGTGGTCATCTCCCAGTTGCTCGCAAGGGCGCTGGCAATCCCGCCTTGATTCAGCATTGGTTTACCGCGGCCGAAAGGGAGCTGATAGACGGCGTTGCCATTGACCACATGGGTGGCGTCCCACGCGCCACTGGCGCGATCGCAGGACAGGCAAAACGGATTCTGCGGGGAAATCTCGTCGCCATCGCCGCTGCCGTTGGAGCCGTTGTCGATCTCGTGCGACCACATGTAATTTGCCGTCACCAGGAGCCCGTTCGAGAACGGCCGCCGCAACGCCACGGAGAGACCGTTGTACGAGCTCATGCCGACTGAGCCGCGCCAGCCGATGGCGGGCGCAAAGGCTGTATATTGCGCGACGCCAGTCGTCGGATCGATCAGGTTCACCACGTTCGTATCGAGCAGATGCACGCCATGACTTCCCAGGTAGGAGATCGTGCTCACGAAGTTCGCATGCAACTCCTGCTGCACGGAGAGGTCCCACTGCTCAACATACGAGTCCTTGCGGTCCCGTTGTTCGGCATTCGGCGAGAGGGTTCCGGGGCCGGTAAAATACGAGTCGACCGGATAGGTCACCTGCAGGCTCTTCGAGGTTTTCACCGAGTAGGAGGGCACCTCGTTTTTGGCGGGCAGGTTCTGATCGTCCAGCTGGCCATCTTCGTGGTAGGTTCCGAATCCCGCGCGAACAACAGTCTTTCCACCCTTGTCAGTCGACCAGGTCAGACCTACGCGCGGATCGATATCGCCGTAGTTTTGCTGGCCGAAGCTGGCGCCCACGCCGCAGAATCCCTGAGACCCGCAGGTCGAGAAATCGAAGGGGTTGGCCAACCCGTTCGCCTCGTCGAAGATCTGGAAGACGGTGTAGCGCGCGCCGAGGTTCAGGGTTAAATCGGGCCGCCACTTGAATTCGTCCTGGACGTAGCCGGCGATATCGTTCTTGCGCAGGTGGTTGACCGGCAGAGCACCAGTCAGACTTGCGCTCTTCACCTGATTCGCTGCCAGTTGCTCCACCGTGAAAAATGTAACTTTTCCGTGTTCCCCGTATTCCTGGTTCAATTGAATGTGACGGATCTCCTCTCCGAATTTGAAGGTTTGCCGTCCATGACTCCAGGTCAGGTTGTCGATCCCTGAAAATGTATTGCCCACGTAGATGCTGTTGTAGTGGTAGTTCTGGGTGACAAATCCGGGCCCAGGGCCCGTAGAAATCGCAATCTGGTAGTCGGCGCCGATCTTACTGTAGTTGTAGCTGTTGGATGTAGCGCGATTGAATCCAAACTTGACATCATTCACGAGGTGAGGATTGAAAATATGCAACAACTCGAGCGCTCCATTGACAGGCGTGGACACCCTCTGCTGCAGGTCCGTCGCAGCAGCCGAAAGCGGCTGCGTGTCGACGGATCGGTCGTAATTGAAGCGCATGAAGCCGCTTGTCCTGGCTGAAAAACGCTGATCAAGGCGCAGCATCTCCGAGTTCTCGTTGACCACCTGCGTGCATGAGCAGGTCAGCAGATCATAATCCGCGTAGTCCGGGTCTCCCGGATCGCTGGCTGGCGTCCACGGCGTCAGAATTGTCTTTGGACCTGCGCCGGGGAAGGCGTTCATGATCCCATAGACGGGCGATGAGCTCGGAACTTTCGCAATGAGCTCCGCGCTCGGCACGTCGCCGCTCACCGGATAGCCCCAGTCTTGCCGGTAGGCTTCAGAAGCGAGCAAGAAGTAGGTCTTGTCTTGCACGATTGGTCCGCCCAGCGATCCGCCGAATTGATTCAAACGAAGTGGCTGTTGCGCTTCGCCATTGGAGGCCCAAGAGGGCTCGGGCGCGTCGAAAACGTCGTTGCGCAGGTACTCAAATAGGCGTCCGTGGAAGCGGTTTGTACCCGAAGGCGAGCTAACGTCCAGTTGAGCGCCGCCCGTCGCGCCTTCCTCAGCAGTTGCCAACAGCGTATCGACGCGAAACTCCTGAATCGCGTCCAGCGGGATGGCGAGCCGCACCCAGGCGCGCTGCGTCTGATTCACGACGTTGGTCGCGTCAACGCCGTCATAGGTGAAGTTGCTGTCGTCGAGGCCCCGTCCGGCGAATCGGACTGACCGCTGGTTGCTGCCGCCAGTGTCGATGGCGCCGGGAACGAAGGCCGTCAGCGCGGACCAGTCGCGGCCGTTCAACGGCAGTTCTTCGGCCTGTGTTTTCTCGATCAGGCCCGTCACAGCGCTGGTGTTGCGGTCCATCAGCGCTGAAGCCGACGAGATGTTGATGCGCTCCTCGCTGCCTGCGACCTGCAGGGTCGCATCGAGGGTGCGTGTCCTGCCTATCAACTGCTCCACATCAACAAACTCGAGCTTCTTGAAGCCCTGGCGCTCGAAGGCGACCGTATAAATGCCCACCGGTAATTGGGGAATGTTGTAGTTGCCACTCTTGTCCGAAACGGCTTCGCGGCGCAGACCGGTCGCGTTTTCGACCACTAGGATATGCGCCTGCGGCAGCAGGCGGTCCGAGGCATCGGTGACCGTGCCGGTCAACCCGCTGCGGTCCACCTGCGCGAAGGAGATCGCGGCAAAGAGAAACAACGCACTGGATGCGATGGAAACGCGAAGGCGTCGAATCGTGGCAGAACTTTCGGCGAATGGGCTTTGCTTCTTCCTGTGATGCATGGCTCTCCCAAAATGAAAACAACGGATACCCGAGCGAATACGAAGGTTTTGCGTCATGCCGCCGCTCGTTGCGCGCGCCGCAAATGCAATTCGGAGTTTCAGGTTGTGGCAGTTGGAAACACGCGTTCTCGTTTCCAACTGCAGTCGGAGGACCGTGTTGGCCTTTCCCGCAAAGGGCTTTCAAACGTTGTGTGTGCGCAGGGTTCGATCGTGTTCAGTGACGTTCACGCCTCGGCTCGATCTTCGAAGGAGACCTCGAATCTGACGAATGACATTCTTGTAATCCGAAGTGCTCGTCTTTTAGATCACGTCTTAGTTAACGTTCGATCAAATATCGCTTTCATCCGGAACTGGCTGTGAATCGCGCGGCGAATCAATCAGACCGATGAGTTTTCTTGATTCGACGAAAAGATAAGAAGCTAGTCCGCGAGCCTGGATTACGAAGCGCATGACAAGACATCTGCGGATTACAAAAATGTAATTCTCGTGTCATGCTGGCGTCCTTTTCGCACTCCTACACTTAGCCCGTTGGCGCGGCTCACCGCTGCGCTTCGTCCTGCAATCGAAGAGAAGCATCAGCCTGCTCACGTCAAGTTCTCGGGGCTCAATTTGCCGGCATGTCGAAGGCAACTCAGGGCCGCTTCAAGAAACGGAACCCCAGTTGCATGGCCAGTACCGGGTCGCGCAGTGGAAGAAACCAAAAAGAGGAGAATCACAGATGTTCCGAAAAACGTCTCGCAATAGTTCCCGAATCGACCATCTTCGTCTGCTTGCCGGCGTGGTGGCCACGGCGTTGAGCATTCCGGCGCTTGCACAGTCCGTACCGTTCCCAACGTATACAGTCGGCCCGCAAACAAACGGCACTTTCGTCGCCAGTGACGGCACAATCCTCACCCCCACCGGCAAGCAGGTCAACCTCGGCACCACGACCCGTGCCAAAGCCATCGCGCTGAACCCGACCGGCAATCACACCGCCGCCGTTCTTCAAATGGGCG
>CAZPEZ010000191.1:0-4910 GCA_964585715.1 uncultured Occallatibacter sp.
ATCGGTTGTGGACAATGGCCCTCGCAGTTGTATGTGGGTCCCACCTAGTGAATGCCGCAGCCCCAGCTCTGAATCAGAAGAGCCCCGCGAAACTACTGCCCACCCTCACTACAGCGCATGAGGTACACAGCCTCACCCCCCAAGATGCGGCACAAGAGCATCAGGTCCGCCTGCGCGCTGTGGTCACGTATTACGATCCGTATATCGATGCCCGGCACGCTGCCCTTTTCGTCCACGATGCGACAGGCAGCATCTTTGTGAGCCTACCTTCACTTCCCGTGCTCCCTCTCACTGCCGGCACTCTGGTGGAGGTGACCGGCGTCAGCGGTTCCGGAGACTATGCGCCGATTGTGCAGCGTCCTCAAGTGCGGGTCCTCGGCCAGTCACATGTACCACCTGCGGCTCCTGGAGTGACGAGGGCGCAACTGCTCTCCCCAGAAGAAGACGGGCAATGGGTCGCGGTGGAGGGGCTGGTCCACGCGGTGCGTATGACGCCTAGAAACGTAGTTCTCGATATTGCTACGTTCGGTGGACCTATTAGTGCGACAACTCTCCGCGAAACAGGCAGGAATTACGAGCAACTCGTCGATTCTCTGATCAGTCTGCACGCCAACGCGGCTCCGGTCTTTAACCGGCGCCGCCAGATGGTCGGCGCTCATTTGTTTTTTCCCGGCCTCGACGAAGTCAAAGTGATCCAGGCCCCGCCCGTGGATCCATTCGCGTTGCCGGTCGTACCGATACCCGACCTGCTGCGATATAGCCCGAATGTTCAGTTTCACCACCGGGTGCACGTACAGGGCACAACCACACTGCAGTGGCCAGGACAAATCCTGTGTATTCAGCAAGCAAACAGTGGCCTTTGCATGCAGGCCACACAATCGATCCAGGTGAATGTGGGAGATCTGGTGGACCTCGTCGGTTTTCCAGCTGCGAGTGACTACCAGGCAACACTGGAGAACGTGACTTTTCGGCCTGCCAGCGGTGGCAGGTTGCCGTTAGCGAAGAAGATGACGGCCCTGCAGGCGCTTACAGAGGACACAGACGGTGAACTGGTCACCGTCGATGGGATCCTTCTTGGCGAGGACCGGGCCACCAGCAATCGCACCCTCTTTCTGCGGAATGGGAGCTCTCTGTTTTCCGTGATTCTGCCGCCTAGTCCCGTTGCCACGGGAATTGGTCCCTGGAAGGAGGGAAGTTTGCTGAGCGTAACAGGCATCTGCTCGGTGCAGGTTGACGCCCAGAACACGACGTTACAGGAAGGCGCCGTCCGAACAAAGTCGGTGCGGCTCCTGCTCCGCTCACCTGCCGACATAGTCGTCTTGCAGGCACCTTCCTGGTGGACGCCGGCTCGCGCGGTGCTCACGCTGGTCGCTGTCGCAGCCATCGCCGTTGCCGCCTTCTTTTGGATCGTTTTGCTGCGCCGAAGAGTGGAGCAACAAACAGAGGTGATTCGCCGAAGCGAGGAGCGCCTGCGCCATATGGCTGAACACGACGAATTGACGCATCTCCCCAACCGCACTCTTCTCAATGACCGGCTGCAGATGGCGCTGGAGAGGGTCAGGCGATTCAATTCTGTCTTGGCCATCTTGATGGTGGATCTGGATCGATTCAAGGAAGTGAATGATTCGCTGGGTCATCTTGCCGGCGATCAGCTGCTCTGCTGGGTCGCGGAACGCCTGGTCACCCTCGTGCGCAAGACCGATACGGTGGCGCGTATTGGCGGCGACGAATTCATTGTTCTTCTCGAGGATCTGCATTCCCCGGAAGATGCCGAATCGATCGCGCTAAAGATTGTTTCGTGTCTGTCCGCGCCGTTTGACCCAGCGAACCATCAGATTTCGATATCGGTCAGCGTGGGTGTGTGTACTTTTCCGAACAACGATATCCGCGCCGACGAACTGTTGCGGAACGCAGATGCGGCAATGTATCAAGCAAAGGCTCGGGGCCGAAACGGCTTCAGGATCTTCAAACCCGAAATGGTTTCCGACGTACGGCGAGTCGGCCACACGCTTTCAGCAGTTTGACCACCCGGTGAGAGTTTACGCTCATGGAACGGGACTTGAGGCTAGTTGAGAAATGAAGCGTGAGATCGCAATGACCCAAGCTCTCCGTCGCCACCATTGCTGTCACCGTAGGCCTCCTCTCGTCCTTTCATTTTGATCATTTCTCTAGTCTGCCGAGTTCCGCTCGTATCACCGCTCAACCGGAAACTGCACCGTTGTGGGTAATTGACGAGTTGCCCACTATCCTCCAGGAACGTTTCGAACTTGGCCCCGGAGATTCCCTGCTCATGCCGCGCAAAATCCCGCATGCATGGGCGTTCGTCGGCGACCAGGGACGCCTTCTTGTTTCGTTTGCTCCAGCCAACAAGATGGAAGCGTGGTTCCGGATTGTGAACCAAATACGCGCACCGCACACTTACACCGACCCAAACGACAAGCACCAGATGGAACTAGCGCGACAACATGGAATCGAGATCGTAGGGCCACCGTTCACGATCTCCAGTTAATCATTTGCAATCGCAAGCCAGTTAACCCAAAATCGCTTCGACAGGCATGCTTGAATCTCGATGGCGAATAATCGCCGAGGCACTCATCTAGATGTTCGGGCTGGGATTCCGAGTTCCGGATGTGTCACCCGCTACCCTTCAATTACCACTTATGCGCTACCCGAAACGCTGTCACCGTTTCCCCGGCATTACTCCCCAAATGTCGCCCAGTGTTTACAAATCCAGTCCACACTGGCGTAAAACCGGCTTGCTCGTAGAGTAGATTTGACTGCCCTACCGGCCCAACCCAAGTTCAAGTCGACGAACAGCCTACTATACAGACATGTGGCTCGCGTCCCATTAACCGAGAATTCGCGGTCGGCGGAAACAAACTGACTATCGTCAGAACGACGCCTGGATGGTTTCCAAGATCTCGGGTTGGGCAGCCTGCGGGGACTGGGCGATATCGATGACAATGAGCGTGATGTCATCCTGCTGAGTCACTGATGCAGGTTGCCAGCGGCGGACGCCCGTAAGCAAGTCCTCCGACAGATCCGAAGGCGATCGCGACTGATTCCGTCGCACCGTATCTTCAAACTCCCGGTCGCCAAATGAATCGCCCGAGGCATTCTCAGGTTCAATAATGCCATCCGTGTACAACAGAAATCTGTCTCCAGGGTCGAAAAGGACCTCGCAAACTGGATAGTCGACATCCGGCATGACTCCAATCAGGATGCCATTGCTTTCGATACGCTCCAGCCTGCCCTGCCGCCAACGGATTAGGGGCGGATGGCCGGCAGCCGAGTACAGCGCGCTGCCATGTTCCAAGTCCAGCCATAGATAGGCGGCGGAGACGAGCTGAGACCGCAGTTGACCGGAGAGGATGCGGTTCAAACCGCCCAGCACCTCGCCCGGCTTATGTGCGCAGTACACCAGCGACTGCATCGCCACTTTGATCATGGCAGCGATAAGTGCAGCGGGAACGCCGTGCCCTGAGACGTCGGCCACCAGGAAGCCTACCCGGTGCTCGTCGACTGGGATGAATTCATAGAAGTCACCGGCAACCGCAGTCATCGGGCAGTAGGCAGCGCTGATTAGGAGGCTTGTGGTCTCCGGAACGCCAGTGGGCAGAATGGATGTTTGGATCTCCCGCGCGATGGCAAGCTCGTTTTCAATGGCGATTAGGCGGCGCCCATCGCTGAAGATCCTCTCTGCCACGACATATCCAAGTGAGAAGATCAACACGGCAAAGGCCACCGGCTCGAGTATTTGATACTCGGGAAGGCCGAAGAACCCCCTGAGATTGGCATAGAGGGCCGCGAGTCCTGAACCCAGCAGGCCGAGCTGGGAAACCCAATGGCGCGGGAACCCAAATCTCTCGGACAGGGACGGAACCCAGATGACCGCCGCGATGATCAGAACCAGCGCGATGACAATGACATTGCTGAAAAGGATGCATCGATAAGGTGATTCGGTAAAAAGGACGGAATAAATTCCCGCCAGGCAGATCACCAAATCCGCGAGAAACATGATTTGCAGGAGTCGGCGCAGAATTCCGCGACTCATTTCCAGAAAGAAAAGCAGCGCGGGAACCACGGTCACGTAGGAGAGAATCGCAATAGCATCGAGGCGGCTGGTCCACCAGGTGAGCGGGAGCATGCTGAACGCTGCCGGCGCATAGGCCAGAATGCGAGCTCCCCACATAATGTTCAGCAGGCCAAACCACAGGAGAATGCCCTTTTCTTTGCGGCCCCGGATAGAGGAAAGAGCGCACGCAACCACGCCGACGAACAGAAACACGGTCCCGAGCATGATGGGGCCAACCTGGTCGCGGAGCGTCGGAAGAACCTGCTCTTCCATGGGTTCACCTGAAGGAGAACGATAGCATCCCGGAGCAGCGAAGCATAGAAGAACACCCAGTTCTCGGTTGCTCCGCTTCCTACTGCTTCCGACCTAGCGATGAAGAGCACGATCTGGAATCCTGCAGTCATATTGCGCATTCAGGGCGATGCGCTCGTTGAACTGCCCGAACCACATCTCTGTAAGCCCGGCTACCTAGAAAAGTGACTTCCGAAGCTGATTACGCGTTGGAAACCATGTAGACGAGCAGGCGGCTCCACGGCCATGTGCTCCGCCAAAGCTCCTCCGGAATGCTTCCACAAAGGCGGGGGTTGACTGTATTCAATGCAGCAGGAGACCTCCTTCACGGGTTTCGAGCGGCGGCGACGAAGGTCTGGTAAGCTGGGGTCGCTCTTCAAACGAAAACTTGGATCGAGGATAGACAATGCGCATTCGTGCTCTGATTCTTGCAGTTGCGGTGATGGCGAGCGGTGGCATCCAGGTGCGGTCGCAGATGAGTGAGCCCCAGCCGTCGCCGCCGGTGGGTACAAAGGAAGACCCCGCGAAAGCGGTGGACGGGTTG
>CAZPEZ010000192.1:0-4894 GCA_964585715.1 uncultured Occallatibacter sp.
GCGCTTCCTTGACACGGAAGAGGTCGCTGGTTCGAGTCCAGTCGTGCCTACCATCTTAGATTGAAAGACTTAGCAGGCATCCACGGATAGCGGATCTCCTTCTTCAACCCAAGAGGCCAACCCAAGGCTCTCTTAGTCTAGTCGCGTCCAGCCCTTGTATGTTTTAGCGCCGTGAACGAAGGCGGGCGATCGTCAACGCAGCAGCGAGGAGCTTAGGCAAGTCCGCAAACCCCACACCTTTTGGCGGCTCAATTTGGCCTTTCCGACAACCAGATCTCGCCGAGCCGATCAATGAGCTCCTTGCGCATCTGGATATACTTTGCGCTTCCGTGCCCCTTCAGGGCGACGATCTGGGTGCGCTCCAGCATCATCGAAAGTTCCGTGTCGGAGTTGCCCGCGCGACTCAAGTAGCGGTGGACGAGCCACGGCTCCTTGATGAATTGCTCGATGAACTCGGGCCAGTCCGCGATGGTTCCCAGCTTATGGTCCCAGAGGAGATATCCCGCCATTGCGCCCAGGGCGGTTCTGGGTGCGCTTGAATCGATCGGAAAAGACCAGGATTGCATCCAGGGCGTGACTTCCCGCGTCGGCATTGGCCGCGCGATTCCATATCCCTGACCATGATCGGCGCCCAGGATCGCGGCAGCCTCGATCAACCCTTCATCTTCCAAACCCTCAACGGTGACTTTGGCGCCGAAGCCCTGAGCCAGCAACGTCAGGTGGTGAATGAACTCCAGGGCGCGAACCGGCCTCTTGAGAGTACCGCGGACCAGCGCCTGATCGATCTTCACGCGATCGCTCGCAAGGCGGTCCATCCGTACCAGGGAACTGTGTCCGGACCCCAGGTCATCCTGTGCAATCTCGATCCCAGCCTTTTGGAATTCCGCAAGGCGAGCATCCCTTCTGCTGATGTCTATGGACTCCTTCGTCTCCAGAATCTCCAAGGTCAGCAGATTCGGTGGCATCTTCCATTGCGACAACATCTCAAAGACAGTATCCCGGTACTCGTCCTGGGTAAGCCCGTCAGGCGGAAGATTGAGCGACACGCGCACATCGAAATCACTCCGCTCTCGCCACACTTGTACGTCTCGGCAAATTTGTTCCAGACCAAGCTGAAACAGCCGTAGCAGGCCCGAGCTGCCAAAAGCCGACAGGAAAGCCGCGGGGGCTATTAGTTCTCCATCGGCCCCACGCAACCGCGCCAGAGCCTCCAGCGTATCGAGTTTGCCAGTGCGCAGATCCACGATGGGCTGATAGAGCATCTCGACCGCGCCACTTTCAAGCGACTGCCGGTAGGCATGGCGCAGGTCCACAGGAATCACGGAAGCTTGATCGAGTCTCAAAATGGCGTGACTCATCGTCTGCTGGATATGCCGAAGCATGGCTTCACGGTTGACGGCGCTGAAAAAGCCGGGCCACTTGCTGTAGAGGCTTAAGATCGCAAACTCCTGCCCCGACTCATCGAGGAGAGGCACCGCAACCGATGAGCGAAAACCGCGCTTGATGGCTTCTTGGCGCCATGGATGCAGCGTTGCTTCGACGGCAAAAGAATCGTTGACCTGGATTTGTCCTGATCGCCAGGCCCGGCCGGATGGACCAGTTCCGGCGCTCGAAACTGCGTTGGTCTCGAACAAAGGGGCGCGCTTCAGCCTCAGAGACTCAGCGTAGTTTCGACCTTCCTCGCCGCCCTCAGCCTCGATTTGCATCACGCCGTGAGCATCAGGCCGCGAGAAGAGGCATGCCGAGATGCCATCCAGATCAGCCAGGGCCTGCAGACTATCGCGCAACAAATCGGCCAGATTGCTGGCCCTCTGAATGGCTTCGTCCAGGGCGACCTGAAGCAATCCGATTTCGATGTCAAGTTGCGCATGGCTGGCGATCTGTGCCTCGACATCGAGTTGCGCTCGCTGACGAAGTGCGCCCATGAGGATGTCGCGCTCTTCGCTTGTCAGCGCCGCAGCGTCGAGGATTGCCTCGAATCTGCTGTGATACAGATGATAGGCCTCCATGAGCATCGGCAGGCCTGCACCCACCATCTCATGGACCCGACCGACGTGAAGCGCTCTTTCGTAATGCTTTTGCGGAGTCGAGCCGGAGGAAAGGAGCAATAGCAGGTGCTCAGATTGCCTGGCCTTGAGATTCTCCAGTTCCTCCGGGCTCAATCGAGATAGAATCGCGGCGCTCTTCGGCCGCTTACTGAGCTGAATGTAAAAGGAATTGACGAACGCGCGGATGTCTTCGTCCGTTGTTCGCTGCAAGAGTTGATGCAGAAGTGAATCTACATGCTCGTTATAAGCCGAAGCAAAGTCTGCGAAGTAATCCCGGCAAGGACTCACTGCAGTCGCGATGAGCTTCTCTCTCGTCATCGGGCACGCCGACCAGGCGATCCAAATGAAGGACAAATGTGATCTTGGCGGCTCAGCTAAATAACCAATCACTATACCCAGAGTGCTCTCTTGTCTATATCAATCGTGAACGCGACGAATTGGCGATCTCGGTTCGCCACTCGGCACCACACGCCTGGAGGCATGAGCTGGAGGCCCGGAAGAGCCAGGAAGAGCCAAGAAGAGCTCGTTCGGTGGCAATTCGCCAACAGGCATCTCTGGAGCCAAACGTTGAGAGAGGCCGGATTGGTAGGCTCCCGCTCCCCTGAACATGCCAGAGAGTCACCAATTTGCCTGGCGCAACATTGGTCCCATTAGTAACGCAAACCACGGGAGGAATCCTTCTCCCGATCTTCGTTATTCTTTAACATCGTAGTTACGGGAGATTGCGCGCTAAATCGTTGTCCTGGTTTCTGTAAGAAGGGGCTCCGCAAGTTGTCGCCTTATGTGCGACCCGGAGCTGAAGTGATGCAAATGAACGCGGGCTGTGGCAACGTGAAGCGCCGAATTCCCCTGCCGATCTTACTGTTACTGTCTGTTGCCGCCTGCTCACCCCACGCACAAGGGCTTGAAGCCTTGCCCCGCTTGACTCAGGCAAACCAGGTTCGGACACTGAGCGTTGACCAGGCCCGCCGAGGGCTCCCTGTCCACCTTGTCGGCGTGGTCTCTGTTCCAAGTCCGTTCAAGAACTCGTTTTTCTTCATGGACGCAAGCGGCGGGATCTCCGTCGACCGAATCGATGATGCCGCTCCACCGATGCACGCAGGACAGCGCGTTGAAATCGACGGAGTGACGGGCCCTGGGCTGTTCGCGCCAGTAGTGATTGCGAGAACAGTCGTAATTGTCGGTAAAGAAAAACTGCCCCAGCCCCACATTCTTAGCCCCGAGGAGTTGATGGGAGGACAGCAGGACAGTCAGTGGATTGCTCTGCGCGCCCAAGTGCGATCGGCATCGATCCAAACCATATGGGGACATCCTGTGCTGGTAGTTCGCGCCGAAATCGATTCCGGTGC
This sequence comes from uncultured Occallatibacter sp., assembly GCA_964585715.1. Lineage (GTDB taxonomy): Bacteria > Acidobacteriota > Terriglobia > Terriglobales > Acidobacteriaceae > Telmatobacter. Next base: position 3,398 of record CAZPEZ010000192.1, read on the forward strand.
GGTGGTTGTCGTCCTCGTGGGCAATTATTCGAAAGGCGGATGGGACCAGCTGCCGGGCTCGACGGTTTTGATGCGAGGTGCCTGTGGAACTACGTTCAACGACAAGCGCCAATTTGTCGGGCTTCGGCTCATTGTGGCGAGCCTTGACGATTTCGAGGTTCTGCGTCCGGCATCTTCAGCTCCGTTTGACCTGCCGTTGCGCTCGTTGGACAGCATCTTCCAGTTCAGTGCAACTACTCAGGCCAACGGCCCTGTGAGGATGCGGGGAACCGTCACCTATGCCAAGGCCGGCGAGTCTCTGTTCATTCAAGATGGGCCCAATGGCATCTCCGTTCGATCAGGCCAAAAGAATTCTCCCGCTGTCGGCTCCGTCGTCGATGTTGTCGGGTATCCAGCTTCCGGGGAGTACGCGCCCATCTTGGATGATGCAATCTATCGTGTTGTCGCCGAGGACAAGTCCGTTGCACCGGTTCAGGTGTCTGCCGCAAACATCATTGTCCTCAGCGGGCGCACCTTCTGGGCTGCGCCGTATGATGCGCAACTCGTGCAGTTGGACGGGCAAGTCGCCGAGGAAACCCAGGAGGACTTCCAGGACCAATTGATTCTGCGTGAGGGCAACATCATCTTCCGCGCCAAGCTGCAGGGTAGCGCTGGACAGCTTCCTAACTTCGATCCAGGCACACTCGTAAGAGTGACCGGCATCTGCATCGCTCGGATCGATGACGTCCGAGATATGCGATCGTTTGAGATCCTGCTGCGCTCGCCGTCGGACGTTGCTATCCTCAAACGTTTGCCATGGTGGCGGAGCGCGGCGGCAGCCTGGTCGGTTGCGCTCGGCCTGCTCGGCTTGCTCATCCTCATTCTCATTACGTTTCTACTGCAGACCCAGTCAGAACTGCGAGCCCTGGCGATGAAGGATCCTCTCACCGGCTTATTGAACCGGCGTGGTTTCTCCTTGCTCGCAAAGCGAACTTGGCGAGCGGCGCTGCGCACCGACTGCACGCTCTTGCTTTTCTATATCGATCTCGATCGCTTCAAGGAGATCAACGATACCCTCGGCCATCAGGCCGGCGATCGAGCATTGGAGGCCGTGGCTGAAGCCATGCGAGAGTGCTTCCGGCCAACGGATGTACTGGGCCGCATGGGGGGAGACGAGTTTTCCGCTCTCTGCGCAATGCCCGAAAGTGTCGCGGGAAATATCGAGCGGCGGATCGTAACCAAACTAGTGGACCGTGGAATCCGCCAATGCGGTTTTCCTATTCATGTCAGTGTCGGCGTGCTTGTTTGCAGTCCCGCTCTCGGACCTGTTTCTATCGAAGAACTCATCCGTCGAGTGGATGCGCGGATGTACGAAAAGAAGAAACAGCGCAAGGCGCTTCGTGATTCCCTTGCGTTAAAAGTCTGACGGGCGTTAAGAGACGGCGGTCTCGGTCGCCGAGACGCATGGGCCTAATTCACGGTGAGCGTGACTGCGGTGGTCTCCGTTGTCGATCCCGC
>CAZPEZ010000193.1:0-4881 GCA_964585715.1 uncultured Occallatibacter sp.
CAGTTCGGCAACAAGCACCACACTACGGTGATGCACTCGATCGGCAAGATCGATGAGCAGCGCCGCACCGACAAGGACCTGCACCGTACGCTCAACAAACTGCAAGAGCAGTCAAACGGCTAGCGCGCACGCTAGCGAGTCAGCGAAGAAAGAAGCCCATGCCGCAGTTTGCGGCGTGGGCTTCTTTGCGTGGCTGTCTAGTGTGGTGTCCCAGAAGTTCGTAACAATATCGGGCTGTCATTCTGAGCGAACGGGGCCCCAAACGTCTCTCAGTTTGGGGGTGGTGAGCCGAAGAATCTGCTTTTGGCCTTTAGCATCTTTTGATGAGAACTGTCAGGGACAGGATACTGGCTTCCACAGGATCTAACCTCTGCGCGAACCTGACGCACTAAACACAGGCGGTTTATGATAGCGGGGTTATGAGAATCGCTCTCAGCTGCAAAGCCCTCCCGCTGATTTGCCCCCTAGTATTGGCTGCACTTCAACCTTTCCTTGCCGCCGCGCAATCGCATCCGGTACCCAATGCCCAACTCGCTTCGAAAGAGGTGAATGCGCGCGCCGATGCGCTGCTGAAGAAGATGACGCTCGAAGAAAAGATCGGGCAGCTCGTGCAGTATTCAGCCGGATTCGCAACTGGCCCCGCCGCCTCCAATCTCACCTATGACGATCTGGTCGCCAAGGGCCAGGTGGGCTCGATGCTCAACGTTGTGGGCGCGGAGAAGACGAATCACTATCAGCACATCGCGATTGAAAAATCGCGCCTGCATATTCCCATCATCTTCGGGCTCGATGTAATTCACGGCGATCACACTACGTTTCCAATCCCGCTTGCCGTGGCAGCAAGCTGGGATCCTGAGGCGGGGGAGATAGTGGCCCGCACCGGAGCAGTGGAAGCGCGCGCAGACGGCATCGACTGGGTATTCTCGCCTATGGTCGACATTGCGCGCGATCCGCGTTGGGGCCGCATCGTCGAGTCGAACGGCGAAGATCCTTATCTCAGCTCAGCAATGGCGCGGGCCTGGGTCAAGGGCTATCAGCAAGACGATCTGACTAAGCTTGACTCCGTGGCCGCGTGCGTGAAGCATTTCGCGGCTTACGGCGCTGCCATTGCAGGCCGCGATTACAATGCCACCGACATGAGCGAGCTGACTCTCAGGCAAGTCTATCTGCCGCCGTACCACGCCGCGGTCGAGGCCGGGGTAGCCACAGTGATGAGCTCCTTCAACTCCATCAATGGCATTCCGGCAACGGCCGATCCACTGACACTGACGCAGATTCTGCGCAGGGAATGGGGCTTCGATGGATTCGTGGTATCCGATTGGGGCGCGGTGGCAGAGCTGATGAATCACTCCATTGGCGATGGGCCCACCGTGGCGCGCAAGGCAATCGAGGCCGGGCTCGACATGGATATGGAGGGCAATCTCTTCGGAACTACGTTTGCTTCGCAAGTGCGCTCGGGCAAGATTCCCGAGAGCGTCGTCGACGAAGCCGTGCGCCGAGTCTTGCGCGTGAAGTTTGCGCTGGGACTTTTCGATCGTCCCTACACTGCGGACAGTCCGGCTTATGAAGCCACGCCGGAGCGTCGCGCCTTGGCTCGCAAGGTGGCGGACGAGACCATGGTTCTGCTCAAAGACGATCCGGTTGAAGGCGTTGGGGCGTTGCTGCCTATTACAGCCAAAGCTGAAAAGATTGCTTTGATTGGGCCTTTGGCTGACGATGCGCGCGATCTGCTGGGCGCTTGGTCCGCCGGCGATCCAAAAAATGTAATCACGCTCAAGCAAGAATTGAGCCGGCGGCTCGGCGACCGGCTTACATACTCCCTCGGCTGTGGACTGCTTGCCGGCGACGACGCCAAGATACTTCAGACCGTGACGTTCGGCGGATCAGTTGCAGGCCAGCAAGACCAGCCTCTTCCTGACGACGAGAAGAGCATCGCCGAGGCTGTCGATGCGGCGAAGCAGGCCGATGTTGCGATTCTGGCCCTGGGCGAGCCCGCGAATTGGATGGAAGGCGAAGCTGCAAGCCGCGTTCATCTTGGGTTTACCGGCAACCAGGAGAAGCTGCTGGAGGCTGTTGTCGCCACTGGGAAGCCGGTAATTCTTGTGGTGCTCGCGGGACGGCCGCTGGAGTTGAAATGGGCTGCGGAACATGTGCCGGCGATTCTTGAAGCTTGGAGTCCTGGGATCGAAGCTGGTCCCGCGGTTGCCGATGTGCTGTTTGGCGACGTGAATCCTTCGGGCAAATTGCCGTCGAGCTTTCCGCGCGCGGTTGGGCAAGAACCGCTCTATTATGCGCAGCTTCCCACTGGACGCCCCGCCGGGCATATCGACCTGACCCACATGCCGACCAATTCAGTAGAGAAGTATGTGTCGCGGTATGTGGATGAGCAGAACTCGGCGCTGTTCCCGTTTGGGTGGGGATTGAGTTACACGCGGTTCAGCTATTCGAAGCCGACACTTAGCCGCGCGGAGGTTCCGTTGCAGGAGGTTCTGGCGAATCGCGCGCCGGTCACGACAGTCGGCGTCGATGTAACCAATACTGGCAGCGTTGCGGGGACTGAAGTGGCGCAGCTTTATATTCGCAACACCGAGGCCAGCGTGGAGCAGCCTGTGCGCGAGCTAAAAGGCTTTACACGGGTGCAATTAGCTCCGGGCGAGACGAAGCATGTGACGTTTCCGTTGGGGTTCGACGAGCTGAGTTTCTACAACGTCGAGGTGAAGCGAGTTGTGGAGCAGACGACCTATGACGTGTGGGTTGGGGGAAGTTCGCTGGCGGACGCGGAGACGGAATTCAAGGTTGTCGAATAGGGGTCACAAATTGTTCCACGTGGAACAATTGCGGCATCTGTCACAGGTGTTGCGGGGGATTGCAGAAAATAGCGGCTGGTTATGCCTTGGATCGAAGATGAAGGTGAACGGAGTGGCTGGGTGGTGTCCTCGACGAGAGGTCTTTGTCGTTGGGGTGATCGGGCGGGTATCATAAGCCTTCATGGGAACTCCGCCACCAATTGAACTTGGCAGCCTGGGGATGGCTGATTCGCTGATCCTGATGGTGCTGGCGCTGGTGGTGTTTGGGCCGCGGCGGTTGCCGCAGATTGGCCGCCAGATCGGCAAATTAATGTTCGAGTTCCGCAAGGCTTCCAACGACTTCAAATTTCAGATGGAAGAAGAATTGAGGCTTGCCGAAGACGCCGAACGACGCAAGAAGGAAGAGGAAAAGCGGAAGCAGCTTGCGCAGGAGTCGGTGTCGGCTACGCCGGCGATTGTGAAGGCCATGGAGTCGCCTTATCCCGGCGAAGGGGTTTACCCGCCTGTTGCCGAAGTGAAAGTTTCGGAGGCGACGGGGTCTGAAGAGTCCGCGCCGCGGATTTTGCCTCCTGCCACGGGAGAGCCGGTGGCGGCTGCGCGTGGGTCGGAGTCGGCGGACTTGACCGAGCCGGCTGCGGATTCCTCGCTGGCTGCGGAACCGGTGGGTCTGCCCTCAGTTCAGTCTGAGCGACCGGATCGGGCTCTAGCCGCTGAGTCTTCCAATGGCGCATCGGCTACGGCAACAAGTGCTACGAGCGAGAAGACGGCGAGCACGACGGAGGATGAGAATTCCGCGGACGCCGAGGTGGTAAGACCGAATGGTTGATCCCTCGGAAGCGATCGGGAAGGCACGGCAGGCGGTGACCCAGCGCGCAGAGCTGCCGGGCATGAGCCTGATGGAGCATCTCGACGAGCTGCGCAGGCGCATCATTCACTCGGCTGCGTATCTCGCAGTCGGATTCTTCGTTGCGTTCTTTTTCCGTGAGTCGCTTTACGGCCTGGTGCAGGCCCCGCTCGACCACATGCACATCAAGCTGAACTACACGCACCCGATGGACCCCATGAACCTGTATTTGCAGGTGGCGCTGATCGGCGGCGCGATCCTGGCCTCGCCGTTCATTCTCTACCAGGTGTGGTTGTTCATTGCGCCCGGTCTTTATCAGAAGGAGCGCCGATTCGTGGTGCCGTTCATGGCGGCCACGGTGGGGCTGTTTCTAGGCGGGGCCAGCTTCGCTTATTTCTTTGTGTTCCCCGGCGCCCTCCGAATTCTCATCTTTGGATTCGGCAGTAAGTTCAATCCGATGGTGACCATCGAGGACTATACAGGTTTCTTTCTGTCCATCATTTTGGGGTTGGGAATCAGCTTCGAATTGCCGGTTCTCATTTTTTTTCTGGCCATGTTTGGCATCGTCAGCCCCAGGTTTCTGTGGAAGAACATCCGCTACGCGATTCTGGTGGTATTTCTGGTGGCGGCTTTCATTTGTCCCAGTCCCGATCCGTGGACGATGTGCGTTTACGCCATCCCGATGTTGTCGCTATATGTCATCGGGATCGGCGTTGCCTGGTGGGTGCATCCGGATCGGCGGAAGGCGAAAGAGGTTGCTTCGTAGTGTTCTGGATTGGGAGATTTGCGGTTTCCCACCCATTTCGCAAAGGGCGCGAAATGGATGGGGCACGGCGCTCTTATGGGGAACGGCGCTTTTTCTGTTGCTGGTGCTTCGCGGCGGGGATGGCGTTGTTGGTGGCGCTGGGTGCGGATGCTCAACGATTCAACGGTGGCCGGGCTTATGAGTATGCGCGTGATTTTGTGGCCATTGGGCCGCGTTGGCCTACGGGCGCCGGACACGCGAAAGCAGAGGCGTTTCTTCGCGCGCACTTTCAGCACGATCAACTCGAGGAGGATGCTTTTACCGCCGATACGCCGATTGGGCCGGTGAATATGCGTAACTTCATAGTGCGCTTTCCAGGTAAGAGGGACGGCGTGATCGTGCTGGGGACGCACTATGAGACCAACTACTACCTCAAGAACATCAACTTTGTTGGAGCCAATGACGGCGGGGCGACGACGGGGCTG
>CAZPEZ010000194.1:0-4812 GCA_964585715.1 uncultured Occallatibacter sp.
CGGGATTATTCTTTCCGCTCAGCGTTTCGGCAACTGCCGCTCCGCCTTCTTCTCCGGGGTACCATGCGTCGAGAACAGCGTTGGCATGCTCGTTGATCCAGTTCACGGCCAGGGCACTGCCATTCATGAGAACCACGGCGAGCGGCTTGCCGGTGGCTGCCACAGCTTCCACCAGTTCTTCTTCCGGCTGGGGAAGATCGATGCTTGTGCGATCGCCGCCGAGAAATCCCGGTTCACTCACCGGCATTTCTTCGCCTTCGAGCTGACTTGTTATGCCCACAACGGCAATCACGGCATCGGCATTCTTTGCAGCGGTAATGGCTTCCTGCGAAGGAGCGCCGTTGTACCTAGCCCAGATTAGTTCGGCATGGGGCTTGCTGTTTCTGGTTCCATAGGAGATCTCGAGCGCGACCTTGTGTCCCTTCTCGAGATGGACGCGCCCCACGGCCGATGAGAGTCCTCGAGTGCCGCCACCGAACGCTGTCGCTACCTGCTTGCCATCAACTGCAAGCCTTCCGAATCCTTCGCAGCGAATGCCGAGAAGGTAGTCTCCTGTTTCGGTGGGTGTCAGGAATCCTGACCACAGTGCACCAAATGCCTTCTTCCCGGCTACTTCTGCCGGCAGGTTATTTTCGGTGAGCTTGACATTGGTTTCCGTACGGCTGACGAGCGGTTTTTTATTCGCTTCCGCAGTCGACGGTCCCCGCCGCATTCCTTCGTTGTAGTCGGCCTTTAGGCCGGGCTTTCCATCGGGAGTAGTAAGAAGGCTGTCGGGCACAGCTGTTCCATCAGGGCGCAGGAACTGGGTTCCAGAGACAAACGTGATGGCTGCGCTGGGGAACTCAGCGCGAATGCCATCCAGAATGGAAACGATTTGCGTGGGCTGACCGGCGTAGTTTCCGATCAGCGGCCTGGTCTGGTCGGCGAGCGGACCGATGACGGCGATCTTCTTGGTTTCTGGCTTGAGGGGAAGCAAACCGTCGTTCTTGAGCAGGACCATAGACTCATTCGCGAGTTTGCGCGCGAACGCGCGATGTTCGGCGCTGTCCAGCTCCTTTTCATCGATCTTGGTGAAGGGAACCGAATCCGGCGGATCGAACATGCCGAGCTTGATGCGAGCGGTGAACAGGCGGATGAGCGCCGTGTCCAGAGTGCTTTCAGGAAGATATCCCTGCTGCACTGCATCGACATAGGCCCTTTCGACGGGCTCTCCAAATCTTGAGGTAAAGGTGACGCACTCGTTGTCCATGCCTCTGATTACAGAAATCGCTGCGCCCTGTGCCTGGGTAGGGCGGTAACGATGATTGGCTGCCACGTCGCGAACCGCGTCGCAATCCGAAACTACATACCCTTTAAAGCCCCACTTGCCGCGCAATTGGTCCTCAAGCAGGTATTCGCTTGCGCATGCGGGTTGGCCATTGATTGCGTTGTACGCGCACATCACGGAGCCGGCTTTGCCTTCGACGATGGCAGCGCGGAATGCGGGCTCGTAGGTATCGACCTCATCGTGCTTGCTCACGTCTACATCGGCAAAGTGACGCGTTGGCTCGGGGCCGCTGTGAACGGCGTAGTGTTTCGGGGTCGCAATGGCGAGATAGTATTTCGGATCATTACCCTGCAATCCGGTCACATAAGCGACACCCATGCGGCCGGTGAGGAACGGGTCTTCGCCGTAGGTTTCCTGACCGCGACCCCAGCGCGGGTCGCGAAAGATGTTCAGATTCGGCGACCAGAAATCGAGTCCTCCCATGATGCCGGTGTGCCCTTCGCGCACATTCTGCACGTGCTTGATGCGTCCCTCAATCCCAATCTGGGCCGCCATGGTGTGAATTCCCGGCGCATCGAACGTGGCGGCAAGACCGATGGGCTCGGGATACTCGGTTACACCCTCATTGATCACCCCGTGGAGTGCCTCGCTCCACCATTGGTAAGCGGGAATATTGAGCCGAGGAACTTCCGCGGAGTTGTTCTGCATCTGCGTTGCTTTCTCCGCAAGGGTCATTCGCCCCACCAGGTTGGCGGCCCTTTGTTCAGGCGTCAAATTGGTGTCCAGATACGCAGGTGTTGCAGCACTTTGGGCGACCGCAGTCTGTAGGTCAAAGAAACAGAAAAGCGCTGCCGTTCCCAGGCCAAGTGCCTGGATGATCTGAATCATGTATCTGCTCATGTGAACCCTCAAGTTAGAACCTGGGCTTACGAACTTTCGCTCGTCTTCTTTTAAGCAATGGCGCGGATCTGAATACCCAACACAGGCCAACGCCGCGTCTTACTTCGTCGGCCTACGGCAGGGAAGTGGCTGGGTGACTAGGCGCCTGGAACAGTCGCGGTGCAAAATCCTTCAAGTCGCGGCGCCATGTCTGCCATTCGTGATCGGTGCCTGGCGACTTGTAAAAAACGTGCTGAATCTTCCCTTCATCAAAAGACGCGTGCAGATTCTCCAGTCCAGACTTCATTCGCTCAGGCTCGTTGGTACCCACGCCAATCCACAGCAGGTGCACCCGCCTGGCAAAGTCTGCCGGATCAGCCATCGCTCCATGGAACGCCGTCTTCGTGTCCAGTTTGTTATTGCCCATCGCAAACACGTTGGCCGCTCCGCTGAATCCGCCAATGTACGAGAAGAGATCAAGATGATCGAATGTCACCTGAAAGGTCTGCATGCCGCCCATCGAAAGCCCAGCCATGGCGCGGTGATCGCGATCGGGAATTGTTCGGAATGTCCTGTCGACAAACGGGATCAGCGCTTGCGTCATGTCGTCTTCGAATGCGCCCATCCGTTCCTGCATCACCTTGAGGAACTCCGGCGAACCGAACGGCTTTCCTGTCATGTCGGGAACCTGATACCCTGCGCGGTTGGCATAGCCATTCGCCATCACGATGATCATCGGCTTCGCGCTTCCGCTGGCAATCAGGTTGTCGAGAATGAAATTGGCTTTGCCCTGCCTGATCCATCCGGATTCGTCCTCTCCCCCGCCGTGCTGCAGATAAAGCACCGGATATCGAGACTTTGCCTGCGCATCGTAGTCCGGCGGCAGGTAGACCAGCGCGTGCCGCCACGTGTTCGTCACACTCGAGTGGTACCAGACTTCGCGCACCTGCCCGTGCGGAACCTCCTGCGGCAGGTAATAGTCCGCTCCGGCTTCGGGAACCTCGACCGCGCTGGCCCACTTGCTCCCGCCAAAGTACGCAGTGCTGCCCGGATCGCTTACTTCCGCGCCATCCACGACCAGCGTGTAGTAGTGAAGCCCCGGAGCCACGGACGGCGTGGTAAAGGTCCAGAATCCATCTGCCTGCTTCTCCATGTCCGCCTTGGGTCCGCTCCAGAAATTGATCCTGACCTTGATTGCGTCCGGTGCCTTGAACCGGATCTGAACCCGCGAGTTGCTGTCTACCCGCGGATACTGCGCATCCAGAACATTCGACGTTGCGGGCTTGAAGTCGCCCGAATCCTGCGCCAAACAGAAGCTTGCCGCCAATAGCATTGCGATTCCAAACAGTCTCATATTGCACCTCCGTGCGAGGCATATCTCGAGGCAGAGTTTCTTGGAGCCGGGTCGCCCGGCTCTCTCTTCGACCATGGGCATAGTAATCCCACGCCCCGGGAAGAATAAAGCGATTTATTTCCTCTTGTTCGCCGTAGCTCAACCTCTGTATATTCGAGGATTCCGGAACGGGACACGAAAAACGGCGGCCGAGAATTCCGCTCTGAAAACAGTCGCGCGCTTCGGTCGCACCCTTGTTTGCCGCGGCTCAATGGAGGTATCTGTGGCGCGTCGCGTTCTGGTGTTTCTTGGTTTACTTGCGCTGGTTTCGGTTGCGCCTTCGATGACCGCCGAAAACATTCATCTGTCGATCGATGCGTCGAAGCCCGGTGCGAAGATCGATCGAAACATCTTCGGCCAGTTCGCTGAGAATCTCGGTCACGGTCTCTACGAAGGCATCTGGGTCGGGCCCGATTCATCCATCCCGAATACCCGCGGAGTCCGCAACGACGTAGTGGACGCACTCAAGGAACTCAAGGTGCCGAACGTTCGTTGGCCGGGTGGCTGCTTCGCCGACCAGTATCACTGGCGCAAGGGAATCGGCCCGGTGGACAAGCGCCCTGCCACCGTGAACTCGGCATGGGGCGACGTCATCGATACGAATGCCTTCGGCACCGATGAGTTTATGGATTTCATCCAGCAGATCGGCAGCACGCCGTACGTGTCCATCAACCTCGGCTCAGGTACGCCGCAGGAGGCGGGCGAGTGGCTCGAGTACATGACCGCCGCCGCACCTACAGCCCTTGCCAAGGAGCGAGCCGCCAACGGTCATTCCGAGCCCTACAAAGTTGGATTCCTAGGCCTCGGGAATGAGAGTTGGGACTGCGGCGGCGCGATGACGCCCGAATACTATGTGAGCCTGATGAAGGTGTACAGCCGCTTCGTGCTCAACATGAATCCCGCGCAGCGCGGTAAGGACCAGATGCTGAAGATCGCCGTGGGGCCGGGCACGCCTGACACCGAGTGGACCGAAGCCGTGATGAAGGCCTGGAAGAAACACACCTGGGCCTGGGACGTCAACGGCGTCTCCCTGCACTGGTACACGGTCCCGAATGGCTGGCCACCTTCGACACCATCAGATAAATTCGGCTTCGACGACTATGTCAGGACATTGAAATCGACGCTCTTCATGGACGAGTTCCTGCGCAAGCAGGAAGCAGTGATGGACAAATACGATCCTGAAAAGAAGGTGACATTAAGTGTGGATGAGTGGGGCGCCTGGCATGCGCCCCTGCCCGGCTCCAATCCGGCATTCCTCGTCCAGCAGAACAGC
>CAZPEZ010000195.1:0-4738 GCA_964585715.1 uncultured Occallatibacter sp.
TGGCCCTGGCCGTCGCCGCCGCAAAGAAAGCCTTCGCATCCTGGCGGCTGGTTCCTGCGCCCAAGCGAGCCGAGATTCTGCTTCGTGCCGGCAGTGTCCTCGTCCAAAACAAAGAGAAATACGCGCGAGATATGACCCGGGAGATGGGCAAAGTGCTTGCTGAGACCCGCGGCGACGTGCAGGAAGCTATCGACGAGGCGTTCTACGTGGCCGGCGAGGGCCGTCGGCTCTTTGGCATCACGACGCCCTCCGAGCTCCAGAACAAGTTCGCCATGTCTATCCGCATGCCCGTGGGCGTGGTCGGCCTCATTACGCCGTGGAACTTCCCCATGGCCATCCCCAGTTGGAAGCTTTTTCCCGCGCTTGTCGCCGGCAATACCTGCGTCATCAAGCCCGCCACGGACACGCCGCTTTCTACCTACAACCTCGTCCAGGCTCTCATCGACGCCGGCCTGCCGCCGGGCGTAGTCAACATCGTCTGCGGAACCGGTTCCACCGCCGGCGCGGCGCTGGTCGAGCATCCCGATGTGCGCGCCATCAGCTTTACGGGTTCCAGCGCCGTCGGGTCGCTCGTCGCCCAGCGCGCCGCCGCCACCTTCAAGCAGGTCTCGCTCGAGATGGGCGGCAAGAACGCTCAGATCGTTCTCGACGACGCGAATCTCGACCTCGCCCTCGACGGCGCGCTCTGGGGAGCTTTTGGCACAACAGGTCAGCGATGCACGGCCACTAGCCGCATTTTGCTCCAGAAGGGAATCGCCGCCGAGTTCACCGAGAAACTCGTCGCCCGCGCCAGCAAACTCAAGATCGGCAATGGCCTCGACGAATCGGTCGAAGTTGGTCCGCAAGTCAACGCCAACCAGATCGAAACCTCGCAGAAGTACGTCGAGATTGCGTTGCGCGAGGGGGCGAAGCTCCTCTGCGGCGGCCGCGCGCTCACTTCAGGCGCATATGCACACGGCACATTCTTCGAGCCCACAGTTCTCGCCGGCGTCACATCTTCCATGCGCATCGCCCGCGAAGAGGTCTTCGGCCCCGTCGTTAGCGTTATGGAGTTCTCGACCTTCGAAGAAGCCATCGAAATCGCTAACTTGGTCGACTACGGCCTGTCGACTTCTCTCTATACCCGCGACGTGAACCGCGCCTTTACTGCAATGCGCGACCTCGAGGCTGGCATCACCTACATCAACGCACCCACCATCGGCGCTGAAGTCCACTTGCCCTTCGGCGGCGTCAAGCAAACCGGCAACGGCCACCGCGAAGGCCTCGGCGCACTCGACTTCTTCACCACCTGGAAAGCCGTCTACGTGGATTACTCCGACAAACTCCAGCGCGCCCAGATCGACAACGCAGAATGATGCGGCCCTGACGTCTGGGCGCGGATGTTCTAGGATTTAAGAAATGGAAACCGCCTACGTTCCCGCCCCCACTCGCTACGACCACGCCAACTTCCGCCGCTGCGGCAACTCCGGTCTCGTGCTGCCCGCCATCACCCTCGGCCTGTGGCAGAACTTCGGCGGCGCCGACGTCTTTGAAACTGGCCGCGCCATGGTGCGCCGTGCCTTCGATCGCGGCGTCACGCACTTCGATCTTGCCAATAACTACGGTCCTCCCTACGGCTCAGCCGAAGAGAACTTCGGCGTCATGCTGCGCAAGGACTTCGGCGTGCGCAAACACGTCAGCGGACTGCGCAATGAGCTCGTCATCTCGTCCAAGGCTGGCTACGACATGTGGCCAGGCCCTTACGGCATCGGCGCTTCGCGCAAATACCTGCTCGCCTCGCTCGACGATAGCCTCCGGCGCATGGGCCTCGATTACGTTGACATCTTCTACGCGCATCGGCCCTGGAAAAACACTCCGCTCGAAGAGACAATGGGCGCGCTGGTCTCCGCGGTTCACCAGGGCAAGGCACTGTACGTCGGCATCTCCTCCTACAGTCCCGAGCGCACCCGTCAGGCTGCCAGGATCCTCAAGCAGGCCGGCGTGCCTTTGCTCATCCACCAACCCTCGTACTCCATGCTGAATCGCTGGATTGAAAAGGATCTTCTCGATGCGCTCGAAGAAGTCGGCGCGGGCTGCATTGCCTTCTCGCCGCTGGCCCAGGGCCTTCTCACCAGCAAATACCTCAAGGGCGTGCCCACTGACTCGCGCGCCAGGAACGCAGGCTCCTCGCTACTGAAGGAATTCCTGAGCGAGAAGAACCTGAAGAATGTCCGCGCGCTCAACGAAATCGCCCGCGGCCGCGGCCAGACGCTCGCGCAAATGGCCATCGCCTGGGTGCTCCGCGACCAGCGCGTTACCTCGGCCCTCATCGGCGCGCGCAACGTCGAGCAGCTCGATGACTCACTCGATGCGCTGAAGAAGCTCAAGTTCACCGCCGCTGAACTGAAGGAAATCGACCGTTACGCGCAAGAGGGCAACGTCGACTTGTGGCGCCAGGGCCGCGAGCAGATGACCTAGCACACGCCGGCTTCCGGAGCCGAAAAAGTCTCACGTGCATCGAACCAGGCAAGGAGCGAACCATGATCGTCGGCGTTCCTAAAGAAATCAAGGACAATGAAGCCCGGGTCGGCGTTACGCCGGCCGGCGTCCATGTGCTCACCAACGCAGGCCATAAAGTGCTCGTCGAAACACAGGCTGGCGCGCAGTCGGGATTTCCCGATGAGGAATACCAGAACGCCGGAGCCGAGATCGTTGGCGACGCTGGCTTCGTCTGGGGTAAGTCCGAAATGGTTGTCAAGGTCAAGGAACCCATTGAGACGGAGTATGTCTATTTCCGCGAAGGCTTGGTTCTCTTCACCTACCTGCACCTCGCGCCGCTCCCCGCGCTCACTGACAAGCTTCTCGAATCCAGGGTCATCGGCATTGCCTACGAGACGGTTCGCGACCGGCAGGGAACCCTGCCACTCCTCACGCCCATGAGCGAGGTCGCGGGCCGCATGAGCGTGCAGGTCGGCGCGAGCTATCTCGAAAAAGAGCGTGGAGGCCGCGGCATCCTGCTCGGCGGCGTTCCCGGAGTTCCTCCCGCGCACGTTACCATTCTCGGCGGCGGTATTGTCGGCATCAACGCCGCGCGCATCGCTCTGGGCTTCGGTGCCAAAGTCACTCTCATCGACGTCAACCTGAACCGGCTGCGCGAGCTTGACGACATCTTCGGTGGCCGCCTATACACTCTCGCCTCAAACAGCTACAACATCGCCCAGGCCACGCGCGAGGCGGATCTCGTCATCGGCGGCGTGCTGATTCCCGGTGCCACAGCGCCAAAGCTTGTGACGCGAGCCATGGTAGCGCAAATGAAAAAGGGAGCTGTCATTGTCGATGTGGCCATCGACCAGGGCGGTTGCGTGGAGACGGCGCGGCCCACCTCGCACTCCAACCCCAGCTTTGTGGTCGATGGCGTGGTGCACTACTGCGTCACGAATATGCCGGGCGCGGTGCCGCATACTTCCACGCTGGCGCTCACCAACTCAACATTTCCTTATCTGCTGCGCTTGGCCAATTTTGGTGCTCGCGAAGCACTCCGGCAAGATGCAGGGTTAGCTGAAGGCCTGAACACTTGGATGGGATCGCTCACGCATCGCGGCGTGGCCGAAAGTCAGAAACGACCTTGGACCGCCTCAACAACCCTCATCGGTTGATTCAGCGGACCCGCCGAAATTCCGTAATCGCTGCGCGGCCCGCCAGCGTCGGATTGTCCTTGACACCATGCTTTCGCCTTTGTTAGCTTCCTTTCGCGGAAAAAGACTTAGAGAAATCCACCGCCAAATACAGCTTCCCTGAACTGGCTGACCCATCGCGGGGCCGGTTGAGAGGCTCGTGTTTGGAGGTGGATTTTTGTCTTTGGCGGACTTTTAACGCTATATTCCTCGAATGTTAATGGAAGTGGCCAAGGATGGCTTTGAATCGTCTCGAATTCAATGACTCAAGGCTCCTGCTTGAGGCTGGAGCCTTTCCAGTTATATGTCCGCGATCGCGGGCTGAATGGATTTCTCTCTCCTATGACACACGTGTGTCGTCGGAGCCTGGCTTTGTCATCCAGTTCAATTAAGCAATCGGCCTTTTCAAAGATTGTGCCTGTGATGAGTCAACAGCCCTGGCGAACAGGTAAGAATTTTAACCGCAGTTGAAACAGGAACACTGGGAGGCAATATGAATTCCTTAAACCGATCTGTTGGCCATCGAGCCGGAGTCGCCCCCGCGGCGAAATATGAGAATCGACGTTTCAAATGGTTTCTTCTGGCAATCGCGCTCTTGTCGATGTTTTCATCACGCGCTGCGTTTGCTCAGTACGATACCGGGAGCATAGTCGGCGTTATCCAGGACTCCACGGGAGCAGTGATACCCGGAGCAACCGTGAGCGCGGTCAATGTTGCAACTGGCGTTACCTATACCGGCGTTTCAAGTGGCTCCGGCGAGTATGAAGTCCCCAACCTGCAAACCGGGACATACAAATTAACCTGCGAGCACCCTGGGTTCAGCACTGCCGTCGCCAACGGCGTTCTGGTGTCAGTCGGCGTACGGCAACACATTGACCTGACTCTCAGAGTCGGTCAGGCAGCCACCACAGTCGAAGTCAGCGACGTCTCGCTGACGGTGGACACAGAGGACAGTCAGCGCGAGCAGACCATTACCGGCTATCAGAGCTCGGCGCTTCCGCTGGTGAGTCGAAACTACACCGATCTGCTCGCCCTCGTGAGCGGCGTGCGCCAGGCGCCAACCCAGGCCACCACGACCAGCAACA
>CAZPEZ010000196.1:0-4720 GCA_964585715.1 uncultured Occallatibacter sp.
TGAAATCCGCGCCTTGGCGAAACTCTAACTCTTCAGATCGTCGCCGTCGTGTGTGTAAGAAAAAGCGCTCTTTTAGACTGTAGCGCTGTTTTTTGACTGTTTCGGACAGCGCTTTTTTAGACTGAGAGCAGAGCTTTCTTAGACTGGCTTGCAAAAGGCAGAATTATTTTAGACTGGCTTGCAACTTGTACTCGAGAATCTTGCAGCTTCAATCGATGCCCACCCTTCTGAAGGACTCTGGATGACGGGCCGCCGTTACAACCTGTTCGAACTGTTTACTGAGTAGTACCGGGGCAACAGTATCTCCATGAAGGAACTTCCAACCGCAGGGAGGATCGCCCGCCTCAGGCCGCGTGAGGATGTGTGAGGACTATTGTGTAAGCACAACCCGGCCGAATGGGCGTTCTTCAATCAAATGCCGCATGGCCTCTGCCGCTTCTTCCAATGGATAGACTCTTTCGAGCACCGGCTTCGCTCTTTGCGAGGTAAACAGCGGAGTTATTCTGTCCCACGCCTCCGCAATGACGTCCGCCGGCTGAGCGAAGAGCGAAAAACCGCTCATCCGGGCACGCTTCCATATCAGGTCGGTAAGGTCGATCGTCGCGGTGCGGCCAGCAGAGTATCCCAATGTAATTAGCACCCCATTGAGAGCAAGTACGGAGAGTGCCTGGCCCGTCAACGAACCGCCCACACTTTCGATAACGATATCTACGCCCGGCCCTCCCGTGATCCGTTTTACGCCATCGGCAAGGGATTCACTGGAGAGATCGATGACGTTCTCGTACCCTAAAGTCTTCGCCTGCTCGGCCTTCGCCGTACTCGTCGTCGTCGAAATAGCGAACTTCGCACCTTGCGCCCTGGCCAGTTGCGTCACCGCGTTTCCTACCGACCCGCCGATTCCAGGAGCGAGGACCGTCTTTCCAGCCTCAAAGCCTGCCTGCATGAGCGTGGCCTGCGCGGTGAGATAAGCAACCGGGGCGCCACCTGCGGTAGCATCGTCCAGGGTTTCGGGAATCAGGCAGAGATCTTCAGCTCGTGCCGCGATCCATTCGCAATAGGTGCCATTTTCGAAAGCGCCATAGGGACCGAAGAACATCACCCGCGCTCCAACAGCAAACCCCGAGTCGCCCGGCTCCTCCACTATCCCCGCCCCCTCGTTGCCGAGAATCAAGGGAGCTTTGGCGAACGGAAAGCCGCCGGAGAGAATCGTGTGATCCAAAGGGGTCACGCCGGCGGCGGTTATTCGAACCAGAACTCTGCCATTCGTTCGAATTGGCTTTGGTACTTGAACCAACTTTAGATCGCTGTAGCCGGTGAAGGCCTCGGCGCGCATTGCTCGCATGACAAATTGCTCCTGGGAATTGCGGTCATTCAAACAAGCAGACCGTAGGTAGACTCAGTGTTTACCTCTGTTTCGATGAGCTTCCAGAGTTGGAGGTGTGAGAATTTCTGGGAAAATCTCAATGTCTCGCGGGTGCGAATTACAGACTACCGCGTGCGTCGAGAAAGACCCTTTCGAATGTTATCCGACGACAGGGCAAGTCACGCATCGAGCATTGTTTCAGAGGTCTTTATCGGATTTGTACGCGAAAACGCCCTCCCGACTCCTATCTTTCGGCCTTGCCGGCATAGGATCGCAGTCGCGATGCCGACTTCACATTACTGATCTCTGGCATGTATCCGGAACAGCTGAATGCCAGAGCTGGAATCGATTGTTCCTAAGTTGGTTTTGCTTCGAGTATCCCCACGTTCCGAACCATCAGATTGTCGCTTCCGACCGGGTATACCCCGGTTAGGATGAAGCCCGCTGCCTCAAGCAGCTTTCTCCATTCGCGCTCGCTGCGTTCCTTGCCGCCGGTAACGGCAAGCATATTGAGGTCGCTCATCAGGTGCCCTTCCAGTTGGGAATCTGCATGCGAGACCAGCGCAGGAAGGACGAATTCAACAATCAACAAACTGCCGTTCTGAGGAATGACCGCGCGGCAGTTTTTGAGGATTGTAACTGCATCTCCGTCCTGACGCCCGTGCAGCACATGTTTGATCATGTATACATCGGCGCCCGGCGGGGCCGACTGCGTCAGATCTAAGGCAATCAATTCGCAACGCGAGCTAGGATCTTCTTTCGCGAATCGCGCCTTCGCCGCCTCCACGCTGGCCTCGAGATCCACAAGCATGCCTCGCAGATGGGGGTTGAGTCCCAGCACTGCAAGAATCAGCGACCCGCCTCCGCCGCCGAGATCGGCAACGACATTCGCGCGGGAAAAATCCCACGCCTTGGCGATCGGCGCGTAATCTTCTGCCGGAGCCGTACCCATCACCGCGCGAAAAATAGAATTAGCTTCGGCATCCTGCGACCACCGGGAAGGTATCTTCGGATCGCGGACCTGAGAGGCCCGCTTACCCGTCCGAATACAGTCGGTAAGCAGGGACCATTCATCGGCGAGCAGATCCGCCCAGAAAACGACCGCCGCCAGACGGACTGGGCCACATCGCGGCGGAGCGGTTTGCCGAACTCAGTCAGCCGAAAGTGCTCGGGAGCCGTCTCCTCCGTTACGCCGACGCTGGCAAGAGCGCGAAGCAGGCGGTACAGCGCATTGGCATCTGCATGACAATTTTCGGCCAGGAAGCCAACGCTGCGCACGTCGTCTCCAAGTGCGTCGGCAACGCCGAGACGTGCAGCCGCGCAAAGTACACGGCTGCGGGAATACGCCATTGCCATTTCGACGAGCCCCTTATTCGTCGTGACATTGCCGATGCCGCTGTCAGATTGGGCCATAAGACACCTCAGATCCAATGTAGTCATC
Organism: uncultured Occallatibacter sp.; assembly: GCA_964585715.1. GTDB lineage: Bacteria > Acidobacteriota > Terriglobia > Terriglobales > Acidobacteriaceae > Telmatobacter. Next base: position 2,805 of record CAZPEZ010000196.1, read on the forward strand.
GCGGGCTGGCCCTGCACAGCAGTGAATTCGGGTTTGTACCCTGAAAACGCCGAAGCAACGGCGATCATCGTTCCCAACTCGCTGTTGAAATCCGCTGACACTGGCTGACTTATGAGTACGAATCTGAAGATCGCCGGGCGTGAACGGTATGATTTGCTAATCGCGATCGAGGGAGATTAAGTGCAAACCTTCGTTTTCCTGCAAGCCGCCCTGAATGGCGATCGAGTGCACCCATCAGCACCTCGGAGTTCGGATGCGATCGCGGTTGCTGCGCGTGAGGCAGTGAATGAGGGCGCTCAATCAGTGCATGTTCATGCTTTTGACGATGAAGGTCGTGAGACGCTCGGCGGAGTTGCCTGCGCCAAGGTTCTGAAAGCGATTCAAGCCGCCTGCCCTGGAATTCCAATTTCTCTGACAACATCAGCAACGATCGTGGCGAATCCCGCACAGCGTTTCAGTGTGATTGAGGCTTGGTCCGAAATGCCTGATCTCGTGACTGCAAATCAGGGAGAATCTGGAATTGTTGAGCTATGCGAGTTGCTGCTGTCGCGAGGAGTAGGTATAGAGGCTGGATTGTTGACCGCTGAGGACGCGAAAGCTTTCGTGCGTTCTGGATTGGCAGACCGGTGTCGCCGCGTCCTGATTGAGCCTCTGGACGAAGATCAGGATGCTGCCGCTATGGAGGACATTGTGGTGCGCGCGGGCATCAAGCTTGAGCAAGTTCACCACGGTTACGGCATGGCGTGCTGGAAAGTCAATCAACGCGCACTCGAAAGAGGGCACGGCATCCGCACGGGTTTGGAAGACATCACGATACTTCCTGACGGCCAACCAGCGCGGGACAATGCTGATTTGGTTCGCGCGGCGATGCGTCTGGTTCAAGCACAAAGACTGCGTGATGCTGATCTGGATAGGTAACCGTAAACGCCGATGCTGCCTGGAGTGCTGCGGAATTCGACGCAACTTGTCGCGAGACTTAGGCTCGATTTCTCGGTTCCGGTCGATTCACCCCCAACTTGGACATAACCAGTTTTGGTGCAAAATTGGAGCGGGGCAAAGGTAGAATCTCACCATCATGCAAGTGACAGTTCTCCAGCTTGCGGCGTGGATCGAACTTCTCTTGTGCTGGATCGTATGGTGCCTCGCATTCGCCAAGCCCAGCCAGCAGGCGAAAGGACAAAAGAAGACGGTGCGGGCTCCGTCGTCTCGCTGGGGCATCGGCTTGGTCACGGTGGGTTTTGCGTTGGTATGGATGTGGGTGAAGCCTGTTGGATTTCAGAAGTCCGTCGCGGAGCTGATTACGTCGATGATCTTGGCGCCGTTGTCAGCTGCATTGGCATGGGCCGCCGCCCACGAACTGGGCAAGCAGTGGCGCTATGAGGCGGCTCTGAGCGAGGATCACAGTCTGATCCAGACCGGCCCGTACCGCTTCATGCGGCACCCTATCTACACATCCATGTTCCTCATGTTGATGGCGATGGGTGCGGCCTACACCTGGTGGCCGATGTGGATCGCCGGGACAGTCTTTTTCATCATCGGCACGGAGATACGCGTGGCAGCTGAGGAGCGCCTGCTCACAGAGCGGTTTCCGGAATCCTATGTGCAGTATCGCTTGCATGTACGTGCTTATCTTCCGTTCCTCCGATAGTCTCGCGCCGATTGGGCTCCGGTCGAATCACGGTCCAGCCAGAAGTTGCGCCAAGTGAGCAATATTGAACAGCCTGCGCCGAAAAGTCAGGATACGATCGGCGTCTCCTGCTCTTTCCCAAGACGCGCAGGGACCATGCCCGCCAAATTCGGAGGTCTTCATTGCCCCCAACGGTTGTCCTCTCCGTGGGAGTGGATTACTCAGTTCTGGCTCGTCAAAGGCCAGTCTGGCAATCTGCCGGATGCTACGTCACCTCCGCGGGGTCGAT
>CAZPEZ010000197.1:0-4703 GCA_964585715.1 uncultured Occallatibacter sp.
GCTACGAAATCGTCAAGACCATGCGCGCCAGCTCGCTCGTCCTGGGTCCGCTTATTGCTCGTGCCGGCGTGGCGCGGGTGGCCATGCCCGGCGGCTGCGCCATCGGCGGCCGTCCCATAGACCTGCACATCAAGGGCCTTGAGAAAATGGGCGCGGTGATTACGCAAGAACACGGCTATCTTGAGGCCCGCGCGGAACGCCTGCGTGGCGCGCATCTCGTCTTTGACAAGATCACCGTCACTGGCACGGAAGATCTGCTGATGGCCGCCGTGCTCGCCGAGGGCGACACGCTGATGGAAAACTGCGCCCGCGAGCCGGAAGTCGTCGACCTGGCTGCGCTGCTGATCGCAATGGGCGCGCAGATCGAGGGCGCTGGCACGGCCACGATCCGCGTGCACGGAGTCACTAGCCTCCACGGCGCGCGCTACCGCATTAATCCGGACCGCATCGAGGCGGGAACTTTCCTCATCGCCGGCGCGATCACCGGCGGGGACCTCATCGTCGCCAACTGCAGTACGTCTCACCTCGGAGCCGTAATGGCCAAGCTCCAGGAAGCTGGCGCGCGCGTTGACGTGCTCGGCCCCGATTCGGTTCGCGTTCGCGCCGCTGAGCTGCGCGCCGCCGATATCTCCACCGAAGAGTATCCCGGCTTTCCCACCGATATGCAGGCGCAGTATATGGCCCTGGCCACGCAGGCTGAGGGCGTGAGCCAGGTCCGCGAGAATATCTTCGAAAACCGCTTCATGCACGTGCAGGAGTTGGTCCGCATGGGCGCCAACATCAAGGTGGACGGAAGTGTCGCCACGGTGCGTGGCCCAGCCCGGCTCACCTCTGCCGCCGTCATGTGTTCCGACCTTCGTGCCTCTGCTTCGCTCGTTCTGGCGGCTCTTGTCGCCGAGGGCGAGACGATTGTCGACCGCGTTTACCACATGGACCGCGGCTACGAGCGCTTTGAGGAGAAGCTGATTGGCGTGGGAGCGCAGATCCAGCGCCTGGGCAATGTATTTGCGCCCAGGGAGCCGGTTGCCGCTGCCGGCTAACCGGATGGTGCGGGGCGCGCATCCTAATGAGGCTGAGACAGGCGCCGGCTTTTTTAAAGAAAACGCAACGAATGCCCAGCCAAAGGGTTGATACTAATAATCGCCAGGAATATGGTCCCCGATTCCGGCAGATCTAAACCACGGAGGTTTAAGATTCCTGTGAAAAAGAGACTCTTGGCAGGGCTGCTCGCTTTGTGTTTCACTTCCGCGGCCGCATTTGCGCAGGTTGTCGTCCGCATTGCGCCGCCTCCACCCATCCCTGAGCATCATGACCATGCACCGCATGACGGATGGATATGGGTCGAGGGCCACCACCGCTGGGATGGCCAACACTACGTCTGGGTTCATGGCTTTTGGGCGCATCCGCCGCATCCCGGCGCTATCTGGGTCCACCATCACTGGGAACGGCGCGGCGATGGCTGGGTGCTGGTGGAAGGACACTGGGAATAAACGGGAGCCAACAATAGGAAAGCGGGGCGCATGCCCCGCTTTTCTGCGTTACGATCTGCGCTGCGGCTCAATTACCAGTTCCAGGCAACGGCACGGTCAACAACGTATTCGAATCGGGCATCGTTAGATAAGCAACATTGAGGTTGGTGTCAACGGCAATCGCCGCGATCGGCGATGGCGTTGTCTCTGAAACCAACACGATGTGTCCGGAAGCATCCGTGATCGTGAACCCCGTTGGAGTAGCCGTAACAACAGCCCATCCGTCCTGCACCGCGAGCGGAGGCGCACCTGCCTGAGCTGTATTGATCGGAACCGTGCTTGAGGTCAGCGTACTCGTAAAACCAAACGATTGCGCCTGGATTCGAGGGTTGTAGAACGTCCCGAGCGTAGAGACCGAGTGGGAGGCGAGAGTTGCGTATGCGCCGCCGGTTTGGACGGAAGTCGGGCTGATTTCGTCGATGCTGACGCTGCCGGTGCCCACAGTTGTCGTCGCAATCAGCTCATTCTCAGCGTCGCTGAAACCCAGTCCGGCGATTGTCCTGCCCGACGTAGACTCCGTCGCGGTGACACTCATGTTCGATGTATTGATCTCCGTCAAAAAGCCGACCCCGCCCACCCAGAGAACGCCCGCTGCCGTCAGCGCGACGGAAGTTGGCTGCCCTCCCACAGCGATCGTCGTGACCGGGGTGTCGGTAGTCAAGTTGACTTGGGTTACGGTGCTATCCACGTAATTCGCTACATAGCCAGTGGTGCCATCCGACGAAACCGCCAACGCCACAGGCTGGTTCCCGACACTGATAGTGGTGAGCAGCGCGTCGTTCACGGTATCGAGGACGCTGATGGTGTTGCCGCCCGAGTTCGCAACAATCGCGCGCGTGGCTCCCGTATAGGTGTTCCACTCATTGATGCATTGGCGCATATTCAGATAATGCTGCTGAACCTGGCTGGAATTGTATGCAGCTACCGCAGTCGGATTCGCCCCGACGCCGACGGTCGTGCTGCCAATCTTTACCTGGTTCAATGAATAGAGGGAGACAATTGGGACCGTGGCGTAACTCGTGCTGTCGGTCTCGCTGTTTTCCTGGCATGGGTTGATGATTTGGATAGCGTCGGTTAATCCGGAAACCGCAACGCCGAAGGGATTGCCCGTGATCGTCTGGCTGCTCGCGATGGAAAGCAGGTTTGTTCCTGCCGCCGTGAAGCCTGGGCTATAATTTGTCTGGTTTGCCACAGCCAGAGAGTACCCGTTTTGCGTAAGCGAAGACGGAAACGGAAAGGTCGCCTCCGTACCGCCGCTGCTGACGCTTGTCGCGGTTTCAGTGGCCACTAGGTCCGACGTCCCATCGTAAACGTACAGCAGCGGCATGCCGTATTGTGTGGTAAACGCCACCTCAGAGCCAAGCGTCAAGGAACTCGGCAGGCTACCGAGAATTGCAAAGCGTGTCGAAGCCGGTTGCAAGGGACCATATTCATAACAATTAAACGGAGTCTCTATACTGTTTGGATAGTAATTGTGGACGGGGTAGTTCTGGACCTCATACTGATCGAAGGTTGCGCCGTTGTATGGAACTTGCCCGGTGTAGTACTGTATTCCGCAATTGAACGGAGTAAGAAAATAGAGATTCCAAGACGCCGGCGCCCTCCCGTTGCTAATGAAGGCCACGCCTTTATCGTCGGTCGACACCAACGGGTCGCCGTAGATGGTGTAGCCGTAGCTAGTCACGGACCCGATCGACAAATCGTTTCCCCCGCTGTCGTAGTAGTCCCCGCCAGGAGTCTCGTTGCCGCTAATTGGGATCCCTGGGAGCGGCTGCTGCGGATAACTAAGGCAAACGTTTGATGGGAGCTGTGTTGAATCGGCCTGGCACTGAGTAGTGACAATCTCAATGCCCTGGTTATTCGATGTCTTTGGCCCGCAGCCAGAGGCAGCAATGACTAGCAATGACATAGAGAGGCCCGCCAGCGTCAATTTGATGTTCATGCCCCGCTCCTTTCTAGAGACCTAGGGCCCTCGATACGCCATCGAAGAGCCTGATGCTGGCCGAGCGCCGGTGCCGCGACGAGTAGTCGGAGATCATAACCCTCGCGCCCTTGTTGGGCCTCGGCACGTCCGGCATGAATGATCCAGCGCTCGGGCTTTTGCCGCCCCCTTCTTCCATTTCGACGGCCCAATCAATCAGGCGCTCAGATAGATGCCCGTCGTTGTAGATCAACAAATAGAGGAGGAACATTGCCTCGCCCGGATTACAATTTGAACCATTTTTATTCGCCGAGAGCAACGCCGGAAATGCCTTGATTGAGGCTGCGTGCGCTCTGAACTCGTGCACGGACGCCTCGTTCGTCCTGAAATCCGCCGGCGCCGCCACCTCCTCCATCAGGTCATTGAACGCCTTAACGACAGATGCCTCTGGAACGAATCTTGCATTGCCGGTTCGAGCCATCTGTTCAGCTTGCGCCAATTGACCGGCGAGCTTGGCAGCGTAGTCCTCACCGAGGATCTCGTGCTCGAACTCTTTCCGTTCTCCCGATGACGATTGTGCGTACGTCCACTGATTGGGCAGGATCAAGTCAACAAGTTCCCGACTGTATTTGCGAATGGTCGCAGGATCGCTCGCAGTGGCTTCCTGGTTAAACAGGCAAAACTGGTTTTGTGCGCAGTACGGAGGCTGCTGGCCCGATGCGGGGACGCCGCCCCCAATACAAGAGAACAGCACCACTATGCCCGAAACGATTTTCTTCTTCATAAAGACCCCCTTTGCCACACTACGAGCCTAATCCCGCAGCGGGGTCCTCAGCTTGGTGAGAGTGATTGCATGTTCCTGGGAGCACTGGGTCGAGCTGATTCGCCTTGCGTTTTTGCGGGGCCTGCTTCAAAGAGCCGTCACGCAATGAGCCGCTGTTGGAGATATCTGAAGCGTCACCGAGAGAATGTGGCCAATTTGGCTGAAAGTCAAGTTACGTTCGAACAACGGCCTCTCGTGCGTTCGGAGCGGTTACCCTCCAGGTCTACTTGATCTCGATCACATCGGACGCTGCTGCCGCCGCCTTTTCGGCCAGCTCCATCACCTTTTCCGCAATGGTATAGAACGCCGCTGCTTGCGGGCTCTTCGGTCCGGCAAGCGCTACCGGCAGTCCCCGGTCGCCGCCCTCGCGGATCGCGGGGATCAATTCGATCGCGCCCAAGAATGGCACGTTGAACTGCTTGGCCGTGCG
>CAZPEZ010000198.1:0-4605 GCA_964585715.1 uncultured Occallatibacter sp.
TTGTCTTTGCGAACGGTGTTCAGGAAGGTGTCCTGAATGTTCTGTGCCGGCTTGTTTTCCATGTGCCGATCTCCTGCTTGTCTAAATTGTTGAAACTGCGTGCGGACATCTGATGCGTGAAAAAACAAAGAGGCGGGAACGGCGCCGGAATCCCCAGCTCCGCTTGGCCCCGCAATGTGTCAACAATAGCGAGGTTCACTGACCTTTTCAACCCCGGCCCTGCCCGCTGGTCACACGACCGCCGAAGCCCCCTCAGTTCTCTCTCTGGCTGCTAACCTATTGGGTGCAAGACGCAGCCCAGTTTCCTGTGCCCTCCGACTCGCCAAACAAACCCGCTACCATGCCTGTCCCTATGCCAGTTCCGATGTTGGACCTCAGGCGGCAATATGCCCTCCTGCATCAGGAACTGCTTGAAGCCCTCGGGCATGTACTGGAGACGCAACAGTTTATCCTTGGTGAGCCGGTTGCATCCTTCGAAACCGCAGCCGCCCGCCAGCTCGGCGTAACCTACGCCGTTGGATGCGCCTCCGGCACCGACGCGTTGTGGCTTGCCTTAGCTGCAGCCGGCATCGGCCCCGGTTCGGCGGTCGTCACCAGCCCCTTCAGCTTCTTCGCCTCCGTCAGCTCCATCCTCCGCGCCGGCGCCCGGCCGATCCTGGCCGACATCGACCCAGCTACTTTCAACCTTTCGCCGGTCGCCGTACAGGCTGTCCTGGCCAGTCCCGTCGGCAAGGATGTAAGAGCCATTCTGCCTGTCCATCTCTATGGTCAGCCCGCCGATATGACCCGGTTTGCCGGAATGGCCAAGACCCGCAACCTGAGGCTCGTCGAAGATGCCGCCCAGGCCTTTGGAGCTTCGTGCGGCCGCGTGCCTGCCGGCGCCCTCGGCGATATCGCCGCCTTCAGCTTCTACCCCACCAAGAATCTGAGTGCCGCAGGCGACGCAGGGATGGTGACCACCAATTCGCCGGACCTAGCCGAACGCGCGCGCATGTTGCGCCAACACGGCATGAGACGCCGGTACCACCACGACGAGCTCGGCTGGAACGCGCGTATGGACGGCTTTCAGGGCGCGGTCCTCCGAGTCAAGCTCAAATACATCGATCAGTGGAACGACGCACGCCGCGCCCTCGCCGCGAAGTACGACGCCCTCTTTCGCGCTGCCGGTCTCGCCGATCCCGGGCCCTATCCGAGCCGCGGAATCATCCTGCCGCATCAGGTCCCCGGCACCACCCATGTCTGGCATCAATATGTGATTCGAAGCAGCCGCCGCGATGAGCTGCGCGCCTTCCTCGGCGAGCGCAAGATCGGCTCCGAGGTCTACTACCCCGTGCCGCTGCATCTCCAGGACGCACTCAAGTCTCTCGGCTACAAAGAGGGCGACTTCCCCGAAGCCGAACGGGCGGCCCGCGAAGTGTTGGCCTTGCCCATCTTCCCTGAGTTGCGCGAGGACGAGCAGAGCACGGTGGTCAGTGCAGTGGCTGAATTCCTAAGCTAATTCGGCTGAGGAGATGAAGAATCGATGCGGTATCGGCCAGTTCGCTATCTGGTATCAGGTGGCGAAAAAGATAGACAAGTTTCATCCACCCAGATGTTTCGATCAGGATGAGCGTGCCCCACAAGTCGCTCTGTCTCCCGCGGTAGCGATCCTTCCACTGCAAGATAGTCATGACGTAGACGTAGACAAAACCCGGAAGAATCAGCAGAAGCGCCGCAACACCGCAAAAGGTCTGAGCAAAATCCTTAGTGAACCACAATCCAAGCAGAAATGGCACACCAACGAGCGCCACCCAGCCAAGGAATCGAATCCTCCGAAACCTGTTCTCCCAACGGTCGATCATGCGGACATCATAACCCGCTTCAGAATGTGCTAAGGTCGGAAGGCATCGGGCCCCGACCACGGCTACTGGCTTGCGGCCGCTGCCTTAGAATCATCTCAAATGAAGTGTCCTTATTGCGGCTTTCCGCAAGACCGCGTGGTTGACTCGCGCGAGAGTAAAGAAGCCGACTCCATCCGTCGCCGCCGTGAGTGCGAAAAGTGCAATCGCCGCTTCACCACCTACGAGCGCATCGACGAGATCCCCTACATGGTCGTCAAGAAAGACGGCCGCCGCGAGCGCTTCGACCGCGAAAAGATTCTCCGCGGCCTGCTGCGCGCCTGCGAAAAAAGACCTGTTTCGTCCGGTCAGTTGGAAAAGATCGTCGACGCGACGGAGAGTTATTTGATCGATGCGCCGGAGCGCGAGCGCACCACCTCGGAGATCGGCGAGCTGATCATGCAACACCTCAAAAAACTCGACACCGTCGCCTACATCCGCTTCGCCTCGGTCTATCGCGACTTCAAAGACGTCCGCGAATTCAAGGAGGAGCTCGAAGGGCTGCTCGACTCCCACCGCGGCAAAGCGAAGAGCTAAGTCCCCCACGCAGTGAGAGCTGTCAGAAACGAAGCGTGAGGATCTTCGCAGAACAGCAACTGCAGAGTGCGCAGTGTCCGCTCGGGGCACGGGTTTTGTTGCACCATCCCCGGGGTATAGAATGGCTGCCAGTCGAGGGCCGGAATGAAGCGATCGCGCTTTTCACTCCACCGATCCCCCATCTTCCTGAACGCCGAGAGCGCGCCCCGATCGCGTCGGCCTTTCGCTCGCAGATTTGTCTGCGTCACGGCGGTTGGTCTCTCCTTGTGCCTTCCAGCAATGTGCGCAAAGAATGTGGCCCAGCCCGGAGTCACGCCGATTCAAGCCGAGCTGATGGCCGACCTGAATGCCCGGTTGCTCAAAGTGGGCGCACCCGTTTACGCGCGGGTTGCAGTCGACTGGTCGGGTACGGGATGTGTCCTGCGGAAGGGCGCTGTGCTTGAAGCGCATGTCGTTTCGGTCGCTCCCTACAACCGATCGACAAAGCTCTCCGAGCTCGACCTTGCCTTCACGCAAGCCCAATGCGCCGCTCCGAAGATGGCCGCTCTCGATTTGCTGCTCGCCGCCATGGCTGCTCCTCCGCGCATCAGCGATCTCGGCATTCTCTCCGATCCCGTTCCCATGAATACCTCCTTCTCCGGGCCCAACAACCAGGCAGCGCTGAGCAGCCTGCGAGCCATGCAGATCAGCTCGAACGTCGATCTCAAGCTCGGCCTCGACTCGTCTGCCTATGACTTTCCGGCGCTTCCGAGCATGCACATGGGCGATGTCTCGGGTATCCATGGACTCAAGTTGAGCGTCGGTACCGGAACTGGGATCAGCAGTGTGCTTGCGTCCAAGGGTCACGATGTATCGCTCGAAAAGCACACGCTGCTCCTGCTGGTTCCGGCGGAGGGCACCTATCCGCGCTCTGAATCCGAGACAACGCGCCCCAATTCGGCTGGCACCGCTGTCGCCGCCGCAGCTACGCCCCCCGAATCTGTGGCTGCGCCGCCTGTTGCTCGTCCCTCGGATGTCTCCGGCGATGATGTCGACTTGTGCGACCCCGCGCACTGCAATGTTGACTTACCTCCAGGGGACGAGATCGAGGGTGGAAAACCTGAAGCCAGATTTTCGACGCGTCAGCTCGGATGTGCTCCTCGCCCGCAGAAAGAGATGAAGGACTTCGATCGCGACGAGGAACTCGCCTGGCTCGGCGCGGGACAACTCCTGGTCGCCTTCAACCCACATCAGCTTGTAACCCGACACTCTTTTGGGCCTTCGGGCTTCACCCAACGTGTCATCCGCGCCGTGCTTCTCGACACCAACACAGGCCGGATGGCACGTACCGTCGACTGGGAATTGACTGACAAGGCCGAATACCTCTGGCCGCTAGCCGCAAACCGCGTGCTCGTGCACGTCGGTTCGGAACTGCGCGTCTACGGGGAAGGGCTGAAGATCGGCCAGCGAATGGCCCTCGATGGTCCACTGGCTTTCGTGCGCGTCACGCCCGATGGGAACTTCATCGCTGTTGGGCAGGTCCGCGAGCGCCACTCACCCGAGCTGCACGCGCAGCTGAGGGAAAGCCTGGGGAGCGAACCCGAAGAGGACGTCGCGGTAACCGTCCTGAATCACGACTTCGAGACCATCGCCAAATCCGATGCGCGATCGAACCTGATGCCGCCAACCCTGCTCAATGAAGGTCAGGTGCGCTTGCTGGCACTTCCAAAAAGGCGGTACCGCGTTGCCCTGCTCACTTGGGACAGCCGGCGTTCAGTCCTCGCCAGCTTTGGGTCAAGCTGCGTGCCTCAACTCTCCAGTCTGGCGCCCGATCTCCTCTTCCTCACCAGCTGTGATCTCCATAACGGTTTGGCTGAGTACCGGGTCTTGAATTCCAGTGGGAAGCTCACGCTGAAGGGTTTCTCGAGCCCCGACGATTTGGGCTACGCGGCAAAGGGCATCGCCGATCCGGGAACATTTGTTGTGAAAACCGTTCGATCAAGTGCGGTCAGTTCGGGCGGTGCTTTCAGCGCCTCTCGTCTTGATTCCGAGGAACTCGGAGTCTACCGCGCGGGTGACGGCAAGCGACTGTCCGGCGTGCGCGTCGGTTCGCCCTCCTCCAGCATGGATGGCTACGCGCTCGCCGCCGACGGCTCTCAACTCGCCGTCCTGACTCGCGACCAAGTCTCCATCTATCCGGTCGATCGCAAGT
>CAZPEZ010000199.1:0-4601 GCA_964585715.1 uncultured Occallatibacter sp.
TGAGCGAGTTCGCCCTCGGCGAGCGAGTCGAACGGGGACCTGCATTTTGGGAATCCGGCTAGGGTGGGATACCACGAACCCAACTGTTTCGAAGTGTCATCCCGAGCGGAGCGGCTTGGGGCCCCGCGCAAGCGGGGTAAGCGGAGCCGAGGGACCTGCATTTGCTTCTCGCCTTGTATCAGGGCACGAGTTCACTCGTGCCGCAACCCCACCCCACGAATCCGCAACGCAAAGTACGCGGCGAAGCCGCGACCATGCCTCGGCCACTCACCTCGGCCGTGTCATCCCGAGCGGAGCGGCTTGGGGCCCCGCGCAAGCGGGGTAAGCGGAGCCGAGGGACCTGCATTTGCGTCTCGCCTTGTATCACAGCTCGTCCGGTAGGTCGGGGATTCATCCCCGACTGCCGCAGCCCCATCCACCCCACAAATTCGAAAAGCAAAGGTCGCGGCGAAGTCGCGATGAATCCCCGGCGCGCTTGCCTTGCGTTCGCGCGCCGGATCCCGCACCTCGCGATGGTATACTTCGCCACAACCTCGACGTGCCGGAGAATGACGATATGGAACCGGAGGCCAAGTGTTTTGTCGCGTACCCCTCCAGCCTCCCCGGCAAAGGCGACGCCATCGAAGGCGCCATCGAGCAACTGAATCAGGGAGAACTCGTTCAAGCCAAAAGCTGGACGAGCCTGGCCGTCACCGGGCGACCAATCATCAAAGCAATCTGTGAGGAGATTCGCAACTCAGACCTACTGATCGCGGACATCACAAATCTCAACCCGAATGTCCTCTTCGAGCTCGGATTTGCGCTGACCCTACCCAAGCGATTATGGCTAATACTCAATCCAAATGTCGCGGGCAACAAGGTCTTGTTTGATCGCTTCCAGCTCCTATCGACAGTGGCCCATTCACCATACGCAAACAGCGACGAAATAGTTAGAAGGTTCTACACGGAGGAACCTTACAAAAAGCTGGGCCAGACACTGCTGGCCGAATTTCTGCAATCGGCCGCCGCACCTAAACGCAAGAACTTCCTTCTCTACATCAAACCGGAGCTGCCGACCGAAGCAGTAAAAAAGATCACGAGACGCGTAGCCGGAGCACCCATCGCATCCATTATCGACGACCCAAATGAGATGGGGGTTCAGCCCCTCGAATGGTACGTCGTTAACGTCAAGGCAGCGAGGGCTGTGGTCTGTCATTTTCTGTCGGACGACTACGAGGACGTCAGAATCTCCAATGCCAAAAACGCGTTCGTCGCGGGCCTTGCTTTCGGCTTCCAGAAGCCGCTGCTCATGCTCGCACACAAGCCATACCACTCTCCGATCGATTACAGGGACCTCTTGCGTGTTCACGAAGATGCGAGACAGGCGGAGGTCTTTTACCAGGACTGGTTCGCAGGGATTCTTGAGACTGAAAGGTATAGCGCCGAGCGAAAAGCGCTCCACGACGAGGCTATCGCCGCACACGGAGGCCTGGTCGAACTAAAGATTGGTGAACCGATTGCGGAGTACGAGTCAGAGGAGCTGTTCGAGTATTTCATTCCCACCGCGGCGTACGCGGACGCACTCAACGGCCGGTATTCGATTTTTGTCGGAAGAAAAGGGTCCGGAAAAACAGCGACGCTAATGAAGGTCGCGGACCACCTCCGGTCAGACCCCCGAAACCACATCTGCGTAATCAAGCCCGTCGAATACGAGCTCGAAGGGCTCCTTGCGATTTTGAAACAGCAGATGTCGGTGTCCGAGAAGGGGTACCTCATCGAATGCTTTTGGAAGGCCTTGATATACACAGAGCTCGCAAAGAGCGTTTACGAGGCCATTACATCAAAGCCCGATTTCCTGGGGAGAAGTAAGGCGGAAGAGGAACTAGTCGGCTTCGTGATGGCAAACGAGGAACTTATCCTGCCTGAGTTTTCCATGCGTCTCGACTCCCTCGTCAACAGATTGTCTGAGGTGAACCGAAACCCGAGAAGCTCAGCCGAAGTTAAAACGCGAGTTAGCGAAGGCGTGCATAAGGCTCTTTTGAACCGCCTTCGCGACCTGATCGCCGCCTGCCTCGAAAAGGCCAACCTGGTTGCACTCCTAGTCGACAACCTTGACAAGAACTGGACACAGCGCACGGATGTCAGCTTGACGAGCGAATTGTTGCTCGCCCTTCTGAGCGTCGGGCCGCGCGTCGCCGATGAGTTCAAGAAATCCACGCTCAGGAAACATCGCCTTGACGTGATGATGACAATCTTTATTCGCAGCGATATTTACGCCGCGATACTCTCCCAAGCGCGGGAGGTAGACAAGCTTCCAATCCGTAAGATTGAATGGAATGACCCTGAGTTGCTTGGGCGCGTAATCGAGAAACGGATCATGACATCCGACCCAACCGCCCTTGACTCCGCCGAGGCATGGAACAAGTACTTTGTAGATCGGGCCGCCGGGGTCCCGACAAGGGACTTTCTGGTCAACTCAGTCTTTCCGCGCCCGCGCGATCTAATCTACCTCGTGCGGGCAAGTCTTCAGCAAGCTGTTAACCGGGGTCACACGAAGATTCAAGAAAAGGACCTCATCTCAGGGCTCGAGCAATACTCAAGCTTTGCCTTCGCCTCGCTGATGGCCGAAGGGTCGCCCCAATTCAAGACATTGCAAGACTTCATGGTCCAGCTCTTCGGCGGCGCAACCGTTCTGACCGACGACGACATCAGAGAAGCACTCGAAGAGAGCGGACAAGGAATAATAACTCTCGATTACGCGGTAGGGCTGCTTCAGGAGCTGACCTTCCTGTCTTACGAGACATCACCCGGGCGATTCACATTCGGCTACGATCAAGAGGAGAAGGCAAAGCTTACCGTTCTTGCCAAGAAAACTGCCAGAGTCGTCGGAAAAAGAAGGTACCAAATCCACCCGGCTTTCCACTCCTATTTGGAGTTGAAGCCCGTTGACGCCACCGGGCAGCAGCCGATGCTCTTCTTCAATTCACGAAACAGCGACATCTCTTAGCCTGGACGGAGCCCGGACCCACCCCTCGCGCAACTAGCCTGACGCAAACAACCCGGCCCCCGTCGGCTTCTCCCTTTTTTCAGTGTCTCCCTCTGTCAAGTCCTCCGCCACCCGAACACCCCCGCCGTCCCCGCCCTAACTCGTTCCTTTTCTGCCCCCTGCCCCAACAAAATAATCTCCGCCAAGTTTGCCGATCATTACCCCAACCCGGCGCATACTCAATTCAGAGATCAGAGAAAGAAATCAGAGATTGGAGATCACGGATCGAGGGGCCCATGGAACAAGGGAGCGAGCGAAGCCGCCGTCTCACCACGAATTGCTGGAAGCGAGCAGCCAGGAGCTAAAAGCTGCTCTACCCCCCACCCCCCCTGCCGTTTTGCGCAACTGTGAATCTGTGAAACTGTGGAGCCTTTTGAATCAGCCACTTGCAGCCACAGTTTCACAGTCTCACAGTTTTGAAGTCGGGTTTTCGAGCTTTTCGCGGCAGATTTGCCGCAAGATCTGCTGACTCGCCGACTTGCTGACTTGCTCTCTTGATTCCCGCTTCTCCGATCTCTGTTCTCTGATCTCTGTTCTCTGTAGAATTAAGCCATGGCGGAGATTCAGCGCAGAAAAACTCCAACCGTCCGCATCGGCAACGTCCGAGTCGGCTGGGAAGTTCCCGTCGTCGTCCAGTCGATGACCAACACCGATACGGCCGACGTACAGGGCACCATCGAACAAGTCGCGGCGCTCGCTCTCGCCGGCTCCGAGCTGGTGCGCGTCACGGTCAACAATGAAGACGCCGCGGCAGCCGTGCCGCGCATCGTCGACGGCCTTGAAAAACGCGGCCTGCGCGTGCCCATCATTGGAGACTTTCATTACAACGGCCACATCCTGCTCAAAAAATATCCGGCCACTGCGCGCGCGCTGGCCAAGTACCGCATCAATCCCGGCAACGTTTCCATCGGCCGCAAAGACGATTCGAACTTCGGCATCATGGTCGAGTGCGCCGTCGAGAATCACAAGCCGGTGCGCATCGGCGTCAACTGGGGATCGCTCGATCAATCATTATTGACGCGCATGATGGACGAAAACAGCAAGCTGCCTGAGCCCAAGCCCGCGCGCGACGTGATGATTGAGGCCATGATCACGAGCGCGCTCGAGTCTGCTGCTGCCGCCGAGCGCTACGGCCTCGGCCACGACATGATCATCCTGTCGGCGAAAGTCTCCGGCGTTCGCGACCTGCTCGACGTCTATTCCAAGCTCGCCGCGCGCTGCGACTATCCGCTGCATCTTGGGCTGACCGAAGCCGGAATGGGCTCGAAGGGCCTGATCGCTTCGACCGCGGGCCTTGCGCCGCTGCTGCTCCAGGGAATCGGCGATACGATCCGCGTGAGCCTGACGCCCAAGCCCAACGGCGACCGCACCGAAGAGGTGCTGGCCGCGCAGCAGATTCTGCAATCGCTCTCCATCCGCAGCTTTATGCCGCAGGTGACGAGCTGCCCCGGTTGCGGCCGCACCACGAGCACGTACTTCCAGGAGCTCGCCGAGCAGATCCAGAGCTACCTGCGCAACTCCATGCCCGAGTGGCGCAAGAAGTATCCCGGCGTCGAGGAGCTGAAGCTCGCCGTGA
>CAZPEZ010000200.1:0-2123 GCA_964585715.1 uncultured Occallatibacter sp.
AGTTCATCCGGCAGATGCAGGGCCGGGGATTAAAGAACCTGACCATCGCGAAGCTGGTCGAGATCAAGATCTTCAAGCTCGACGAGTAACGGAGGTGATCGACCTGCGGACCGGCTTCAGTGCCGGCGGCTGCCTCCCGCAATCGAGGGGATGATCGACAGAGTGTCAGTGGCGGAGATGCCGGTGCGCTCCTTCTCGGGCAGATAGCGCACATCCTCGTCGTTGAAGTAGATATTCACAAAGGCGCGCAGCTTGCCTTCGCCGTTGAACAGATGCTTACGAAGCTCGGGATGGGTTGAGGTCAGAGCGTCCAGAGCTTCCGCAATAGTGGATGCGTTGACCTCCACGGCATCCTTGCCTTGGGCATAGGGACGCAGGGGCGTAGGAATAAGAATAGTCATCGATTTCAGTCCTCGTGCAGCTCGACGGCTTCTCTGAAGGGGAGTCGAGCTGCTGCTCTTACTGTGGCTGGGCCACGGTTCTCAGGTACGGCTTCACGGTTTTGTAGCCGGGGAAGATCCTGTCGGCTTCTTCATTGGAAACTGCGCCGGTGATGATCACGTCGTCGCCCTGACGCCAATTCGCAGGAGTCGCAACGCGATGCTTCGCGGTGAGCTGGATCGAGTCGAGCACGCGGATGATCTCGTCGAAGTTGCGGCCGGTGGTCATCGGGTAAGCGAGGGTGAGCTTGATGCGTTTGTCGGGTCCAATGACAAAGACCGTGCGAACGGGCGCGTTTTGTGCGGGCGTACGGCCTTCCGCGGTCTCGCCCGCATCGGCTGCGAGCATGTCGTAGAGCTTGGCCACCTTAAGCTCCGGGTCGCCAATCAAGGGGTAATTAACGGCAGATCCGCTCACGTCCTGGATATCGGAGGCCCACTTGGAGTGATTTGAGACCGGGTCGACGCTAAGCCCGATCACCTTGGCGCCGCGTTGTGCGAACTGCTTTTCGAGGTTGGCAACCGCGCCAAGTTCGGTAGTGCAGACGGGCGTGAAGTCCTTGGGATGAGAGAAGAGAACAGCCCAGCCGTCGCCGATCCACTCATGAAAGCGGATGGTGCCTTGGGTCGTCTCGGCGGTGAAGTCCGGGGCGAGATCGTTGATGCGGAGTGACATTACCTGCTTTCCTCCTCAAGGGAGCGGGGTGAATGGAACGCAGAACTAAAAAACCCACCGGGCCGATTGGCGGGTGGGTCATGAAGAACTCTCGAAGGGGCAGTCTCAGACACATTCCCGCACGGCGCCGCCGCGGCAACAGCAGCACAGACAGATGCGGGTTGCGGAAGATGCCGTCATTCGATTCGGACAGCGCGGCGTCAGGTCCTGCACTTCGTTAAGGCTAGTGCTTGAAGCGAGGAGGTGTCAATGGAGGGCTCAGTAAGCGCTTCATCGTAACCCCTTTTGGAATTGGGCGGGATGCCATCTAGAGTCTCGGCATCCCCTCGTGTACAACCTTGCCGATGCGGCAAAACGAAGGCCGAGAGAGAGGCTGGCAACTTCCGAATCTTGCCCTGATCTGTTTCGCCGGAGATTCTAACAAGCGCGTCACGAAAGCCTGTAAACTTGGCTGGAGCCTGCCCCCCTTTCGCTCCCGAGGAAATGATGACCTCCGATTCTCCTGCTGCGTCCGCATTGCCGCTGGACAAGCAAAACGCGACGGCCGCCGATTACATCAGAATCCTCCGTCTCGACCACAGTGCCAAGCACATCTTTATCCTACCCGGCTTGATGCTTGCTTACCTCCTTCGGGGACATCAGGTCACCATTCACTATGCAGATATCGTCCTCGGCCTTCTGACCGCCGTGTGTATCGCATCGGCCAACTACGTGATCAACGAATGGCTCGATCAGGATTTCGATCAACATCATCCAACGAAATCGAAACGAACGGCAGTGCAGAAGAAACTGCGCGGCGCAATTATTGTGATCGAATGGGGCATTTTAGTCGGCATTGGTCTGACGAGTGCGTACCTCGCAAGCAGATCGATGTTTTTGGTAGCTGCGGTCTTCGCCATGCAGGGCATCTTCTACAACGTCCGACCCATGCGGACGAAGGACAGGGCCTATCTCGACGTCATATCTGAATCGATCAACAACCCTCTGCGCCTGATGATTGGCTGGGC
>CAZPEZ010000200.1:2223-4514 GCA_964585715.1 uncultured Occallatibacter sp.
GTGGGGAATCGACGGCCTTCAGGAAGAACGAAACTGCGGGGCTGTCCTCGTTGAACAGCTGATTCTCTGTGTATCCGTAGGCAGAGCAGGAACCGGCGTAGACGTAGCGCTTGACTTTGGCCTTTTTTGCGAATGTCGACCGCGACAAGGAAGGCTGCGCGATAGTTTGGGAGACCTTCACGAACGGCCCGCGCGGAAGAGGATCGTGTCTGGTCGAACCTATCAGGACGCCCCCCTCCCTTGTCATCGAGTTTCATGCCCACTGGTTTATTGGCGGCACGACACCGAGGAACCCGGCGGAGCGGAGAAACCGGTCCCGGAGCTGGCGTCGAGGCGAAGACCTCAAACAGGGCCGCGGGCACCAAAGAGGTCCAGTTTCAGTCGTGAACAGTGATGGGAATAGCGAGCTTGGCGGGTGTTGTCCGGAAAATGTGTCGGTTTTCGATCTTCGTGTTATCTCGTTCAATGAAATAGACTAGCCGTTGATATCCGATGGAATCGGCGATGATAATTCGCTCGCGTGCACCTCTACGCATTGGCCTTGCCGGTGGAGGAACAGATGTATCTCCATATTGCGACCAGTTTGGTGGCGCGATTCTGAATGCCACGATCGGTCACTATGCTTATGCGTCCTTGCAGGTTCTCGATAGGCCGCTGGTCCAGTTTGTTTCGTGCGATCAGAATCAAGGCGGTGAATACGAGTCGGCCTCGCAATTGGTGCCCGACGGTAAGCTTGATCTACTGAAGTTTGTCCACAATCACGTGGTGCGCGAATTCAATCGCAATAGGCCATTGAACGTGCGCCTAACGACCCGTTTAGACGTACCTTCGGGCTCAGGGCTGGGCGGGTCTTCCACGCTGGTGGTGGCGGTGCTGAAGGCTTATGCTGAGTGTCTGAATTTTCCGCTGGATGACTACGAACTGGCGCGCCGGGCCCACAAGATCGAACGCGAGGAAGCCGGGCTTCGGGGCGGGCGTCAGGACCAGTACGCCGCAGCGTTCGGCGGATTCAATTTCATGGAGTTTGGTGGAAATGGCCGAGTGCTGGTGAATCCCTTGCGCATCAAGGAGAGTGTCGTCAACGAACTCGAGGCTTCGCTTCTGCTTTATTACACCGGTGATTCACGGGCCTCGGCTGGGATCATCGAGGAACAGTCGCGGAACGTGCAGGAAGAAAACCGCGAGGCCCTTGAAGCAATGCACCAGATCAAGCAGGAAGCGCTGCGAATGAAGGAAGCTCTTCTCCGCGGAGATTTCCGGCTGCTGCACGATGTTTTGCGTTCCAGTTGGGAAGCCAAGAAGCACATGGCGAGGCACATCGTGAACGCGAAGATCGAAGAGATCTACTCGCGAGCGTTGAAAGCCGGGGCCTATTGTGCTCGCATCTCAGGTGCAGGCGGCGGCGGATTCATGATCTTTCTTGCTGATCCGATGCGCAAACTCCAATTGGCAGAAGAACTACGCAACAGTGAAGACAGTGGGATTGTTTACGGCAATCACTTCACGAACGTTGGTGCCCAAGCATGGCGGGTCGAGGATCCCGGTGGAGGCGATTGAAAACGAGCGACGATTGAAAGTTGGTGATGAAATGAATGAATCCATGGAAGCGATCATCCTGGCAGGTGGACTGGGGACCCGGCTCGCATCTCGACTTGATCAGGTCCCCAAGTCCATGGCGCCGATCGGTCCACGGCCCTTTCTCGAGATCTTCCTAGACCAACTGATTGTTGCTGGCTGTGACCGCGTGATTCTCTCGGTCGGACATTTGCGCGATGTAATCGTCCAGCGCTTTGGAAGCCGGTACCAGGATGTGGCCATTGACAATGCAATGGAGGAGTCGCCACGGAGATGAATTCCGCAGAGTACTTGTTATTCGCGAGGATTCCACCGACTTTGGCCGCGGCGAGAAAGACGTACCCGGGGCGTTCTTCAGAGAATAGACGGGAGACCGCTGCCTGATCGGTTAGGTCCAATTCGGCGTGGGGGCGCGTGAGAATCACGCCGCTGCGCTCGGCCTCGAGCCTTTGAGGATCGCCGAACCAGCAAGCCCGCAGTGGCCGCAAAGTAGACTCTCGAGCCAGCCAGGCGAGAACTACTCGTGATACTCATAGGCGTCGAATCCGTGCTTCTTGACCAGTTTGTCTCTTTCAGCCAGGACCAGGTCTGCCTCTACCATTTCTTTTACGAGTTCTTCGAAGGTGGCGGAGGGTTTCCAACCGAGACGCGCATGGGCGTAGCTTTGGGTCGCCGCGGCAGCTTAGCAGCGATCTCGGGAGAGCAGTGTCTCTTTC
>CAZPEZ010000201.1:0-4490 GCA_964585715.1 uncultured Occallatibacter sp.
AGGGCTTGCGCTTTGCGATCCGCGAAGGCGGACGCACGGTGGGAGCAGGAACGATTTCGGAAATTATCAAGTAAGGCGAGTGAAGGGAACGAGTGATTGAAAGCGCGGGTTGCTGATTCACTAATTCACTTTTTCACTGGCTTCGCTGCTGACTGAAGGGAATTGAAATGCGGGAAATCATTACGATGCAGTGCAGTGAGTGCAAGGAGCGCAACTACTCGACGACCAAGAACAAGAAGACGGTCACGGGTAGACTGGAACTGAAGAAGTTCTGCAAGCGTTGCCGCAAACACCAGCCGCACAAGGAAGCGAAGTAAGAAAGGCAGGGACTAGGGACTAAGGCATCTTGTACGTACTGCGAATCAGCGAGATGAACTAGTCCCGAGTCCCTCGTTTAGGGGCGTAAGCTCAACGGTTAAACTGTCGGTCTCCAAAACCGAACTTGGGGGTTCGAATCCCTCCGCCCCTGCCAGATTGGTTGAGAAAGAGAACAGGGAGTAGGGAATAGGGAACAGGAAGTGCGCGCGAGGCAGAGGATCACCTTGCCGCACGGGCTGAGAACTAAAACGTACGAACTGGGAACTGTTCAGAAGGATTGGAAGTATGGCGAGCAAAGCAGCGATTGAAAAGGGTGATCAGCCGGGCGCCTTGTCGAATGTGTCGGGAGGGGCGATGAGCTTCTGGACGAATGCGACGGGTTTTCTGAGCGACGTACGCGCGGAGATGCGGAAAGTTGTTGCGCCGACGCGCAGCGAAGTGCAGGCCACCACGACGGTCGTGATCGTGACTGTCTTTATCTTCGGTCTCTTTTTCTTCCTGGTGGACCTGGTTTTCAACCGTGCATTGCATGAGCTACTGACGCGGGCAGGCGGCGCGCAGTAACTACGCGCTCCCGCGAAATCGAGAATAAGAATGGCAGAAGAACTAGTAACAGCCGAGCAGCCGCAACAGCCGGAACGCAATCCGCTTTTCAAGTGGTACATCCTGCACGCTTACTCGGGCTTCGAGCGCAAGGTGCGTGAGTCCATCGAGAGTCGCGTCCAGGCCTTTGGGCTCAAGGACAAGGTTGGCCGGGTGATGATTCCCACCGAGCCGGTCACGGAGATCATCAACGGTAAGAAACGTACGGTGGAGCGCGTGTTTTTGCCGGGCTACGTCCTTGTCGAGATGGATCTCGACAACAACCTCTGGCACGTGCTGAAAGACACGCCGAAGGTGACGGGCTTCCTGGGTACGGGCGACAAGCCGGTGGCACTCTCGGAGGAAGAAGTGAGCGGAATTCTGTTCCGGTCCGAGACCAGCAAGGACAAGCCGCGGCTCAAGATCAAGTTTGAGAGAAGCGAGCAGGTCCGCATCACCGAGGGACCGTTTGCCAACTTTAACGGCGTGGTGGATGAGATTAACGAAGATCGCGAGACGCTGAAGGTGATGGTGACGATCTTCGGCCGCTCGACGCCGGTCGAACTGGAGTTCGGCAAAGTAGAAAAGATTGAATAGCAGCTTCTAGCTCCTAGCCTCTAGCTTCTAGCTGGCGATTCCTTCTAGCGGACGCCGGTTAGAGGCGAAGCAGATGGCTGTGACGTCAAAATCAATTGAAGGACAAAGAGCTAGTAGCTAGCGGCTAGAGGCTAGAGGCTGGTTTCCGAAGGAAACACTCATGGCACCTCCGAAGAAAGTATCGACTTACGTCAAGTTGCAGATTGAAGCCGGCAAGGCAACGCCGGCGCCGCCGGTGGGACCCGCGCTCGGTCAGGCGCAGGTGAACATTATGGAGTTCTGCAAGCAGTTCAATGCGCGTACGCAGAACAAAGAGATGGCCGGGCTGATTATTCCGGTCGTCATTACGGTGTATGCGGACCGCAGCTTCACCTTTGTGACCAAGACGCCTCCTGCGTCGATTCTGCTGCTGAAGGCTGCAGGCTTGCAGAAGGGTTCAGGCACACCGAACAAGGAAAAGGTGGGCAAGGTAACCGAGAAGCAGGTGCGCGAGATCGCGACGCAGAAGATGCCCGATCTGAACGCGGCGTCGGTGGAGACGGCGATCAAGAGCATCAAAGGAACGGCGCGATCGATGGGGATCGAAGTGATTGGATAGACCGCGATTCGCAGCAGACAATGAAAAGCCCTCCGCAAAGGAGGGCTTTTCATTGTCTGCTGCGGATGATGCAAGGAGGCCCTCCGGAAGAGGAGGGCCTTTCTCGCATGGCCAGCGGATGTGCCGGCAGCGTGGCTATTTGGGCGGAGGAGCAGGGGTGAACAGCTCGCGCTTGCGCCCGGGCTCAGGTTTCGGTTTGGGCTTGGGCGCCTTCTTGGCTTCTTTCTTGCCTTTATCTTTGCTTCCCATGTGGGAAAGCATGACACAACCAACACCACGCGGAAAAGCCCAAATCGTGTGGGACCCTTGCGCGGGTTGAGTCCTCTGGTCCGGCTATTTCCGATCCGTTCATGCGCCGACGCTCGTCGAACGCCATGCTAGCCTTCTGTCACAGCACAGCCGTTGCGCAGAAAGACGGCGCCTGCCATGAACAAGTTCACGACTCTTATCGAGGGTCTTTCGTTTACCGAGTGTCCGCGCTGGCGCGACGGGAGGCTCTACCTCTCGGACCGCTACACGCGCCGCGTGCTCGCCATCTGCATCGACGGCTCGACCGAGACCTATGCGCAGACCACTGGCCTGCCCTGCGGCCTCGGCTTCCTTCCCGATGGCCGCCTCCTCATCACATCCATGCTCGAGCGCAAGATCCTGCGCCGGGAGCGCGACAGTGCCCTTGTTGAGCACGCCGATCTCTCGGCGCTTGCGCCGGGACCTCTCAACGACATGCTCGTCGATCACGAGGGCCGCGCCTGGGTGGGGAACTTCGGCTTCGACCTATTCGGGGGCGCGCCAGCCCGCTCCACCGTGCTGATCTGTGTCATGCCTGACGGCACAGCCACGGTCGCCGCTCGCGATCTCGGCTTTCCCAATGGCACGGTCCTCACCTCAGACGGGCGCACGCTCATCATCGCCGAAACCTTGATGAGCCGGCTCAGCGCCTTCACTATTTCTGGCGGTACCTTGACCGAGCGCCGGATATGGGCTTCCTTCGGCGACCCTCCCAAGACCTCCAATGTTTCAGAGATTCTCCGCCTGGCAGCCGTCGTCCCTGATGGGATCTGCCTTGATGCCGAGGGTGCGGTCTGGGTCGCGGACGTCGTGAACCAGCGATTTCTCCGCGTCGCCGAGGGTGGTGCCATTCTCGACGAACTCAAGACGGGCGGCCTATGCGCCTTCGCTTGCATGCTAGGCGGCGACGACGGTCGCACACTGTTCGCCTGCGTTGCTCCCACTTTCGACGAAACCGAGGCAGCCGTGAACCATCGCGCCGCTGTTCTCATGACGCGGGTGGAAGTGCCCCACGCGGGCCTTCCTTGAAGCGCAAAGTTTTGCCCGAACGCCAGATCCCGGTCGACCGAAGGCCCTGTGATTACTCCGCGGCCTTCGGTTGTCTTATTGCCGCCGGTGCCATCGGATTTGCCAGGTGATCGTGGTTGAGGATCGCGTTGAAGACCAAGCCATAGGTTCCGATGGTTTCACCGCGGTAGATCGGGTTGTTGCCAAAGAGCAGTACGTTGCCGTCGCCCAGATGTGCGTCGACGACAATGGCGTGTTCGGCGATGGTGGTGGCTTTGTCGAGCAATCCGTCCAGCAGGAGCGATTTGTTGTCGGCGAAGCGCAGGATCACGTCAGGCCGCAGGTTTGCAGGAATGACGAAGGGATTGTTGCGTGACTGCTCCTCGTTGAGCTTGTGCGCTTCCCAGGGCTGCTGTTTTTCGAGAGGCTCGGCTTCGGTAGCTTTGCGGCCCTGCGGCTCGTCGCTGTCTTCGACGGTGCCGCGGCCTGTGGGCCGGTCAGCGTAGGGATCCATCAGGATGCGGCCGCCGGAGCGGCCCAGGGTATTGCTGATGTTGAAGACCATCCCTCCATCGCTCATCACAGGAACGCTCTTGTCATAACCGAAGGCAACGGGGCTTTCGCTGTCGACGAAGACTGTGTTGAGCACAGTGCCAACGACGCGGGCATCGCCGTGCGGCGCGACGCTGACGCCCGGTGCAAGTCCAGTGTCGATGGCGAACTGCGCTGTGTCTTCGCAGGTGATGAGGAGACCGCCTTGTTCGACGAATTTCTTGAGGTGTGCGAGGCCGTCGTAGCCGAGTCCGGGACGCATGTCGTGTGTGGTATCGGTGTTACCGAGATTCGGCGTCAGGTCGGTCTTTTCCCAGGGCAGCGCGTTATTCCACGTGGGAAGGCCGCCGATGATGTCGGTGGCCGAGGCGCGGGCGACGGGAGCGAAGACGATGACGTCATACTTCGAGCGCAGGTCGTCTTCTTTGGCGGCGGCTTGGGTGCTGATGTAGTCGTAGGGGACGCCCTCGGCGTCGAAAGCATAGCGCCACCAGCCCTCGGTCTGTGTGGCGAGCCAGGTATGCATGATGGCGATGCGCGGCGCGGT
>CAZPEZ010000202.1:0-4432 GCA_964585715.1 uncultured Occallatibacter sp.
CGGCCCTGATCGCCAACCCCAAAGGCGACCCCGCGGATGGAGCGTGGCTGAAGGTCGTGGCTTCACGCGACGGCAGCTTTACAGCCACCAACGGCCGCACGGGAGTGACAAAGCAGTATTTGCGCAAGTAGAAAACTTGGAACGAAGCGCTTGAACCGGCGTCCGACACACAGGGGCCAAGACCGGGTTGGGGACAAATAGGCCATCATCCAGGCAGATCTACGAATGGGCGGCACAGGCAGCCATATGCGCCCGCGTGGCCGGCCTCGCGAATTCCGCGGGGTATAATTGGCGCGGAATCCTGAAGGATGTGAAGAGATGCGCCTGAAGAATGCTCTTGCTTTCTCTGTCCTGGTCTTTGTTCTGACTGTTACAAGCCTTGCGCAGACTTTGCCGGCGGGCGTCCAGAAGGTGACCTCGATTGAGGGCGTCACGGAATATGCCTTTCCCAACGGCCTGCATGTGCTGCTCTTTCCTGACAACTCGAAACCCAAGATCACGGTGAACGTCGTTTACCTGGTAGGCTCGCGCAACGAGGCCTATGGCGAAACAGGCATGGCGCACCTGCTGGAACATATGACGTTCAAGAGCTCGAAGTCAGGCAGAGAGATCTTCAAGGAACTGACGGACCGGGCAGCTGGCAACTTCAACGGGCAGACATCCTACGACCAGACGATCTACTTTGAGACCTTCAATGCGAACGACGACAACCTGCGTTGGGCGCTTGGTCTGGAGCAGGACCGCATGGTCAACATGACCATGGCCAAGAAGGATCTGGACAGCGAGATGACCGTGGTCCGGAATGAGATGGAAGCGGGCGAGAACAGCCCGTTGAATGTGCTGCACGAGCGCGTGCTGGCGGCGGCGTACAACTTCCATAACTATGGAAAGACGGTGATCGGCGCGCGCACCGACGTGGAGCGAGTGCCCATTGCGAACCTCGCGGTCTTCTACCAGAAGTATTACCAGCCCGACGACGCCGACCTGATCATCGCGGGACAGTTCGATGAATCGAAGGCGCTGGCCATGGTGGCGGAGACTATTGGCTCCATTCCCAAGCCGCAGCGCGTGCTCACACAACCGTACACGGTTGAGCCCACGCAGGAAGGGGAACGCAGCGTCATGCTGCGCCGCGTGGGAAGCATCCAGGGAATCATGGTGGCGTATCACATTCCGGCCGCGCTGCATCCGGACATGGCGCCGCTACAAGTGATGGCGCAGATCCTGGGCGCTCCGCAGACGGGACGGCTTTACAAGGAGCTGGTGGATTCGCAGAAAGCTGTATCGACGTCCATGAACGCTGAAGATGAGCACGACCCTGGGATTGCGCTGGCGTTTGCGCAGCTCAAGCCGGATCAATCCATCGACGATGCGCAGCAGATTCTGCTCAAGACGGTGGAAGGCTTTGCCAACAATCCGCCGACGCAGGAAGAAGTCGACCGGGCCAAGGCGCGCATCCTCAAGAACATTGAACTTGCCATGACCAACTCGCAATCGATTGCCATGATGCTCGGCGGATACGCGGGGGATGGCGATTGGCGGGCATTGTTCCTCGATCGCGATGAGGTGAGCAAGGTTACGGTGGCCGACGTGGAGCGTGTGGCGAAGGCTTATCTGAAATCGTCGAACCGCACGCTTGGAGAGTTTATTCCGACCTCTGCTCCCGATCGCGCCGAGATTCCAGCCGCGCCGGATGCGGCTGCGCGATTCAAGGATTACAAAGGCGGCGCAGCCATCCAGCAGGGTGAAGTCTTCGATCCGACTCCGCGGAATGTGGAGAGCCGCGTGATTCGCTCGACGCTGCCCAACGGACTGAAGCTGGTGATGTTGCCGAAGAAGACCCGCGGCGGAACGGTAGTGGCCACGATGAACGTCCGCTTCGGCGATGAGAAGTCGCTGTTCGGCAAATCCACCGCGGCGAGCATGGCAGGCGCGCTGCTGATGCGCGGCACAACCAGGAAAAACCGCCAGCAGATTCAGGATGAAACCGACCGCTTGAAGGCGCAGGTCAGTGTATACGGAGGCGTGGATTCCGTTTCGGCGAACATCCGCACTCTCGAGGCGAATCTTGGCGATTCCCTGCGCCTTGCGCGAGAGCTGTTGCGCGAACCCTCTTTCCCGGAGAGCGAGTTTGAACAGATTCGCCAGCAGCGCATTGCCGGCGCGGAGAGCGGCAAGACCGAACCAAACACCCTGGCCTCTCTCGACTTGAACCGTCACTTCAGTGCGCGCTACCCGCGCGGCGATACGCGCTATCAACCCTCCATCGCTGAACAGATTGAGGACTTGCAGAAGGTGACGCTTGACGACGCGCGTCAGTTCTACAAACAGTTCTATGGCGCCGGCGAGGGCGAGATTGTCATCAGCGGCCAGTTCGATCCGGAGCAGATGAAGAAGCTTGTCACGGAACTCTTCGGCGATTGGAAGAGCGGCAGCCGCTATGAGCGCATCACCGACCCGTATGACAAGGTGGCGGCGATCAACGACAAGATCGAGACGCCGGACAAGCAGAACGCGCTCTTCCTGGCGCGCATGCCCATGAAGATGAGCGACGAAGACCCCGACTACCCGGCCCTCACAATCGCCGGCATGGTCTTCGGCGGCAGCGCCAATTCCCGGCTGTTCCAGCGCATTCGCGTCAAAGATGGATTGAGTTACGGCGCCTACGGAGGGTTCTCGATTCCCACCAAAGATGATGGGGCAAGCATGAACGGGTCGGCCATTGCGGCGCCGCAGAATATGCCCAAGGTTGAAGCCGACTTCAACGAAGAGTTGGCCCGCGCACTCAAAGACGGCTTTACCGCCGACGAGGTGGAGAAGGCCAAGAAGACGTGGCTGGACCAGCGCTCGCAAGCGCGCACCGAAGATGGCTCCATCGCCAATACGCTGATGAGCCGCGAACGCTGGGGTCGAACGCTGCTATGGGACGCCAAGTTGGAGGCCGCCGTGGCCGCATTGACGGCAGAGCAGGTGAACGAAGCGTTCAAGCGCCACGTGGACGCGCCCGCGATTTCCATTGTCAAAGGCGGCGACTTCAAGAAGGCGGGCGCCTACGAATAGCGCCTTTGACGCACTTCAACCAGGAGCCAGAACGCCTCGGGGATGAGAGGCGGAAATCAGCGCAGGCGCCGGGCGACGCAACGAGTATCGTCTGGGAGGGGGAATGTCCGGATCGACAATCCCCCCACCGATACAACAGCATTCCTTACGATGCGACGTCATGGTAGAGGCGATATATAAGCCGTGAAAGCTTCCGTGGGGGTCGAATTCGCTGGAGTTGTCGTACCATCCGCCCATATCTTCGCCGGGAGCTGGCTGCCCGGCCCGCTCTCGAAACGGCTTGAGCAGCATATCTTCATTCAGCGCCAGAAAGAGGGCATGATTGGCGTCGAACTGCGGGCGCATGGGACCTTCCAACAGCTCCACCTCGCCATACGCGAACTGCTCGAGCGCAGGGGCGATGGCTGCATCGGCGACGGAATCACCCGCGGCGTGCGCAATTTGCGTCCGGGTGAGCGATGCGATGGCCGCGGCAGCTCCGGCCTTCAAAAATGTCCTGCGGGTGTGGTCGATCATAGCTATTCTCCGGGGGCGGTTCGTGGCTCGTGGAATGAGGAGTCGCAGACCCACCTGTCCTCGTTTCCTAGTCCTGGGTCTCCTAGTCCGGGGCCGGAGGCGACGCTCAACTCTCCGCCAGACGAGATTGACTGTAGACCATCGAGTTCCGTTCGCGAATGGTGCAGATGTACCATGGTTGCGGTCCTCAACCAGTGCTTGAATGGAACGTGCGCAATCCGGCCGCGGGACATGTTGCGGATGGAGGCGCTTGGGACCTCGGTGGTGGTGGTTGGAACCGAACTGGGTATTCCACCGGGTGCTAAGCTCGCCTATGTCCTGAACGATGAACAGGCCGGCGGCGAGATGGCTGCGCGGCGCCACGCTCGAAGCGGGCGACAGAACCGAGGCCGCCACAGTGGCATTGCAGCAAGGCATCATGAATATTTCAAGCTGACTTAGAGCGGTTCCAGGATAGGTATGCCCTTTCTGGCGCGCTGCGAGGTTGCCGCTCCCTGCTGGTCGCGTCAACTCGGATTCTGTGGTTTCGAGGTACAGCAATCCTGGAACCGCTATAGGCCGGACAATTCGTGAAACCTGAGTTAGCGAGTCTGATCGAGGTCGCGGCATTCGCACCGTGACAATCTCATGATGGCCGGACCCGGTTCGATTTCTTCAAGCGGCAACGCGCCGGAAGCGCACAACTATTGGTTATGCAGCGGACGCATCCCGGGCTTGGCCGCGAATTCTGTTTACCCTCGCTTTCATCGAGGGCCAGGTTCGACCTCCTCAAGGAAACGCCACGAGCTCTTGAAATCGGGCGTCAGCGTTTGCTGGGTCAGAATCGCGCGCAGAATCTCGACAGGCATCATGTTCT
>CAZPEZ010000203.1:0-4380 GCA_964585715.1 uncultured Occallatibacter sp.
CTATGTCTACGAAGCATGAAGTAGCTGTCGAGCTTGCCGGCGGCAAGCGGCTGGTATTTGAGACTGGCCGTATGGCAAAGCAAGCATCCGGAGCCGCCCTGGCGACTACGGGCGAAACCGTTGTCCTGGCTACCGCAGTAGCCAGTCAGGAACCACGCGAAGGCATCGATTTCTTCCCCCTCACAGTCGACTACCGCGAGTACACCTACGCTGGCGGCCGCATTCCCGGAGGATTCATCAAGCGTGAAGGCCGGCCCAGCGAGAAAGAAATTCTGACCGCCCGGCAGATCGATCGTCCCATCCGCCCGCTCTTCCCTGATGGATTCCGCAATGAAACGCAGGTGATCGCGCTTGTCTTCTCGGCCGACAAAGAGAATGATCCGGACGTCATCGCGATTAACGCTGCGGCTGCTGCTCTGGCGTTGTCTGACGTTCCATTCAGCGCAACCGTGGGCGCCGTGCGCGTAGGCCGCATCAACGGCGAATTTGTCGTCAATCCAACCTATTCCGAGCGTGCGCTCACCACGGTCAACATCATGGTCGTGGGACACAAAGACGGCATCGTGATGATCGAGTCGGGCGCGAAGGAAGAAACGGAAGATGTCATCCTTGCGGCGATTGAATTCGCACATGGTGAGATCAAGAAGATCGTTGCCGCAATTGACGAGTTGGCTGCCAAGGCAGGCAAGGCGAAGCGGACGTTCGTGGCACCGGAGTTTGACGAGGCCTATTACGCAGAGCTCAAGGCGAAGGTTGGCGATCGTCTCAAGGATGCGCAGGATACTAAGACTCACGGCAAAACCGAGAGCTATGCGTTGATCAAGAAGATCAAGGACGAGCTCGCGGCGGCGCTTCCCGCCGATGATCCCAGTGCGAAGAAGAAGCTTGCGACCTACTACGAGCATTTGATTGAACGGCTCTTCCGCGAGCAGGTGACCAAAGACCGCATTCGGCCCGATCGGCGCGCGTTCGACGAAATTCGCGCGATCAGCATTGAGACGAGGGTGCTGCCACGTACCCATGGTTCGGCGCTCTTCACACGTGGAGAGACGCAGGCACTGGTGACGGCGACGCTGGGAACAGCCGATGACGGGCAAAGGCTCGAGAGCTACGAAGGCGAGCAGAAGAAAAACTTCATGCTGCACTACAATTTTCCGCCCTTTAGTGTTGGTGAAACAGGGCGTATGACCGGCGTGGGGCGCCGAGAGATTGGACACGGCGCTCTCGCCGAGCGAGCGATCTCCGCAGTCCTTCCCGAAATCAGCGAGTCTCCTTATTCGATGCGCGTCGTCTCCGATATCCTCGAATCGAACGGTTCTTCTTCGATGGCATCGGTTTGCGGTGCGAGCCTCGCGCTCTTTGACGCAGGCATTCCGCTCAAAGGCGCAGTCGCTGGCGTCGCGATGGGATTGGTCAAAGAAGGGGACGACTATGCCATTCTGACCGACATCGCCGGAGCCGAAGATCACTACGGCGATATGGACTTCAAAGTAGCGGGGACCCGCAAGGGGATTACCGCGCTCCAGATGGACATCAAGATCGGCGGTCTGAGCCGCGAAATCCTGCAGCAAGCGATGGAGCAGGCTCGCCGTGGACGGCTCTTTCTGCTCGACAAGATGGATGAGGCGCTGGCTGGACCGCATCAGGAGCGGTCGCAGTATGCTCCCCGCATTGAGACGGTTATGATCCCCACCGACAAGATTCGCGATCTGATCGGCAAAGGCGGCGCTACCATTCGCGGCATCGTGGAACAGACTGGCGCCAAGATCGACGTCGACGATACCGGCAGAGTGAGTGTTGCATCGAGCGATGCGGACGGCCTGAAGAAGGCTCTCGCCATGATCAACGACATCACTGCGGTTCCGGAGTTAGGCAAAACCTACCTCGGTAAAGTGGTTCGTCTGGCCGAGTTCGGCGCGTTTGTTGAGTTGTTCCCCGGCACCGACGGCCTGCTCCACATCTCCGAAATCGCTGAACATCGCGTGAAAGAGGTCAAGGACGAACTCCGCGAAGGCGACCAGGTCATGGTCAAAGTTCTGGCCATAGAAGGCAACCGAATCAAGCTCAGCCGCAAAGCCTTGATCAAAGAACAACGCGCGAAGCTCGCGCAGAGCGCCCCAGCCACGGAGGGAAGCGAAGCAGAATCGGAGCGCACGGCAGAGCCGGCTCCTCTGCGTCCCCGTCACGAATTCGATGAGCGCCAGCCGGTCTCCAATCAGAGCACGATTCTGATCGAAGGCGGAGACGACTTCGATGAAGAAGACGGCGAGGAGATCGACGAAGACAACGAACCGAACTTCAATCGGGTCGAAGGTGCCCCGGTTGCAGTTGGGGCGCCTCAGGCAGCCGGTGGAGCGGGCGGAGCGCGTCCAGCGGGTGTGAACAATCGCCGGCGGCGCCGCAAACGCGGCGGGCGGGGCCAGGGTGGCGGACAGAATTAGTACGTGATCCACGAGAAATGCCCAGGCAGTTTGCCTGGGCATTCTCTTTTCAGGGGTCGAAGTGAGTACCCGTGTTCTGAGTGCCGCTATGCGCCGTATCCTTCCGGCGCCACGCGTAGTTCGGGCTGTGCCACATCCTGGGCAAGCAGCGATTGAGGAGGAATCTTCGCTTGGGTCCACGGCTTTAGACCGCGCACGATGTTCTTCTCGTCATACATCCGCATATCCGCTGCAATGCAGAGTGCCTCGATCTCGGCAGCATCGTCTGGATAGACGGCGACGCCAACACTGGCTCCGATTTGGATCGAGCGACCGTCAATTTCAAGAGGTTCACCGAGATTCTCAATCAGCGATTGCGCTACCTCTTGCGCACTTTCGTTGCCCGAGATGCCCTCAAGGATGACGGAGAATTCGTCGCCTCCGGTGCGCGCAACCGTATCGCAGGTACGCACCCGCCCCACGAAAAGCATGCTGACCTGCTGCAGCAGAAGATCTCCCGCATGGTGTCCGAATGTGTCGTTGACTTGCTTGAAGCGATTGAGATCGATCACCAAGAGAGCAGCTTTCGTGCTCGATCGACGCGCACGTTCGAGCGCAACTGCTAAGCGATCCTGGAACAGACGACGGTTTGGCAAGCCGGTCAGGTCGTCGTGAAACGCCAGGTATTTGTTGTGCGCGATCTGATCTTCGAGCAAGAGCAGAATCATTCCCACCGCGACGACGTATTTGGGCAGGTTCCACACTTCACTTTCGATGTGAGTATTGGGGTAGAAAGCCGCCATAAGAGGCCCGACAACAAAGACCGACGCCCAGGTAAGGAACCCGGCGATGGTGATGAAAGCTCCGGCGCTGGCGCGGCGATAGGCAGCCCAAAAGTGAAGCGTGCAGTTGAGATAAACGGTAAAGAGAACTCCATCCAGGGCAAGTTCGACTCCATTGCCGGGCCGGTGTTGGACGAATAGCAGGAAAACACATAGGCCACAATTGATGGTCACCAGCATCCAGCGGAGGGCGTGTTGGAACCGGCGCACTGCCAGGGCGGCGAACAGTGGTGGGATTAGCCCGAAGAGCAAAGCAGCGGGTGTCAAAGCCCAGTCGGTCGCGGGACTTGCGTCGGCGAGAAAGACATAGAGACTATACGCGAAGAGAAGGCCGCCGAGCATCCAGCGGCTGGAACGCTCGTGGCGATAGGGAATGGAGGCGTAGGCGAAGAGGATGCCGGCGTCGGCCAGAGACGCAAGGCCGATGTCCATGCTGAGAAGGCCCCAGTTTCCGGGTGCGGAGAGGAACATGAACGCCGCAAAATGGAGTGCAATCAGCAACCATCCCGTAAGCCACAGGCCGGAACCAGGCTTCTGGCCGCGACGCGCCACGGAGGCGAACGCGCAGGTCAGCAGTGCGACTGCCGCCAAATCGGGTAGTTTAGTCCAATCCAGCACGGGCGCTCCAGCGGGAATATGGCCGCTCCGACCAGTTTAAAGTTCAGCCAGGTCCGAACCGGTATAGCTCTTTTGTGCCAAAGCGGGCCGATGGGCAAACTTGTGTAATTGTGGAAATCACTTCACTCTCTATCGGCCAGGACGGTCCTATTTTCCAGGGATTTGAGATGCCTCGCACATGCGCCGCAAGCTTCTGTTTCTGATACACTAATGCCGAGTGCCAGTGTTTGTTCAGATCGCTTGGTCTGATTCGATTGGCAGGGGAAATCCAGCCAGCTTGCGCCACCGCAAAGTTGCTGATTTCTGTGACATCAAGATCCAAATTGCCCACCAAAGGCAATCTGGGGACGTAGCTCAGTTGGTCAGAGCGCTGCCCTGTCACGGCAGAGGTCGCGGGTTCGAGCCCCGTCGTCCCCGCCATTCATTCCAAATCACTTGGGAATGCATGGCATGACAAAATCTCACACCGCCAACCACAACTCAACCCACAATTACTGCAC
>CAZPEZ010000204.1:0-4191 GCA_964585715.1 uncultured Occallatibacter sp.
GGTTCTTGCGGCCCGGAATCGCGGCAAGAGATCGGGCGAGCTGCTGTAGCGCCATCAACGTCAGGGAAGCCCGCGCCCCAGCTTGTTTGCCGGCTTGCTCGGCCAATGATCTCGCATCGGCCTCTGCGGCCTCTGGGTGATCCGCATGGAAAGCCATGGAAATCTCTTCCTGGTCACGAAGATCGTCGTCGCGGGTGCGGGAATCCATCGTGGTCCCAGGTGCGGCAGCTTTGCTGTTGACAGCGGCAATCAGTAGAGAAGTGTCCGAAGTGAATCCCTGCAGAAGATGGAGCTTTGTATTAAGACTGAAGATCGCTATCGGTCCGTTGGGATGGAGACTTCTTAGGAAATCAACGGCGTGTTTGTGAACATTGGCCTGGTTCTCCTCCGAAGTGTTGAGACTATCAAGAAGGAGCACGGTCACCGAATCAGTCGGAGAGGCCGAAAGCTGATTGGAGAATACATGCGGCGGCAACTTGGGCAGCGCGGCAGCAGGCGCACTCGTGACGGAGTGTTCTTCGAAGAAATCGATCGCTTGTGGCTTGCCGTCTTCGGTTAAGTCAAAGTCTTGCTTGCTGAGGCCAGGTGCCGGCTTACCGTTGCGGTCAGTCACCACAACATCCACAACCACGGCGTTGGTCCGGACCTTTACGAGGGGTTGTCCTTCTTGAGAAGGAATGTCGGGAGTCTGCGCACCAAGTGAAATACGACCGACAAGTAGACTCAGTAAAACGAAAGCTAAACTTCGTAGCCGCATTCAGTCTCCCTGAGCCCCTTGATTCTTGGTATGCGGGTCTTCTGTCAATTGGACATGCCGTTTTCGCCTTCGGTTATGCCTCGTGTTCGCCATATTTTCTGTGCGCGGTGTTAACGTCGGGTTCATGCGTGGGCGGACTCGTCCCCGTTGTAGACATGCTCCGTCCACCGTTGGGCGTTCACGCCGACCACGACTAGCCAGAGCATCAGCTATCCCTCCCCGAGGGCCGCATTTGGAAAGCCCGTGAACAGGATGAGATCGCTCGGTTAGCAAACGTGCCTTCGGTTTGTGTCATCGTATGCGCACAATAACCCTATGACTGCGCAATAAAGCACACATTGACGGCTGAGGTGAGGATCTTTTGAACGGCTCGCCGCTCTTGGGCTTTTCACGCAGTTGGTCCAACTTCGGATGCGTTCCGGCCGAATAGTGGTCCACTCGGAAGTGACCCGGTTTTGGTGCTACTTCCGGGTGGGGGGTGACTCGCCCGGAACGCAGGGAAAACCGCGGTTTTCTACTCAAAGTTTTCGACGACGATGACGATGCGATCGTTCAGTGATATCCGGAAGGCCCACTTTATGGGCCAAGCGGGTTCGACTGTTCACGCCTGGGCATCACTACGGGTGGGGCACATTTCGTAGTTGGTGAGGCTATTCCGGATCGGGGGCCGGCACATCCGCCTTCACATCCGTGTTGTGGTAATCGGTGATTTTCCACTCACCGGCATCTTTTACCAGGACCTGCAACAAACGCGTGCGGAGTCGGCCCTTCTCGTCAGTATTCGTTCCGGGAGACAGCTTTTGAATTCCAGTCACAGCCGTGAGCACCTCCACAACGGCGACATCTGACCTGACGAATTGAATTGAGACAACGTCCTGGTGGAGAGTGCTTCCGTGGAAAGGTCCGTTGAACAGAAACTCATGCTGCTTTGTGAAAGCCCGGACCCCAGTGCGGTATTCTCCCCGAATGTTGACGAATACTCCGTCGGCTGCAAAATGACGGGAGTAGGCCACGGCATCGCCCGCGTTCCAAGCCACAACCTCATCTTGAACAATGGTTCGAATGGCGCTTTCGTTCGGCTTCGAATGGGGCATGGCGCGCCTGGCGGCATAGGCCGCAAGAAGGATGATGGCGAGAACGAGTACGTATTTCATGACAACCTCCAGTGGTGGTGCTTGGCTCGATCGGAGCGGGTAGCCCTTTTCTCATCCGTGCCCTGGACCCCTATAGGGAAAGGTACCGCCGCTCCTTGAGTCTTGATCAAGGTAGTGCCGTGCCTCGGTTGACTCAATGGCCTGAGTGTTCCATTCATGTCGCGGGTTTGTTCCCCGGGAAGCCCAATGGAAACAGCGACTCAGCGCTGGATTGCCAACTTCTGAATTCAGGCTTGTGCGGCGAATTGCTATACTCCGACAGCCTGGAGGATTTCTTGTGGCGCTGATCGGCTTCGGACCGTTCGAGGTAGACACTCGATCGGGTGAACTGCGCCGGGGAGCCGTGAGGATCAGGCTGCAGGAGCAGCCGTTTCAGATCCTCGTGATCCTGCTGGAGCACGCCGGGGAGGTTGTTATGCGAGAAGACCTCATAGGCAGACTATGGCCGGACAACACCTTCGTCGACTTCGATCGTGGGCTGAACAAGGCGATCAACAGGCTGCGCGAAGCTCTCGGGGATAGCGCCGATAAGCCTCGTTTCATTGAAACATTACCGCAACGCGGATATCGCTTTCTGGCCCGGGTCACGGTGGTAGCGCGAGAGGAAGAGCATGGCCCTATGCTGCCGCGGCACGCTCTTCGCATCGATTCCCTCGCGGTTCTGCCGCTCGACAACCTCTCCGGTGATCCGGCCCAGGAATATTTCTCCGACGGCATGACCGATGAGCTGATTGGCGCCATCTCCAGGATCGAGCTGTTGCGGGTTATTTCCCGAACGTCAGTGATGCGATACAAAGGGGCGCGTAAATCCCTCGCGGAAATCGCCAGGGAATTGCGGGTGGACGCTGTGGTAGAAGGATCCGTGATGCGCTCAGGCGAGAGAGTCAGAATCATCACGCAATTGATCTACATTCCGGAGGACAAACACCTTTGGTCGGGAAGATATGAGCGCGAGTTGCGTGACATCCTGCAACTCCAGGCCGAGATTGCCCAGGAGATAGCCAGCCAGATTCAGAGGCTGATTGATCCAAAACTGCTGTTTCCCGGTCGGCCGATGCAGATCAATCCGCAGGCTTATGAGCTTGCACTCAAGGCAAACTATTTCTTCGAGAAAGTTACCCCAATGGACCTGGCGCGGAGCGCCGACCTTTATAGACAAGCAATTGCTATCGACCCCACTTACGCACAGGCGCACGCAAATCTTTCGCGGGCTTATTTTTATCAAGGGCTGTTCGGGCTTGGCCCCTGCGGCGATCTCTTCCCCAAAGCCAAAACCAGCGCGCTCAAGGCGCTGGAACTGGACGAAAATGTTGCCGCCGCACAAAATGCATTGGCGGCAATTCACGTTTTATATGACTGGGACTGGGCCAATGCCGAATCGGTGTGCAGACGGGGCGTAGAGTTGAGACCATGCGACGCGGCGGCGCGCCAACACCTGGCCGATTACATGTCCATCCAGGCGCGTCACGATGAGGCTATCGCGGAATCCAGGAAGGCGTTGGAATCGAATCCAATCTCCCGCGTAAGCATGGGGCATTTGGGACTGCTCTTATACAGGGCACGCCGCTATGACGAGTCGATCGCGCAATGCCAAAAGACCCTGGACATTGACCAACACTATTGCAATGCGATGTGGTTCATGGCGCTCGCGCAGGAGCAGAAAGGGCTGCTATCTCTCTCCATCGCGAACCTCGAACAGTCAGTTAGCCTCTGTGGCGGACCCCTATTCCTTGCGCTGCTCAGCCGAGCCTATGCTCTGTCCGGCGAGAGGACCAAGGCACTCGAAATCCTCACCAGAGTCAAGATCCTGTCCCACGAAACATACGTTTCGCCGTTCGACATCGCCGTTATTCATATCGGCGTTGGTGACCTGACCTCCGCGTTCGGACAATTGGAGGAGGCGTATCGGCAACGAGTGTTCCGTCTCGTTGAACTGACGATGCCTATGTTCGACAACCTGCGGCCTGATCCGCGTTGGAAGGATTTGGTGCGGCGCATTGGCCTTCCGCTGAATTGATAGTGAGATAACTATCTCGTCAAGAATTCCGATTTGAACGCCAGTTGTTGCGATCAGCCCGCCACGATCTTCGAGCCCTAATACAGCTAGGTTTTACGAGTTTCGGTCGGATCGTGGCCGATCCGGAAATAGCCCCCGTGTTTCCGTTTTCGGGTTACTACTGGCATGGTCCGCCGCCTCATCCCCTCGGGGTGTAGAGGTAAGGCAGAGGAGGTGTTCCATGGAGATTCACACCATCGGCATCGATTTAGGAAAGACTGTTT
>CAZPEZ010000205.1:0-4100 GCA_964585715.1 uncultured Occallatibacter sp.
AAATCCCCTCACCTTTGGTCTCGTTGTAGAGCGAGACGTTGCCGCCGGTGACGGGCGTGCCGAGGGCGGTGCAGGCTTCGGCGATGCCGTCGATCGCGGCCGAGAGCTGCGCCATAATCTCGGGCTTCTCGGGATTGCCGAAGTTGAGGCAGTTGGTTGCCGCAACCGGAAGCGCGCCTGAACACGCCACCTTGCGCGTGCACTCCGCCACCGCGTGCATTGCGCCGAGCTTCGGGTCGAGATAACACCAGCGCCCATTGCCATCGAGAGCCATGGCCAGACCGCGTTCATGCCCTGGCGTGCCAGTGCCCTTGATTCTCATCACGCCGGCTTCGCCGCCGGGCCCTTGGACCGTGTTGGTTTGCACCATGGTGTCGTACTGCTCATGCACCCAACGCTTCGACGAGACGTTTGCGCTTGCCAGCAGCTTCTTTAGATCCGCCGCGTAGTCGCGATCCTTCGACAGTTCAGCCAGAGCTTCTTCAGGCGGCTCGGCGGGAACCGGAGCTTTCCATGTGCCCACGGGCCGACAGTAGAGAGGCGCGTCATCAGTGAGGGATTCGTTCGGAATGTCAGCAACCAACTCACCGTGATGACGAATCCGCAGCCGTGGCTCGGGCTCGACGGTTCCCACGATCACCGCATCTAAGCCCCACTTCGCGAAGACACGCAGAACCTCGTTTTCGCGACCCTTCTCGGCCACCAGCAGCATGCGTTCCTGGCTCTCGGAGAGCATGATCTCGTAGGCGCTCATTCCGGTTTCGCGCTGCGGAACCAGATCGAGTTCGACGTCGAGTCCCACGCCACCACGTGCGCCCATCTCGCAGGTCGAGCAAGTCAACCCCGCGGCGCCCATGTCCTGGATGCCGACGATTGCGCCGGTCTGCATCGCTTCCAGGCAGGCCTCGAGCAGCAGCTTCTCCATGAACGGGTCGCCGACCTGCACGTTGGGCCGCTTGGCCTCAGTCCCCGCGTGGAACTCCTCGCTGGCCATGGTGGCGCCGTGGATGCCGTCGCGCCCCGTCTTGGCGCCGACGTAGATCACCGGATTTCCGGTCCCCGAGGCCTTGGCATAGAAGATCTCGTTTTTCCGCACCAGCCCCAGCGCAAACGCGTTGACCAGCGGATTGCCGGAGTAGCAGGGCTCGAACTTCGTTTCGCCGCCGAGGTTGGGCACGCCAAAGCAGTTGCCATAGCCAGCGATGCCGCTCACCACGCCTTCCACAATCGAGTGGTTCTTGCGGACCAGATCAGACTGCGCGCCTTCACGCTCGCGGATCGGCCCGAAGCGCAACGAATCCATCACCGCCAGCGGCCGCGCGCCCATCGTAAAGATGTCACGCAAGATGCCACCGACACCCGTCGCCGCGCCCTGGTACGGCTCGATGTAGCTGGGGTGGTTGTGGCTCTCGATCTTGAACGCGCAGGCCCATCCATCGCCCACGTCGATGATGCCGGCATTCTCGCCGGGGCCTTGGACGACGCGATCGCTCTTTGTTGGCAGGCGTTTTAGATGCACGCGGCTCGACTTGTAGGAGCAATGCTCGCTCCACATCACGCTGTAAATGCCCAGTTCTGTTAAGGAAGGAACGCGACCCAGAGCCGCCAGTATGCGGTTATACTCCTCTGCTGTAATGCTGTGCTGCGCCAGGAGCTCCGGGGTGACTGCAACCGGCTCGGGAACGACTACGGAGGCAGGAGTCATCACGATTAATCTTATTGTCGCATGGGATGCAATACCGAACCGCGCTGAATGCGTGTGGAAAGCCGGGTGATTGGTGGATCATTTCATGATGGTCTGAAGAGGAGCTTGCTCGCGGCTTAGGTTTGGACCTCGAAGCTGGTTGGCCAGACCTACTCGTGGTATTCGTATGCGTTGAATCCGTGCTTCTTCACGAGTTGATCACGCTTCGCAAGGACAAGATCAGCTTCGATCATTTCCTTGACCAATTCGTCGAAGCTCACAGACGCCTTCCACCCCAAACGCTGGTGTGCGTATGACGGGTCGCCAAGCAGCGTTGCGACCTCGGAGGGCCGGAAGTAAGTCGGATCGATTGCGACAACGGTCGTGCCGTACTGATCGACCGCGATCTCGTCGATACCGTTTCCGCGCCAACTCAGCTCGATCACGGCCGCGGCGAGCGTTACAAATTCACGCACGCTGTGCTGAATGCCGGTAGCGGTCACAAAGTCCTCGGGCTTGTCCTGCTGGAGCATGCGCCATTGCATTTCCACATAGTCGCGCGCGTGCCCCCAATCGCGAAGGGAATTCAGATTCCCGAGATACAACCTGTCCTGGAGTCCCAACTTGATGCGCGCCAAAGCACCCGTGATCTTACGGGGCACGAAGGTCTCGCCGCGTAAGGGCGACTCGTGGTTGAACAAGATACCATTGCATGCGTACATGCCGTAGGCTTCGCGATAGTTCACCGTAATCCAATAGGCGTAAATCTTCGCCACGGCATAAGGGGAGCGCGGATAGAAGGGCGTCTTCTCGCTTTGAGCCTGCTGCACGAGTCCGTAGAGCTCAGAAGTCGAGGCCTGGTAGAACCGGGTTTTCTTTTCCGCACCGACGATGCGGATGGCTTCCAGGATTCTCAGAGCGCCTAGCCCGTTCACGCTCCCTGTGTACTCCGGTTGTTCGAACGACACCTGACGTGGCTCTGCGCGCCGAGGTTGTAGATCTCATCCGGCTGCACTTTCTGAATGGTGTGCAGGAGACCGCAGGCGTCCGACAGATCGCCGTAATGCCAAATGAATCTTCTGTCGCCGAGATGCGGGTCCAGGTAGAGATGATCGATGCGATCCGCGTTGAACAGCGCACTGCGGCGCTTTATACCGTGGACCTCGTAGCCCCTGTGAAGCAAGAACTCCGCCAGATAGGCTCCGTGCTGGCCAGTTATGCCCGTCAATAATGCGACCTTTGGCAAACTAATCCTGCGACCTCACGGCGCGATTGATGCCACAATCATTCCGTAGCTTACTTAGACTCGCCGTGTGGCCGACGAGTTGCGCAATTACGAAAACGCCGGCGTCGGTTACGGCTGCCACTTCACGGATGTCGGCGCGCAGGCGTGGCGGGTCCGTGAGCCTGCACCACGAGAATCGTAGAGATGCGCCCGAATCTTCGACGCACTGTGCACGAGACGTGCGC
This sequence comes from uncultured Occallatibacter sp., assembly GCA_964585715.1. Taxonomy (GTDB): domain Bacteria; phylum Acidobacteriota; class Terriglobia; order Terriglobales; family Acidobacteriaceae; genus Telmatobacter. The sequence goes on from CAZPEZ010000205.1 coordinate 3,155, forward strand.
CTTTCTCCGGCGTGAAGGTGTTCGAGAATCTGTCAGAATCATGGAATGGAAGCTGTGATACTTGCCGGCGGTCTCGGCACTCGTCTGGCGTCAAGGTTGAATCAGATTCCCAAGTCCATGGCGCCGATTGCGGGGCGGCCATTTCTCGAGATCCTGCTCGACCAGCTGATCGGCCAGGGCTGCAATCGTTTCGTTCTGTCGGTCGGACATCTGCGCGAAGTCATTCTGAAGAGATTTCGCGAAAGCTACAAAGACATTCCGCTGAGTTATGCCATAGAAGAGACTCCACTTGGCACTGGCGGGGCGATTCAGCTCGCTCTTCAACAAGCGACTGAGACATCGGTGCTGGTCTTGAACGGCGATACGTATCTCGACGCGGATTTCTCTGCGATGCTTGCTTTGCACGCTTCAACCAGAAAGCCCATGACCATGGCGATTACGCGGGTACCCGATGTGGGACGTTATGGCGGCATCGTTGTTGAGCAAGGTCTGGTCGCGGGATTCATCGAGAAAGGCTGTTCGGGATCCGGGTGGATCAATGCCGGGGTCTATGCAGTGGAACGCGCGTTTCCTTGGCCGCGAAACCTAAGAGCGCCCTTTTCGTTCGAAACCGATGTTCTGGCGCCTCACGTAAAAGAGATAAATCCTGTCGCCTTTGCCTGCGAAGGCCGGTTTCTCGATATTGGTGTTCCCGAAGACCTGGATCGGGCGCAGGTCGATCTCCCTCCCGTTCGGTAAGACCTTTAATTGGTGGAGGCGGCGGGAGTCGAACCCGCGTCCGAAATCGTTGTCAGCCTGGAGAATCCATGCTCAGTCCAGTTCCGATGGTTTCGCTCCGTGCGCTCAGAACGGACAAGATGCGCATGAAGCTAGTCCGATGATCTCGCGGTTACAACACGGACCGAGCCGCAACCGCCAGCCTACTGAATGACGTCTTGCTCGCAGC
>CAZPEZ010000206.1:0-4074 GCA_964585715.1 uncultured Occallatibacter sp.
TCGACATGGGATTTTCCTTCAAATTGAATCTCTCCCATCACATCGTTTTCAGCGTGCATCGAAGCGGGCGGAAGCAGGGCACAAACCAAGAGCGCTACCCACAGGAATGGATCCAAACTTCGGAGTGCCTTTTTCATATCAACCTCCATAACTCGTAACTCACGCAACCCGTTGGCGAGCTTTCATGTGCGTTGCGACGACATGCGCCTCCCGCGGGTTTCCACCTTTCGGTGATATTGCCTCCGATAGGTGATTCGATGCCGGAGGTTCCCGCAGTGGATGCCAATGCATCTTGAGCGCATGTACTTTCGGGGCGAAATCGGATTGGACTGCATTCCGATTTCCGGGTTCCGGGGTTCCGGTCGTGTTGTGGGCAATCCGGACATTACCAAAAATGGTGCAATTTCTGGTTGGGCGGTGACAGGGCCAAGATGCAATGATCATCACTAAGTAGGAGAATATCCCTAACCAACAACCGCTTTCGGGTATCAAAAAGGAGAAGTTGGTGGTTCCGAGGCCTCACGCTTCAGAGCGGGGTGATTGGACCGCGACCTCCTCGTCGCAGCATCATCCCTAGCAACTTTGTAGCGGCTAGTTCAATCATCTATTTCAAGGAGCTGCTATGCTATACCGCAAACACTTCAACCAGAGCGCGAACTCGGGATGGCCGTGATTCACTCGGACTACATCTGAAGCTATTGTCGAAGCGTGTTCAACCGGTTGATCACGTTCTTCAAATCATCGAGTTTCTTTCCTGCCTCTCCCAACTTGCCTTCCGCAGTCAGCCGCTGGTAATCATCTAGGTCCTTGACAGCGTCTGCAATGAGTCCATGGAGATCGGTCGCCGGTTGGGGTGCTGCGCCCGGTTCGGGTGCGGAATGAGGCGCCTCGACCGAGCTCATGGAGGAGTCGGCTCCGCCAAAGAGCGAAGTAAGCGCTGCCTCGAATGTGGGGCCGTAGGCCAGCCGGTCCTGCAGCGCGAGCACAACCAGGCGCAGCTCTGGCATGGGACTACGCTCCGCCTGCAGGTAAATGGGTTCGGCATAGAGCAGCGCGCGGCCGGAGGGGATCACCAACAGGCTTCCGCGTCGTACATGCGAGCCCTGTTGGTTCCACAGAGTCAGCTGGCCGGAGAGTTGAGCGTTCTGATCGATGCGCGCCTCGATCTGTAGCGGCCCATCCACAAGTTTGGTCTTAGGAAAGTCATACACCACCGATGTACCGTAATGCTCTCCGTCGCAGCGGGCCGCGATCCAGCCAATCAGGTTATTGCGGTTTGCAGGTGTGAAGGGAAGGATTTCAACAAACTCTTCGCTTGCTTCGCCGGGGAGCTTCATGAGCACGAAATTTGGCTGCATCTCCTGCGTAGCCTGCTCGCCGCCATCGCCCATTCCGACTTCACTGGCCACCGTCCACAAGTCCTCGCGGTTATAGAACACTTCAGGGTCAGTCATGTGGTAGAGGCCGTAGGCCTCCGCCTGTAATTTGAGCAGCGATTCGGGGTAGCGCAGATGCTTGCGCAGGTCCCCCGGCATCGTCGCGGCGTCCTTGAACAGGCTAGGAAAGATGCGGCGATACGCAGCCAGGATGGGATCTTGCGGATCGAAAACGTAAAACGTCGTTGTGCCGTTGTAGGCGTCAATCACCACCTTGACGCTGTTGCGCATGTAGTTGATAGAGCCATTGCCCAAGCCATAGTGTGTCGAATATGGGTAGCTGCTCGATGTTGTGAATGCGTCCATGATCCACGAGAGGCGGCCATCGTCCCCGATCACGATGTACGGGTCTTGCTCAAAAGTGAGAAAGGGCGCGAGTGCCGCAGCGCGATCGTGCAGGTTGCGCTGCATGAGAAGGCGGCTCTGCGAATTCACGTCATCGCTGAATGGCAATTTGGCCAGATCGCCGCGGTCGAAGGCCAGCAGAACGCGGCGCAGAAACCCTCCAACGACGATGCCACCGCTTCCCTGGTAAGAGGTGAGGTTGTTCGTGTCCCCTTGCGGATAGTTGAATTCCTGCTGTCGCGTTTTCACATACACATCGGTGTCGGTCAGCTCGCCGAAATAGATCTCCGGACGTGTGACGTTGAGGCCCTTCACCGTGCTTTGCACCGGCATATTACTCAGCATCAGGGTGGGCAGCCCCTCTTGCGTGAACCCGTTCACGGGGTTCATCGTGATGCCGTAGCCATGCGTGTAGATCAGTTTCTCGTTGATCCAGTTGCGGCTGCTCTCGGGGAGCTTGTCAACACTCAGCTCTCGGGCGGCGAGCATCACTTCTTGCATTTTGCCGTCGATTGTGTATCGATCGATGTCAATGTCAGGAAAATCGTAGTAGGTGCGGATTTCCTGAATCTGTCGCAGCGTATCCTGCAAGGCATGCCAGTCCCATAGACGGATGTTTTGAAGCGTTGCCTGATTGTTAGCTGGATCGGCTGCCCCGACGGTGGTTTCAGCAGGGAATTCGCGCTGCACGAATTGGTCCAATCCAAAAGCCTTCCGCGTCATCTCGATGTTGTAAGCAATATAGGGATGCTCGCGTACCAGTTCGTTAGGCTTGACTAGAAAGCTGCTCACATACCAGCCGATTACGCCAACGGCCATATAACAAATCGTCGCCGGAACGATGGATGCGATTAGCCACCGGGCACGCGGCGCCCAGACAGCGCTGACCGCTGAGATGATACTGCCGAGAAACAGGGCCGCCGCGATGACCAACGCGCCGGTGAGCGTCACGTGCGCACCAGTGTAGGTTATGCCGTCGAATATTGTGTGATGCTCATACAGTTGCGCGAAACGGCCGAGGTAGGTGCGAATACCGAGAACGAACAACAGAAATGCCACTGCCACGCCTAGCCCCTGCAAGGGCAGCGGGAAGTATCTAGCGCTGCGCTCGCCGAACGCTCGCGAGCCGCTGGTGATGAGGATGAACAAGCCGGCCAATAGGCAGGTAATCACCGCGAGCGTGAGCAGCCATCCGGCGATGAGGTTCCACGCCGGCAGAGCGAAGAGAAAGAAGTTCAGCGGTTTGCCGAAGATGGGATCGACGCTGACGCCGGCTGCTACCGGAGCGACCCAGAATAACGCCAATGTCGGCCACGCTGACGCCATGGCACCGCCGGTGAGGAGCCCAATCACCACAAAACCGCTGATCGCCACAAAACGCAGGACAGGCTGAACCGACAGGTTAAGTTCTCTTGCACCAAAGACAATCACGTGATCGAGCGGGAGATCCTTGCGATGGGCTCGGTTGAGAAGAGCAAATACTCCATAAAGGAGACAAAACGTAATTGCGGCAAAGGCCGCGAAGATCCCCCACTGCAAGGCCAACTGCCTCGCAAACACCTCACCGTACCCAAGCGACCCGAACCAGAGCAAAGCAACCCAATACGACAATGCGGTTCGACCCCCGAAAAAAATGAGCGCAACAAGGACAACCAAAGCAAGGATCCTGCGATTGCCATGCCGCGCAGGTAAAGCTTTCCGAGGCCAATCGATCGATTCGTGCATTTTCACCTACCTTGACGATTTGTAGTGGCCGGGTCGCCGGGGTTTTCTCCACAGCCGCATGAGCACAAGCGTCCGTCAACTTCTGAACACTCGGCTCAGTAATCAAGCCTTCTATACTCTAGCCCTCTTCAATTGGCTTTGCAGTGAAGCACCCGGCACTGCGCCCAACTTCCATGCTCCTCGCAACCCAGTTGTATCTGCGCAATTCCAGGGCAACCGAGAAGTAGAAATTATGAAACGCAAAGGTCTGAACCGCCGTGCCTAGACCAGCGGGTGCCGATCATGGGATTGGCTGGCCCGCGTTCTGGTTGTATTGTTGCCAAACGGGAAATTGCCAGTTTTTCGGGCAACTTCCGAGTTGAGGGTTATTCAGGAGAGACGCTGATTTTGGGTTCGCACTCTGCCGCGCCGACTGACGGCATGATGCTCTACGACCTTGTCTGCGAACGGAATAGAGTTCAAACCTTAAATCCGCCGTTCATCACCAGCTGCGAACCGAACCGCTCGCCGATACGTATAGGCTATTGCTGAGGGTCTCCCGGCCCTTGGCATTCCCAAATCCATCTTC
>CAZPEZ010000207.1:0-3943 GCA_964585715.1 uncultured Occallatibacter sp.
GGCACAGGTGACGCACCTGGCGCAGGCGAACTACTTCTTTTTCGGCTGGAGCGGCGTTAAGCCTGACCGCGACTTGAAGGCAATCGGCTCCATTACAACGAAGGACGAGGCGGTGGCTGCACTGGAAGCATCGTTCGTTTACGCGCACAAGGCGATTGCAACCATCACGGCAGAAAATGCCTTTGTCGCCATCAAGCCGGTTGACGGGTTGAGCACGCGGGCTACGATTGCCGCTTTTGCAGCTGCGCACGGAAACGATCACTATGGTCAGATGGTGGAGTACCTACGGATGAACGGCATTGTGCCGCCGGCAAGCGCCAAGTAGTAGCTGGTTAGCGAGCCAGCAAGAAGCGGCCCTCGGGCCGCTTCTTGGTCTTTTGGGAGAGACCAACGCATCCTGAATCACCGAGCCCTGATTGGAGAATGCATTAGTAACGAGACGGCTTGTGTCTACCAAAGCCTTGGTGCAGTGGACGAGAAGCTGGCTGCTCGGACATTCTGGTTGGGCCACAATTCGACCTGAACTCGGCCCTGCATAACAGAAATACCATAGCCTCGCGGTCAGTTCTGCAATTTCAGATTCTTTCCGCTTCAACTCGTCAATTCTGTCATCCGCTGCTGAGCGAGGGACTTGGAGTTGCATCTCTCACTTCCGGAAAGGAACCTCAAAACGCGTCTCCATCTTGAGCTCTCGGTCCGCGTTCTCCTCATTCGCCTGAACCGCTCTGACTTCCAGCGTCGGCGAAAGTAGGCAACTGACGTGGAAGGCAGTCAGATCGGGCCCAGAGGACTTGTAGAACAACTCGCCCACCACCGCGATGTCGTAGCGTTCCGCCTTCGTTCCGGCAACCTTCACACCCGGCAGATACCATGGCGTCACATTAAGCGTGATCTCATTCACATCGGTCGTGTAACCGAAACTATGATCGAAATCCTCGCGATTCATCTTCTCGCGAGCTGCCTTGAAACACACATCATCTGCCTGTACCTGCCCCGCGACCGTATGGATGCCCGGCTCGAACTGCTCGGGGCGAACCATATGCCAGGCCGGATTTTCCTGGGAACTTAGCGAGTCCAGCTCATACACTCCCGTCTCCTCGTTCACGCGGCACTCCACCAGTTCGGGAACAATACCGTCCCCCGCGATGAATGTCGCTTCCGGATGAGCAACTCTGATGCGATTCACATACTTCTGATCGATCAGGAACGGAACCGGCTTCACCTTGGCTCTTTTGGTGCAGAGCGCCTCCCTCGCCGGATCGTTTTGTATGGCGCTATTGGAGACCATCTGGCCGTTTGCAACCATCGATGCGAAAACCATTGAGCCGGCTAAGACAAGTAAACCCCGAATCATTCTGTGTGCCTCCTGTTCATTGAAAAACCTTTGGGTTGCGTACATGACCACTGATTCACTGGCAGACCGTTGCCGGGGGCAGCGAGCCATCGGTTGCGAAGAGAGTACCAGCAGAATCGTAAAATTGGCGGAAAGATCTGAGCTCGATTTAGCACTCTCTCATTCACGCAGCAGTCTCCGTGCTACCTGTCTGTCAACCGTTTCAAGTCACCCTTTTGTGGAGGTGTCTTCGCCACGGTTCGAGAATTTGTTCGCGCCAAATCCAGGCGCTCCGGCGTCGAGCAAGGTAGACAGGCCCTTAAGCGTTCCGTGATCGGGAAGATAGTGGCGCCAATCTCGAGAAAACGCTAACGGAATTCCAGGAAGTACTCGCCAAGTCCCCGACCACAATCTGAACGTGGATGCGTTTCAAATGATGGAACCGCGGCCTCCTTTTGCGAATCCCAGAAACCTTCGCGCCAGTTCATGGATGCGAAGATCCTGTCGTTTGCGAACAGCATCCCTGGGAAGGTGCCCTGTAGCACAGCAAGACCACTCCTCCGTTTGTAACTGAGGCGGGTCATGACCGATGAACTGTTGAATTGTCTCACGCACTCCGAGGTCGAACAGACGAGGCCGTTTCGCGATCGATCTTGCCCCGTCCTCCCATCTGTTATCAGAGATGAATCGAAGTCCTTACATGCGTGTGGCTTTTGACGCGAATCCTCCATAGGTCAGGTAGATGCCAATAACGAGCGCGGGCGTCATCCAAACATAGAAGAGCAGCGGATTGCGCAGCGCGCTCAGGATGAATTCCGATTCAACTCCGGAGGGCATGAACAGGAAGAGCAGGCCTTTGATCAACGCCGCCCAACCGACAAGAGTGACAACCACCGGCAGCGCACCGCCTGACCACACGTTATGCGCAAGAACCATCGCCAGCCCTATCGTCAGCGTGATGACGCTGAGAACCCACATCAGCGCAGCGTTATTGAGAAGCGCGGTCATCCAATCCACAGTGGCCTGCCTGTGAAGGACCATGGATAGTATTACGAGAATGCAGTTCAGCCCGATTAGGCGAGCGAGAAAGATGGTTCGCGAAGGCATTATGCCCTCCTCTCCGGGGAGCCGCTGGACGCACTATAGCCCTTCCCAAGCACGACAGGGAATCTCTTGTGGTCCGATAGAGTAAGACCAGAGCGCTGGAAACACAAGGTGATCAGTACCGGAAACTTCCAACTCGTCCTGAGCAAATGCCCTTAACTCGTCTCTCCGCGCGTGATCTCCGATTCGCTCGCATTCCGTGACATAGGGATCGATTGTGGGTCGGTTCATTCGCGGCCCGCTCCGACGATCTGCCCCGTTTAACAAATCCGCCCTGGGTACGGAGTCTCATCTGCGAGTGAGACGTATCACCGAGCACAGACCACGCTCGGAATCGGGGCATACCCTTCGACAAAATGCGGTATTCCTAGTACCTTGGGCCGCTTGTTCCTGAACAGGAGCGGCCCTCTTTTTTTGTCTCATGAATGGATGCTGCCACTTGGAATCCGTATCCTCGGCGGGACAATCGGTCGCTTCGCGCTGGAGGCTTCGACCAGCGATAAACTGTTTACCGATGAGAATGATCATCCCGATCACGCATGGTGACCAGAACCTCCTGGGAACATTCAATGCACGCTTTCTGAAGGTGAGGTCGATTGTTGCGAGTTCCCTGCCGCGGCTCTCGCCTGCTCATTCCATTTGGCGACATTTAGGCCAACAATGATGAGCCACAGACTCAGTGAAACTTCCGCGATTCCCGCTGGCAACATGACGTACGGAAAGAGATTAGCTCGGATATCGGGCGGAATAACGGTCACAAAGATGTTCACCAAATAACATTGTCCGCAATCGAGAAGTATTGTCCGAAAGTGAACAACCGTTGAGGGCGACGCATCGAACCAAGCGACATCGATCGGCCTTCTTCATGGAAGTATCGAAGAGCTCGAATTCCGATCGGATCACCCTCTAACCGGCAATTACCAAATGCTCAACACCCTCACAGCTCAGCTGAGCACTCGCTGCCCGTTGCTCTCCCAAGCCTCTTCACACCGCTCCCAGCTGGAGAAGCGCCAGGGCTGCACGTCTTCCAGGGCCGTAAGCTTCACCTTGAATCTCGCACCGACGGTCTGTCGCAGATGTTCCAGTTTCTCGTCGAGCATGTCGATCGAGCCTCTCGGAACAAACAGCCACACGTGGACGCGCCAGTTTGCTGGCACCTTGCAGTCCCGCTGCAAAGCGGCCTTGATCGAGTCCCAGTTTTTCGTCCAGGTTGACACCTTCCTCATCAGCGATTGCAGCTGGTCATCCCATGCCGTCTCGCACAGGTACACCGCCCCGTGACGCAGGTCAAGCGCCACCGCATCGCAAGAACAGCGTTCTACCCTTTTCTCCATATTCGCGGGATCATCGAGTGGGAGACAGCACTCCGCGTTGACAAACACTGCCCTGTCAGATTGCAGGTAGTCCATGACCAAGGTCTTATAGTGGTCCATTCAAACATAGTCACAATGGTAGAGGCTCGAATTCTGTGATTCCCATCACAAGCGGGCAACTCGATCGAGCAGC
>CAZPEZ010000208.1:0-3878 GCA_964585715.1 uncultured Occallatibacter sp.
TGGTGAGCTTAGCGTGGCCCGTCTGAAGATAGAACAGGCAGTCGGCAGGATCCCCTTGAGAAGAAAATATCTGTTTAGCTTTGAGACGAATGACTTGTCGTCCGGGCCCCGCATTCGTGAGGTATGTATCAGTATTGAAAGTTCTCTCGCGTCTTTCGGACATAACTAAGCATCGCACCGCAAGCGGATACAGTCTGAGCGGTCTAGCTCAGTCGCACCATGGACCGGAAACGCTCCCGCTCTTTCCCAAGACGCGCAGGGACATGCCCGCCAGATTCGGAGGTCTTCGTTGCCCCCAACGGTTGTCTTCGCCGTAGGAGTGGATCCGTCAGTTCTCGTCAGCCAAAGGTCGGTCTGGCAATCTGCCGGATGCTACGTCACCTCCGCGGGGTCGATCAGAGAGGCGATCGTTCAATTAGGGGACGGCGATCTTGATCTGATTCTCCTAGGTGATTCCGTTCCGATCGAGAGCCGTGAAAGGCTGACGTTCTTGATTCGAGCTTCGCGATCACAGATAGCCTCGCGAGGAATCATAGTGGCAGCTGGGCCGGGCCACACCGTCTCATTCTGCGGCTCGCTGAAAGAGCGTTTCTCTGGCAGGATTGCGGACGTGCCCTGCACCTCTCGAACCGAAGCGATGAATCGATAGCCTTTGGGGGTATTGTCTCGATGTACCGCAGGTTCCCTTCTTTTTCGCCTGCTCTATCTTCCTTTCTCTCGATTGGGAAAAAAACACTTGCATGTGGTGTAGTGTTATGGTTAAGTATATCACCATGGATGTGATTACCCTTCCAACCTGATTGGGATGGGGACGGAGAGAAAGCTAAGTTCGAGGAGGATTCACAATGAGAGTGTTACGTGCTGTTGTGTCGATTTTCGTTCTGAGTGTGTGTGCCTTGGCATACGGACAGTCTGCCGACAATCCAGTCGCGACATCCGATGCGGAGAGGTCTTTCGACCTGTTGAAGACTCTAGCGGGGACTTGGACAGGCGCGATAACGACGGATAATCCCGCCATGTCCACGGACCAGCCGATGCCCCTTTCCATCCGCGTTGCATCGCATGGGAACGCCTTGATTCACGAGTTGAGTACACCTGGTCCAGAGGTCACCGTCTTTTATCTCGACAGCGACCACCTGTCGTTGCTTCACTTCTGCGATTTCGGCAACAGGCCGCATATGGTGGCTCGGCCCTTCGCGGATGGGAAGACGGTGGAGTTCGATCTGGTTGATGCCCTCGGCAGCAACCAGGTGGGTCATGTGAGCCACTGGTTGTTTACTAACGTCGATGCCAGCCATCACACAGAAGACGCGGTGTTCACGCTGGCGAACGGCACGCTTGTGCACGCACACATGAATTTCAAGCGCGTGCAGTAATCTGGAGGGCTCCGGTCATGAACGCGCCATACCAGCACCGATCGGACCAATCCTGACAAGTCGGAACGGATCCGCAAGATCGTATTGACTCGCAGGTGTGAAAAAAGCAAAGGATATTTGGAACCGAGGATGGAATTCGAGTGGAACGACAGTCAGCCGATTTATCGTCAGCTTCGCGACCGGGTTGTCGCCATGATGCTCGACGGCGTGCTCAAGGAGGGCGACCCTTTGCCCTCAGTGCGTACCGTCGCGGCCCAATATCGGATCAATCACCTAACGGTTCTGAAGGCTTATCAACAACTGGTCGACGAGGATCTGGTGGAGACCAGACGAGGGCTGGGCATGTTCATCAACGACGGCGCACTCACCTTGTTATTGCGGGGCGAACGGCAAAGATTCCTGGACGAAGAATGGCCCAGGGTTTGTGCAACCATTCAGCGGCTCGGCCTGAAAGCGGAGGATCTAATCAATACTGCATTCGAGAAGAGCGGCAAGCCGGATTCCCGAAAGAAGGAGCGCTGAAGCCATGGCATGCATAGAAGCGCGCGGTCTCCGCAAGCAGTTTGGAACGACGATGGCATTGGATGGCGTCGATTTGCATGTCGAAGAAGGCCGAATCCTGGGACTCATCGGTCCCAACGGCGCGGGCAAGACCACGGCCCTCAATGCCATTCTCGGCTTGCTGCCCTATCAGGGTGAACTAAACGTTCTCGGTCGCGATCCATGGACGCAACGCGATCAGCTCATGCGCGATGTCTCGTTCATTGCCGATGTCGCCGTCTTACCACGCTGGATAAAGGTATGGCAGGTGTTCGACTACGTTGCCGGGGTGCATCCAAGGTTCGATCGCGCCAAGGCGGAAAGGTTCCTTGCCAAAACGGCCATCGGACATAATCGCAAAGTCCGCGACTTATCCAAGGGCATGGTGGCTCAATTGCACCTTGCCCTGGTCATGGCGATCGACGCCAGGTTGTTGGTGCTCGACGAACCGACGCTGGGGCTCGACATCCTTTACCGCAAGCAGTTTTACGATTCGCTGCTGAATGACTACTTTGATCGCCGCCGCACGATAGTCGTGACAACACACCAGGTGGAAGAAATCCAGCACGTCATCACCGACCTCATGTTTATCAACAGAGGTCGCGTCGTGCTCAGTTACAGCATGGAAGAAATTGAATCCCGCTTTCTTGAATTAATGGTCCATCCCAACCAGGTAGACGCAGCACGAGCCCTCAAGCCTATAGACGAGCGCCAGGTGATTGGTGGCAGCATCCTGATGTTCGACGGGGCTGACCGGCAACAGGTGGCTCGGCTGGGAGAGGCGCGCACGCCCGGCATCGCCGACTTGTTCGTCGCCGTGATTGCTAATCAGGACAAGCAGGCACAAGGAGCGGCCAGATGAGCAGTCCGTCGAATGTATTGCCGGAATCCACTCTCCAGGCCCAGGGAATCGCGGCGGCGTTTCCCGCGGCACGCCTCATGTACTGGTCGGTGCGGCGCGAATTGTGGGAAAACCGCGCGATTTATGTTGCCCCCGTCGCAGTAGCTTGCGTATTCGTGTTTGGCTTTTCGATCGGCATCCTTCACGTGCTGGTCGAGATGCACGCCGCGCCGTGGCTCGACGTGACGCAACAGCGCGAGTTGTTCGGGCAGCCATACGAGTTCGCTGAAGATTTGATCATGGGTACCGCTCTGCTGGTCGGTCTGTTTTACTCTACGGATGCCCTGTACGGGGAACGCCGCGATCGCAGCATTCTGTTCTGGAAGTCGGCGCCGGTCTCGGATCTTATTACGGTTCTGTCGAAGGCCGCGATTCCGATTGTGGTTCTTCCTCTGCTGACCTTCGCAATCACCGTTCTTACCCAGTGGATTATGTTAATGATGAGCAGCGCAGTGCTGCTGGGCAGCGGCCACCAGAACGTAGCGATCCTCTGGTCGCGGGTGGGGATCTTTCACCGCTGGCCCATGCTTCTCTTCCACTTCCTCTGCATTCACGGGCTCTGGCAATCGCCAATTTATGCGTGGCTCCTGCTCGTTTCAGTCTGGGCACGGCGCGCACCGATTCTATGGGCTGCATTGCCCCCGCTGACCATCGGCATCGTGGAGAAGGTTGCCTTCAACACGACGTATTTCGGTTCTTTGATTGGCGACCGCTTCACCGGCGGCTCCGAAGGCATTGCGATTATGGAAGGTGGCAGGGCAATGGATCCGATGATGATGTTCGCTCCGCTGCATTTTTTTATCAACCCGGGCTTGTGGATCGGCCTTGCGGTCACGGCGGCATTCCTTACCGCGGCCGTCCGCCTTCGACGATATCGCGGCCCGATCTGATTTCATGCCGGCTTGATTCAAGCTCGATACAGAAGCAAGTTTCCCATTGTTGACGAACTAACTCAGTCCCAAGGAGGACCTATGGAATCCCTCGTCTCTTTGACCTGCTCAGAACAGGTTGTATGCAACTCCCCGTTGCCCACCGCTTCGATCTGGCAGGACGTTCTAGCC
>CAZPEZ010000209.1:0-3818 GCA_964585715.1 uncultured Occallatibacter sp.
CAGAATGAAGCTGACCTGCTGCTTGCCGATCGAACCGGAACCGGCGACCTGCTGCGTGTGACGCTGCCCCATGCTTCCCCAAATGCCCGCGTTTCGGCGGAAAGCCGTTTGCCGGGAACGGTGAACTACATCAATGGCACCGATCCGAGGAAGTGGCAGACGGGGCTGCCGACCTTCGAACGCTTACGCTATGCCGGTGTGTACGCCGGGACCGATCTGATCTATTACGGCAGCCAGGGGCGCCTGGAGTTCGACTTCCAGCTCACTCCCGGAGCAGACCCCAGCCTGATCCGCATGAAATTTGACGGGGCCCAAAGTGTGAAGCTCGACCGCGACGGCAACCTGAACGTGACGGGGAAGAGCGGCGCAATCCGATTCCAAAAGCCCGCGATCTACCAGCCCAGAGAAGGTGATGAGAAAGATCCGGTCGCAGGGTTCTTCAAGATTCTTGCAAAGAACACGATCGGTTTCGCGGTTACCGGTTACGACCACACGAGGCCGCTGGTCATTGATCCCATTCTCAACTATTCAACCTACATTGGCCCCTTCGCCGAAGCGACGTCGATTGCCGTGGACCAGAACGGAGAGGCGTACATTGTCGGCTGGGCAGACCTGAACTTCCCCACCACGCCGGGCAGCTACCAGCCGGTTGCGGTCCCAACCACGGCAGCAAACGGCCCTCCGGCCACAGACAGGCCCTTTGTGGCGAAGTTCAACAGCACTGGAACGGCGCTGCTCTATGCCACCTACTTGTCGGGGAGTGGGCTTGATTCTGCTTACGGGCTCGCGTTGGACGCCAACGGAGATGCCTTCGTCGTTGGCACGACCAGTTCGACCAATTTCCCGATCACGCAAGGTGCGCTGCAAACCACCAACAATGCGAGCGAGACGACTGGTTTTGTGACGGAGCTGAATAGCACCGGCTCGTCTCTTGTGTATTCGACGTATCTGGGCGGCAGCACCTCGACCTCTGTCAATCGCATTGCGCTCGACACATTGGGCAACGCCTATTTGACGGGGAGCACGCAAGACACGAACTTTCCTACGACGCAAGGCGCTTACAAAACAACGGCGCCTACCAAGACGAATACCGGATCAAACTCCGCGTTCGTTGCCAAGTTGAACCCGACCGGGACGGCTCTGGTTTATTCCACTTATCTGGGCGGCAGCGGAGTGGATGCTTCGTTTGCGGTCGCGGTGGACAGCGCACAAGAAGCCTATGTGGGCGGGAACACAACTTCGAGTGATTTTCCAACCACCTCGGGAGTTATCCAGGGCGCCAGAGAATCCGGCAACAGGCAGGCAGGATTCGTCACCAAGCTGAGTGCATCGGGATCGGCACTGGTGTACTCGACCTACCTGAGTGGGGCGGCTTTTGATAGCCTGCAAGCTCTTGCCGTGGATTCGAATGGAGACGCCTTTGCTACTGGAAGCACCGTCTCGCCGGATTTCCCGATCACTGCCGGGGCGCACCAGCCCAATATCGGCTATACCTCCTTTAATTATCCGCAAACGAACGCATTCGTCAGCGAGCTGAATAGCACCGGTACTTCACTTCTCTATTCCACATTCTTAGGTGGGAATGTCAGTCTCGGCGTTTATGCCGATGAGGGCGATGGGGCCCACGCCATTTCATTAGACGGACAAGGGATGGTGTACGTAGCAGGAACCGCATGCACAGGAGATTTCCCAATCACGCTTGGAGCGTTCGAGCCTCAGAACCTCGACGGGGAGAATTCGGCAGAATGCACTGCCTTCTTAACCAAGATCGACCCAGCCCCCAACGTGCCGCTTGTCTACTCCACTTTCCTTGGGGGGACGGGCCAACAGTATCCCGACGACATCAGTGCAGGCGATGGAGCATACGGCCTGGCGATCGACCCGTTGGGGAATGTCTACCTAGCCGGTTACACCGGATCGGTCGATTTTCCGACCACGGCCGGCGTGGTCGAGACCGCTTTCACGGGCCCATCTGCGGAGGCATTTGTTACCGAATTCAGCGGCAGCGAGATGAAGGCTTTGCCAATTCCGACGGTGACGGTCACATCGAATATAAGCCCCGTACTCTTCGGTCAGCCCGTGACCTTTACAGCGACCGTGAAAGCGTTCAATGGAGGCAACACTCCAACCGGGTATATCGGCTTCAACTTCCTTGGGCCGGAGCCGAGTGACGACTTAGGCACAGGATTTGGCTATGGCCCGTGGACCACGGTCGCGCTGGATGGGTCTGGAGCCGCGACGTTCACCACTTCATCACTTGAAGCGCTGCAGACTCCGGTGAACGCCTTCTACCTTGGCGATGCGAGCAATGCACCTGCCAAGGGAAGCATGATACAGCAGGTAACCGACATCGCCACTACTACAACCATCACCGCAAGCTCGACAAATGCTCCATACGGAACAAGCATCACATTCACAATCACTGTCGTTGACCAATACGGCAATCCACTGAAGAATGGCTCTGTCCTGGCTGGTTATGGCAATTTGGGCGGCTTCGTAGCGCTCGACAGCAACGGCCAGGGCACCTGGTCCATCTCTACCTTGCCGCTCGGTACCACGACTGTTTATGCAGAATTGTCGGGAGTCACGGGTTACCAGAACAGTAAAGGCACGGTCGACGTCACGATCACTCCGCTGGGAATAAGCCCGACTCCCGCCTTCACTCCACCGGCTGGTAGCTACACTGCCGTGCAGCAGGTGACCCTGAGTGATTCCATTGCCGGTGCGGTTATGTACTACACGCTGGATGGCAGCACTCCCGTGCCTGGCACCTCGCAGGAGTTCATGCCCGGCTTTGGAATGACCATTCATGTCGATGCAAGCGGGACCATCAACGCGATTGCCGTCGCTCCTGGCTACTCACCCAGCAGTGTCGCTTCCGCGGCATACGCGATCAACCTGCCGCCACCGGATTTCGCCATGTCGCTTACGCCGCCGTCGATGGTTGTGTCCGCCGGGAGCTCTGGCCTTACAGCGGTGAACATCAATGGCTTGAACGGGTTTGCGCAGTCGGTTTCGCTCTCATGCTCAGGTCTTCCGGCGGGCGTAACCTGCTCGTTTGCGCCCGCTAGCGTTCCTGCAAACAACATGTCGACACTCACAATTGCAGCTTCGGCGAATGCGAGCCTGAATTCACGTCCTGGTAGTTCTCCCTTCGTTCCACTCGCAGCGATGGCGGCGGTGTTTGGCTGCTTCTGCATTCGGCAGCGCAGAATCTTGCTGCCGATTTTGATCGCCTCCACTCTCTCCATGGTGGCGCTCACCGGATGCGGCGGAACACCGTCGCCAGCATCGAGCGCGCAGTCGACAACTTTCACTCTGACTGTCACGGGAACATCGGGCACCCTATCGCATTCTGTGTCTCTTACCTTGACCGTGGCTCAGTAGAACGACCGGGAGCGTGCATTTGATTCGGCGAGGCTCTCTTCGTGTCTAGGCATGCGGTCATTTGGCGATTGACAGAGACTAACGGGCCAATCGGCGAGCGCTAGTTTAGCTATCCGCCTGATGTGTGACTCGCATGCGTAACAATCCTCCGCAAAAAGAGCCAAAAATTGCTTTAATTCAGCTGTGCCGCAGACTGTGCCATGTTGTGCGTGCCCCAATGTGTCGAATCAGTACCTTAGGCGATGAGACTAGAGTGCATCCGTGCGGGCTCGTTCTAAAGGTAAATGCTTGATTCTATAGTCGCGGTCCCCGGTGTTCTGAGCCCCGGAATGCTGATCCGGCATCAGCATCCTCGAAAGGCTACACAAATCGATGCCGATCGCATGCAGGTTCATGGGACGCCTCCTTGCTCACCGTTAGTACTTCCGGCT
>CAZPEZ010000210.1:0-3812 GCA_964585715.1 uncultured Occallatibacter sp.
CCTGCTTGAGCAGGCTCACTGCTTCAGGCAGCGGATACGCCGGCTTAGTAACAGCTGCGCGCGCCTTCGCAATATTCTTGCTTGGTTTTGCCATTCATCCCTCGTCTCCCACCGCTTTCGCCAGCCCGCCCGTGGCGGGAATCCGTTGACCGATCTGGGCATCGTCCAAAACTTTGCCCGTCCGGCGAGGACTCGAAAGCCGTGGTGCTATTGACAGGCCCGGAACACACACCGGGCACATCTATGAAGTGTAAGGGATTGGCAGCAGAATTGCAAACAACCCCAACTCCGACCTTAACCAACCGGCCCCGAATCCCATCTAATCGTTGGATGCATAGGGTGCGGAGACGATCCCGTCACGATCCCGGAGGTACGAACATGAAATCGCGAACATTCGCCGCCCTGCTGGCTTTGGGAACCCTTTCCCTCGCCACGCCCGGATTCGCCGCTCCCGCCGAGCCAGGCCGCGGCCAGGCCGTCGTTACCCTGCTGCCCAAGAATGAGCAGGAGACGCCGCCCAGTGTCCAGTCCCAGAACCTGCAACTCAAGGTTGATGGCAAGTCCTCCAGCATCACGGACCTCGCCGCCGCCAAGGGCCCCAGCAGCCCACTTGAGCTGGTCATTCTGATGGACTCCTCGGCACGCTCGTCGCTGGGCACCCAACTGAATGACATCGCGGCCTTCGTCAAAGAGATGCCCAAGGACACAAAGATTGTTCTCGGATACCTGGAGAACGGTCGCGCAGCCCTGTCGGGTCCGCTTACTTCTGAACCGCAACAGATTCTGAATTACCTGCATCTGCCCGCCGGTGCCCCTGGCACCAATGGCAGCCCCTACTTCTGCCTCTCCGATCTTGCCAAAAACTGGCCTTCTCACGATCCAACTGCTCGGCGCGAAGTCGTCCTGATCACCGATGGCGTCGACGAGTTCAATCTGCGCTACGATCCCGAGGACCCCTATGTACAGAGCGCAATCGAAGACTCGATCCGGTCCGGACTCGTGGTCTATTCGTTCTATTGGAAAAACCGCGGACGCGTCGACAATTCAGCGTATGAGAACAACTCAGGCCAAAGTCTCCTGCAGGAAGTCACCCAAGCCACCGGCGGCTATAGCTACTGGGAGGGCACCGGCAATCCGGTCTCGTTCGATCCGTTCTTCCATGACCTGCGCCGTCGTTTTCAGAATCAGTACAGAGTCGCCTTCTCGTCGGAGCTGAAAGGTAAACCGCAGATCCAGCGCTTCAGCGTGAAGCTCCAGGGCATCGACGCCAAGGTCTATGCGCCCCAGCAGGTTCTTGTCACCCGCGGGGGGCCTGCCGCCGGCGAGTAGCTGATCCAACAACGCCCCGCCGCCTCAGCTCTTCGGTGCGCCGAGTACCTTCAGCAGTTCCTGCGGATGAATCGGCTTGGCGATCAACTCGAAGCTGTAGCCCTGCGCCTTCGCACGGACCTGCAAATCGGCGGTCGCTGCCTGCCCGGAAAACAGAATGATCCGGCACAGGGGAAGGATCTTCGAGACCGCGATTCCCGCATCGATCCCCGACATGCCACGCATGATGACATCGGTCAACAGGATGTCAGGCTCAAACTCACTCGCGGAGGGAATCGCCTGTTCGCCACTGAAGGCGGCTCTCGCCTCGAACCCGCTCGCATTCAAAATCCGAGCCAGCGTATCGGCAATCATCTCCTCATCGTCAACGATGAGCACACGCACGCGTTTCGGTTCATTTGGCACGAGGGAGGGATCCTTGGCCGGAGTCGCGGAAAAGTGCCTTAAGGATACATGGCGAGACGGTGAAGGGAATCATAAAAGATTAAAGGGCTCGCCTTCTGAGACGAGCCCCTCCCATTCTTGAGTGCGGCAACGCTAATTCCGGCTGCGCGTCTTCGCCAACAGACGCAGGATCTCGAGATACAGCCACACCAGCGTGACCATGATCCCGAACGCGCCGTACCACTCCATGTACTTGGGAGCGCCGTAGGCTACACCCTGCTCGATGAAATCGAAGTCGAGCACCAGGTTCAGCGCCGCAATCGCCACCACAAAGAGGCTGATTCCAATGCTCAACGGACCACTGCCGTTCACCGCGAGGAACTGTACATGGAAGAAGCCCAGGATCATCTGCGCCAGATAGAACAGCATGATTCCGCCCGTCGCAGCGATGACGCCGAGCCGGAACTTCTGCGTGACCTTGATCATGCCCGAGCTATACGCCAGCAGCATCACAAACAGCGTCCCGAATGTGAGCCCCACCGCCTGAAACGCGATGCCGGGATAGCGGAAATCGAAGACAGCCGAAAGCCCGCCCAGCACTAACCCCTCCAGCAGCGCGTAAAGCGGCGCGGTCACCGGCGACCACTCCTTCTTAAACACCGTAACCATGGCCATCACGAAACCGCCGAAGGCCCCCAGCATCAGCCACGGCCCGACTTCGGTCATGTTGCGCGACTGGACAAACATGTGCCACACCCAAGCCGCAGTCGCCATCGCGCACACCAGCAGGATGCCAGTCTTGTGGACGGTGCCGCTCAGCGACATGCGCTCGGCAGCATCGATCATTCCGCCATACCCTGCGCCGGGCAGGTTCTCGAATGTCTTGCTGCCAAGGGCCGGATTGGAAGTCTTCATCAAGGGCATAGCTTTCTCCGTTATAACCACTCGACTCGCACCTTATAGACGCGGCGCCAAAGGCTCAAGTCGCTACTTCTCATTCTAATGGATGAACTTCTCCCTGCTTGCGCGGCTCCATTGCGGTCGACGTTAGGTCGGCGCTCCACCCGCTTGAAACACCCGCCGGACGCCGTATAGTTTGTGAATACAGGCTTTTGAGGGGGTTGCGGTTTTCTGCATCGGCGCACGTCTGACCGTCAAAAGCCTTCGCCGCGGGCTCGTCACGTACGAACGGACAGCTGTCCGCTTGCTCCGAATTCTGCATGTCCACTTGAAACGAGGACTATGAGAACCTCCCGGCTTGTCTTGCTTTGTGCTTTTGTTGTCTTGGGCTCCGCGATCGGCCCCATGCACGCCCAGGAATTGAACACCAATTACGACCGCGACCCCAACCAGTCCATCGATCAGCACTACACCGACCAGATTCAGAAGTACACCACCGACAAATCCTTCCTCTCGCCGCTGGTGAACTATCTGCCCGCCTCGAAGACCGTGCCGACACCCGAGAAGGTCCTCGGTGACGTCTCCGGTGCGCCCGATATGCTGCCCTATGCCGAAGATGTCTACAAATACTTCCGCATGTTGGAGGCCGCGAGCCCGCGCGTGAAGGTCTTTTCCATCGGCCATACGGAAGAAGGCCGCGAGATGATCACCGCAGCCATCGCGGACCCCGCCCTGCTCGCCGGCGCGAAAGAGAACGACGCGCGCCTGGCGCAACTCGCCGACCCGCGGTCAATCGGCTTGGATGATACGAAGGCCCGAGCCCTGATCGACAAGTCGTACCCGGTTTACTACATCACCGGCACGATTCATTCGCCGGAAACCGGCGCACCGACGGCGCTGATGGAGCTGGCCTACCGCCTCGCCGTCGACGACGCGCCCTACATCAAGTTCATCCGCTCACACATGATCGTGCTCATCACCCCGGTGGTCGAGGTCGACGGCCGCGACCGCATGGTCGACATATACCGCTGGCACAAGGCTCACCCGAAAGAAATCTACCCGCGCCTCGTCTACTGGGGCCACTACGTCGCGCATGACAATAACCGCGACGCCATGGGAATGACCCTCGACCTGACGCGCAACGTTCTCGACACCTATCTGAAGTGGCACGCGCAGGTGTTGCACGATCTGCACGAGTC
>CAZPEZ010000211.1:0-3775 GCA_964585715.1 uncultured Occallatibacter sp.
TGTTCAAGATTTCCAAGACGGATGCCGGGGCGCTGAAGGGCGTGTGGTACAGCATTGACCAGGGTGGTCAGAGCCTACCGGTAGCGACCGTCAACTTTCAGGATGGTGTACTGAAATTCACGATCACGGTGGTCCCCCGCGGCTACGAAGGCAAAATGTCTGTGGACGGCAAGTCGATTGCGGGAACCTGGATGGAGGACACGACGCCGATCCCGATGCCCCTGGAGCGCGCCAACGCAGACACGGCATGGGCGATTCCTGAGCCGCCGAAGCCGATGGCTGCGGATGCCGATCCTTCGTTTGAAGTGGCGACGATCAAGCCCAGCCAGCCGGGGGCGCGTGGCAAGGGGTTCGGATTCAGAGGTACACAATTCAGAACGTTGAACACCAACATGAACGACCTGGTTGCGTTTGCCTATGGGTTGCACTCAAAACAGATCATCGGCGCGCCGGATTGGTTTGGCACCGATTTGTTTGATATTGACGGCAAGCCCGACACCGAAGGCCAGCCGAGTTTGCACCAGATGGAAATGATGGTGCAGAAGCTACTGCCTGACCGGTTTGCGCTGAAGTTTCACCATGAACAGCGGGAGCTATCGGTGTACATCGTTACGGTTGCGCCGGGTGGCCCAAAGATGACGACGACTACGGCAAGACCGAACGACCCACAGGGTTTTGGATTGAGAGGACTCGGCGACCTCGTAGTGCGCAACATGAACATGAAGGAGTTCGCGAGCTGGATGCAGTCGGGCATCATGGACAAACCCGTGGTCGATCATACCGGGCTTACCGATAAATACGACTTCACGTTGAAATGGACGCCGGACGATTCGCAGTTTGTGCAGTTCCGCGGGGTGACCGGTCCGGTTACGCCGCCGGCTGGAGATAATCCCAATGCGCCGCCGAGCCTGTATACCGCAATGCCGGAGCAAATTGGGCTGAAGATCGAGGCGGGCAAAGCGATGGACGATGTGATTGTGATCGACCACGTGGAGAAGCCGTCACCGAACTAGGGTCGGCAACGCCGGCAGGGAAAAATTGTCGCCACGGCAACGAACGAAAGCTATGGTCCAATCGTCTGACATGTGACGTCCTTCAAAA
Organism: uncultured Occallatibacter sp.; assembly: GCA_964585715.1. Lineage (GTDB taxonomy): Bacteria > Acidobacteriota > Terriglobia > Terriglobales > Acidobacteriaceae > Telmatobacter. The sequence continues at coordinate 1,102 of CAZPEZ010000211.1, forward strand.
GACCGGAGGCGCAAGTCGGCTTCCCCTGCCGGTAATTCGCGGAAACTACCTCAACTCGGGCTAGACACAGGATGGACAAAACAACCAGATCTCCGGGGACCTGTGCAATCGCGCTTCTCACCGCCAGCGTCTTTTTTGCAGGGCGCGGTATGCAAGCGCAGACGAGCACGCCTACTCCTCCTTCTTCGGCCTCGCCACCTGCCACCAGCCAGACCCCGGCCGCTGCCGTAACGCTGCCCGCATTCGATGTGGTGTCGATCAAGACGCACAAAGACGAAGGAGTAGGAATGATGCGGATGGGGATTTCTGCCACTCCAGACGGAGTTCAGGCTAATGGAGTGCCGCTGCAGATGCTCGTCCGGCAGGCCTTTGGAGTTTCAGATGATCGAATCCTGAACGAGCCGGATTGGGTGAAGTCAGCGCGTTTCGACCTCGAAGCGAAGGTTGCGCCCGAGGATGCGCCGGCATTGAAAGCACTCAGCATGCAAGAGCGGTTTGCGATGTTCTTGCCCGTTCTGGAGGATCGATTTGGCCTCAAATTCCACCATGAGAAGAAGGCGCTGCAGGTGTACACGCTGGTGGTCGCGAAGGGTGGGCCGAAACTGAAAGAAGCAACGCCCGCAGACGGTGGAAAAGGCGATCAGTCGGCGAACGGCGGTAAGGCCGCACCTGCTCCACCACCCCCGCCACCCAGCGTGGGCGGGGCCGCAGCAGGAGAGGCGGCATCGAGGCCCGGCCTGGGCGGCGGAGGTCCGGCGCGAGAGCAGGGGATGGTCATGCGCATGTCCTCCACGCAAGGAATGACATTGAACGCGAACGGGACGCCGATCGCATCGCTGGCGCAGATGATTTCGCAGCAAATCGGCGCCACCGTGGTGGACAAGACAGAGCTGACAGGGATCTACGATTTCACGCTTTCGTTTATGCCGGACATGGCCATGGGCACCGGACCGATGATGAGGCCGCCGTCACCGGACGGCGCCCAAACGCAGGAGCCGGTCGGGGCATCGATCTTTACCGCAGTGCAGGAGCAGCTCGGGTTGAAGCTCGTGGCGCAAAAAGAACCGGTGGACGTGATCGTGATTGACCAGATAGAACAGCCCACGGCCAATTGAAGAAGACAGGGAGTAAGGCGGGGCCGTCATTCATTGAGGCCTCGAAGAAACAGTCAGGCCTCAAGCCGGAATCGCTGAAAGGACAGGTCGAGGGGATCATCGTGGATCGTATCGGCCTCCCTTCGCCGCACTAGCACGAGACGGGAACGACTGAATGCACTGGCGGAGCGTAGTCAAAATTTCTGTCTTTTGCCTGGGGTTGTTGCTTTGCTGCACCGCTACGGTTGCGGCGTCGCAGTATCGCGGAGTGGTGACGTTTGGAGGATTGCCGCTTCCCGGAGCAACGATCACTGCGACCGAGGGTACGACGAAGCTCACAGTGGTTTCAGACCCTGAGGGCGCGTACAAGTTTGACGATCTCAAAGATGGACAGTGGACGATTGAGATCGAGATGCAGTGCTTCGAGACAATCCATACCGACGTGACGACTGCTCCGAATATGCCGGCGGCGGCCTGGGAGCTGAAGCTCTTGCCGGTGGATCAATTGGTCGCGAAGTCGCAGGCTGCGCAACCGACGCAGGGATTGCCGCAGGCGCCGGCACCGGCTCTGAAGAGTCAGGATGCGCAGAAGCCCGCTCAGGCAGGCGTGCCCACTGAAATTCCCAAGGCACCCGAAGAAAATGAGCAGAGTTCCGATGGCTTTCTTGTGCAGGGTAGCGTGAATAACGCGGCGACATCGCAGTACGCGACCAATGCGGCCTTCGGCAATACGCGCTCCAAAAGCAAGGGAATGTACACGGGTGGAGTTGTGGTTGGCGAGGATAATTCGGCGCTCGATGCGCGTGCGTATTCGGTCAGCGGCATCGAACCGGCAAAGCCAGCTTATAACAACTTCACCGGCGTGGTTAGTCTGCAGGGGCCGCTCAACATTCCGCACCTAATGCCGCGCGGACCAACCTTTTTTGCTACCTATCAGTGGTCGCGCAACAGCAGCGCAGCGATCGTTTCCGGCCTTGTGCCGACTCTTGATCAAAGAAATGGCAACCTGGCCGGATTGCTGAATGCGCTGGGGCAGCCGGTAACGATCTACGATCCTTTAACTGGCATGGCGTACCCCGGCAATCAGGTCCCGGTCAGCAGCCAGGCGGCCGCGCTGCTGCAGCTGTATCCACTGCCCAACATCACCAATGTTTCAAATTACAACTACCAGGCGCCGGTGCTGAACAACACCCACCAGGATGCGCCGCAATTCCGGTTGGATAAGAATATTGGGCGCAAGGACGAGGTTTACGGAAACTTCAGTTTGCAAAGCATACGGTCCGATAGCGTGAACCTTTTTGGCTTTGTGGACCAGACGGGCACACTCGGCATCAACTCCGGCGTTCACTGGTCGCATCGGCTTAAGCCTCGCGTGTTTCTGTACACCAACTATACGTCCAGCCGGATCAGGACCGAGCTCACACCCAACTTTGAGAATCGCATCAATGTCTCAGGCCTGGCAGGCATCACCGGCAACGATCAGGACCCGGCCAATTGGGGCCCGACGGCGCTGAGCTTCGTGTCAGGCTTTGCCGGTTTGAGTGACGGCAACAGCGCATTCAACCGCAATCGCAGCGACT
>CAZPEZ010000212.1:0-3707 GCA_964585715.1 uncultured Occallatibacter sp.
GAAGATATGAACGAGCCCACGCCGGCCTACGCTTCGACGGGCCAGGTCTACTACCCTTCGACGACTGACGTGAATCCGAATCTTGCCAACTCCACCTCGTGGGTCTCGCAGGGCACGGGTCTGTACAACGCGCTCGAGGTTGACGCCCGGCACAGCTATGCAAACGGATTTCAGCTCCGCGGTAACTACACCTGGTCAAAGAATCTGGATGACGGCTCGGCATGGAACACCAGTGTCAGCGGGAACACTCCCGCGTTTGTTTCCTTCCCGCTCAATCCGAAAGCTGATTGGGGCCCGGCGGCGACCGACGTGCGCCAGTCGTCTTCAATCAACGGCAGCTACGATCTTCCCTTCGGCCCCGGCCGCCACTTCCTGAACGGCTCTTCAGGTCCGGCGAGCTACCTCGTCGGCGGCTGGACCGCGAGCGCCATCGTCGCCCTACAGACCGGCTTCCCTTTCTCGCCGCAGCTCGGTTATAACCCTCCCGCCAACGGTGACTCGCGCAATCCCATTCGGCCCAATTGGAACCCGAAGTTCACCGGCAACCTCTATCCGCACGCGGTCGGCGAGTGGTTCAACCCCAACGCCTTCATCCCCCCAACGGTCACTGTGGGCACCACCACCTACGGAACCTACGGCAATGTGGGGCGCGACTCGCTCGTCGGGCCTGGGCTCAAGGAGCTGGATTTCTCCGCGGTGAAAGACACGCACATCACCGAGAGGCTCAACCTGCAGTTCCGCGCCGAGTTCTTCAACATCCTCAACCACACCAACTTCCTCACGCCGAATGAGGTGGTCTACTCGTCGGCTACGCAGTTGTCACCCACCGCAGGCGTCATCACCGCGACCGCCAGCACCTCGCGGCAGATTCAGTTCGGCGCCAAGTTGCACTTCTAGCGACGCCCCCCAGGACGTAACCCAACAGCAGGGCCGGTGAAACTCGCCGGCCTTCTTTCTTGCCGTTCCCTTCCGCCCCCGAATGAGATCATCAAGTGGTGCTGATTTAGTTCGGGTACGGGGGTCGTTCAGCAATGAGGGAAATTGTTACCTATGTCTTTGGGCTGGCCCTGCTTGGCAACGCGGCCCTTTTCGTGCCCCAGGCGCTCGCCGTCTGGCGCAAAAAGAGCGACGAGGGCGTTTCGCTCATCACCTTCGGCGGCTTCTGCATTCTGCAGGTGATCGGCGTCGTCCACGGCTTCTACGAGCACGACAATTCGCTTATTGTCGGCCTCGGCGTCAGTTTTCTCACCTGCGGCACGGTCACCCTCCTCACCATCGTCTATCGTCTGCGCCGCCTGCGCGCTCACCAGGGCGCCAACCCGGCGGCCTGAGACGCCATCTCAGAACAAAGCCATGTGATTCCTGTCACATCGCGCGCTGTGGAAGGATCGGTACGACAGTTGTGTGTAAGCCGGGTTATACTGCTCTTCCCCGGCGAGTAAGCCGTCGCGGGTGGAGACAGTTTTCGCCGCGCGGCAGCCAAAGCAGAAGGAGGTCCCGATGCGCATCACCGACACCATTGGAGCGATCCTCAAACACAAAGGCTCAGTCAAGGTCGTGTCCATCGCCCCTGAGCAATCGGTGCACGAAGCCCTCTCGCTCATGTCGAAATACGATATCGGCGCGTTGATGGTGATGTCTGGCCCGCGCCTGCTCGGTGTGCTCTCCGAGCGCGACTACGCGCGCAAAGGCATCCTGTTGGGTCACCACGCCCGCGAGACCCAGGTGCTGGAGATTATGACCAGCCCCGTCCGCACTGTCACCCCACTGCACACCGTGGACGAGTGCATGACCGTGATGACGGACCACCACATCCGTCACCTGCCGGTGCTCGAAGGCGACACGGTCCTCGGCATCGTCTCCATCGGCGACCTGGTCAAGTGGGTCATCTCCGGACAGGAGCACGCCATCCAGGCGCTCGAAGGCTACATTACCGGCGCCTATCCGGGATAGAAGCGAATGTGCCGCAACATCAAAATGCTCTTCAACTTCGATCCTCCTGTCACCGACGAGGAGGTGCGTGCTGCGTCGCTGCAGTATGTGCGCAAAGTGAGCGGTTTCAACAAACCGTCCAAGGCGAACGAGGCAGCATTCAATTCCGCGGTCGATGAGATCGCAGCAGCATCGATGCGGTTACTCAGCCTGCTTGAGACGCAGGCGCCCCCGCGCAATCGCGAGGAAGAAGCGGCGAAGGCGAAGTTGCGGAGTGTGGCGCGGTTTGGCGTGTGAGACGGGCGGCGGCCACGCTATTGGCCTCTCTAATGGAACATGCGCTCGTCATACCGGAATGGCTTCGCAGGTCCAACTTTGACTTTGCCAAAATCCGGATGCTTCGGGTTCAGCAGCACGTTCCAGTCCCCGTCCACCACAACCGACGGCACCTTAAGCGCAACCGACCGCAGACTCGCCGCCCACTCGGAACCAAGATCGCGGCAGCGCTGGTTGTTTAATCCCCGCCAGTTGCGAGGAAGAACTTTGAGCGCCATTGCCTCTACGCACGCATCGGGAACTGTGGCCTCTGCCATCAGCAGATCGAAGGGCGCTTCGATCTGCTGCAGATTAACGAAGAACTCCAGAGCCGCCAGCGCCCGCGACGTCGACGTGTACACCATCGCGGTTCCCAGATGATTCCAACGTCTCGCGGCGTAAAGCCCGCCCACCCCGGTAAACGCTGAATCCCGAAATCGTCCAGGGAAGATCCTCCAGACCTGCATCAGCTATACATTCCATAAGCGATGCCGTGCAAGACCTCCTCCACCGATCGCACGCCGGGCTCGGTGTCCAGCTCGTCAAATGGCTTCCTGCCTCCCAGCGCCCGGTTTGGATTGCTCATCCAGTGCGACGCCTTCTCATCCGATCCCAGAACCTCCCGCGCCAGCGCCACCACTCTCGCCATCCGCAGGGTCCGGTCCGATTCGTCATGCGTCAGCCGCGATTTCATCTTGAGCCGCCGGCTCAGAGTCCGCGACGGAATATTCAGCCGCTCGGCCATCTGCGCCCTGTCGACCTCGAGCGTTGTCGCCAGCAGCGCAACGGTCGACGCCGGAAGCCCGGAGCGCACCAGTTGCGCCAGGTCGTCCGTACTCCGTACCGCCCGCCTGAAGGTCTTCTTTCCGCCCAGAACTTCTACAATTTCCGCTGTGCCCATCTCCGCCACCTGGCATAATTATTGCGCCATTTGGCGCACAGGTCAAGACAAGCCGGACACGGATGGTGTCCTAATTTGAAGGGCTAAGTTTTGTGCGCACCGTAAGCAGGGCTTTCTTGAATACATCTGTCGGAGGGTCATTCGCCATTCGTTCAAGGTAATAATCAATTAGCGGCAGCGAAATCCATTTGTATTCAGGAAACTCAGCGAGCTGATATGCGGCTATAGCTTGGTGAATGTCTACGAGAACGACACCGCTTTCTGTTCTGCCAGCTAACCACACACATACGAGGCGAAATTGCTCGAATCGTTTAGTTTTCGACTCAAATTTTCTCGTATCGAGGTACTTCAACGCCGAAAAAAGAAAGGCCGCTATACTGCCGATGACGGTGAGAAATTGAAGGATACTCATTGCGCTGCCTTCTCTGCTTTGATCGTGACACTACCCGAACGTGCGCCCCATTCCCGGGTTGTGCAGACCAAAGCGCCTACCCCAAAAAGATCCCCGCAATCGACGCCGAAATCAGGTTGGCCATCGTCCCCGCCAACATGGCCCGCA
>CAZPEZ010000213.1:0-3682 GCA_964585715.1 uncultured Occallatibacter sp.
CAACGGGTGGTGACTGTGAACCAGGCCTTCGCGGAGCGATTTTTTCCTGGCCAAGATCCGATCGGAAAGCATTTCGGCATCGGAAAGCCTCAATATTCAGGCGCGTTCGAGATTGCCGGCGTATTTGCCGATTTCAAAATGACCCACCCGCGCGGAAAAGTGGAGCCGCTTTTCTTCCGCCCCGTTTCCCAGCAATTCACCGGTTACGGAGAAGCCGATTCGAAAGGCTCTGAAGAGGCATCCATGTTCGTAAACTTCATCATCCTGGACTTTGCCCAGGCACAGCCAGATGCGGAAGCGCTGGCGAGCAAGACTCTGGCGTCCATCGATCCGAGCCTGTCCATCTTTCAATTCAGCTCCTACGATACCGAGGTCGCAGCCAACTTCAATCAGGACCGGATCATCGCCCGCCTCACCAGCTTGTTTGGCATTCTTGCGCTCATCCTCGCATCTGTGGGTCTCTATGGAGTCATGTCCTACTTCGTCGCGCGGCGCACCAGCGAAATCGGCATCCGTATGGCGCTCGGCGCATCGCGCTCCGGCGTGGTCGCGATGGTTCTGCGCAGCGCGCTTGGGCAACTGGTCGTCGGGCTGGCCATCGGTGTTCCCGCCGCGCTCCTGGCAGGCCATCTCATGGCCAGCCTCCTCTATCAGGTGGGCGCATACGATCCCATCACCTTCCTGGCTGCCACGGCAGTCCTGGCCGCTTGCGCCACCATCGCCGGGCTGATTCCCGCGCGAAGGGCTGCATCTATCGATCCAATGAAGGCCCTGAGGACGGACTGAAGGAATCAAGGGATGGCGTTATTTGCGGGGCTGAATTCGTGAGAATGCTGTAGATCTTCGGCTCGTCACCCGCAACCCAGAAATAACGAAGTGATCAACACCACTGGCGCACTGTTGCCGAAAAGGTAATTTCCGGTTGGGCCACAATTCACTCGTGATGCCGAGATTAAACTTGAGCAATGAAACGGACAGGCTTACTGCGGACTCTGCGATGGCTCGTCGCGGCTACGGTGATCATCGTCGTGGGAGTAGTAGGATGGCAGTTTGTCATCGTCGGTGCAGACGATCCTCGTGACCTGCGATATCAAGCTTGGAAACTTGGTCTTTATCCGTTAAGAATCGATGCTGCCCTCAGCGTCATGATCAATGATTCTCACAGAGACTCACTGGTTGTCGGCAAGACTCGCGAGGAACTTGAGAGGCGGTTTGGTTCGGTTTCTCCCGTCCCGGGCAACATCTACGTAAAGTATTGCTATGAGAACTCACCCTATCGAGGGACGTCCGCTCTTTTCATTCGGAATTCAAACTGGATGGTACTCATGAAGGGCGGCTTCGCAGATGGTCTTGTGCTGGCAAAAGGCTGTTGAAGCTACAATCCCAGCCCATTGCGGGACTATTACCCCAACCCGGACATTACCCCAAATTCGGGGTTACGTCCGGGTCGGCCACGACTCGCCCGTCAGCAAGGAATCGTCGCTTTCGGCAAGGAAGGGCAACGAGAATCACTGCGCGCTTTCTGCGGGGCCGGGAATTCTTCAGAGATTGCTAATTAGCAGGCAGTACATGGATGTTTTCGACCGATTCGATTGTCAGAAGAGGTATCTTCCTGCCGGGGGCCAGCATGAATGCGTCGGGGTCTCCCATCGAGATCACCCCGGTGAACAAGGCGGTAATCTTCTTGTCGATGGTTCCGGGCCGGCCGGTGAATATAGCCTTGCTCAGCTGATCCCCGGCGGCTTGGCTCTGAGGTCGCTTAGGATCTGAGATGGGAACGATCCCGCCCTGACAAGCGTGCTCGCGATCCTCCACCAACAGCGTCCGTTCAACTCCATCGCTCAGCACGCTCGCTTGAACCGAGATACGTTTGCCGACGAACTTCTCTGGATGGGCTTGCACCTCGCATATCGAAGTCGGCAGCGCAGCAATTTCTGCGTGCGACTGCAATGTGACGAGAGCGCCAGCGACCGCCACCGTCACCGTCACGAGAATCAGTGGCTTCAATTCGGCTAGTAACCTCATTGGACAAATAGTACCCGAGGCATTTCAACGGTTGTTGTCGAATCACCCCCAACTCGGAAGTTATTACTAAGTAAATAAAAGCCAAGCGGGCACACAGGAATCATGAAACTTTCGTGTCATCGTGCTGGGTGAACAACTCTGCTATTGTTCCTGTAATGGATTTCCTTGCATGTGATTGCGGCACTTGCAATTTGACGGGCTTATCGTCGAAGATTGGCGAACCCTTCAGGAATGCCCTTGGAACGCATTGTCATCAGCCACGATGAAATCGCGCAGACTACCCCTTTGGCCAAAGAACCCATCGGCTTGGTCTCCAATCTACCTGCGCCAATGCCACTTTGGGCGAAGCTGAGCCTTTTCCCGCTTATATTGGTTTTGCCCGTCCTTTGTCTTGTAACGATCCTCTTGCGCGTTGCCACGCGCGGGCTTCCTCCTCGAAGCCGCTTCGCGTGGGTAGCGTTCCTCTCTACTTTGCTGTCGATCAGCGGCATTCTTACCACGATTGTTGGCGTCGCAACATTTTCGCTCGCACCGACAACCCCTTCTGTAGCCAGTCAGGGCCTGAGTGAGCTGGATAGCAAATCGCAGTTTCCTGCGTTACCAGCGCCATTCGAACTGAATGCCGAAGCGATTTCAGACCAACTGAAGCCCCTTGTTACAGTGATCAGTCCGGCGCAGAAGAACTGGTTCTCTCACGTGGAAGGGCCTTCCAATGTCTTTGGAGCAGGCGTTCTGTTACAGGCCAATGACGATGGCTATTTGATAGCGACTGCACGGCATGTCGTCGATGCGGAATCTTCCTCTACTAATGGACAACACGCGCTGGTGGCCTCAAGCTCAGGGACTTGGGCCGGTGCCGATGTTGTGGCTCGCCATGACACCCTCGACCTGGCGCTGTTGTGGCTTCCGCGCAGACAAGGCCATGCCGCATTTACATTGCCGGTGGTCAGGGTCAGTCAACTTAAAAGCGGCGAACCGATATACGTGATCGGTCATCCTCAGAATCTGCGGTTCACGCTGAGCACCGGCATCATTTCACGACTCGACCGCGATACGATTCAGATTTCCGCACCAGTGAGCCCGGGCAATAGCGGCGGTCCGCTCCTTAACGCCAATGGGCAGCTTGCGGGAATAGTGGTCGCGATGGTGGACAAGAATAATAGTCCAAATGCCGAGAATCTCAACTTTGCAATTCGAGCCGACGCGCTGCTTGATCTCTCTGGTTGGTCGTTCTCTGGAGAAGGGCGTCGAAGATTGACAGCATTTGAGCAGTTCCAACACTAATTTGCGCTGAAGAAGGGGAGTTGATGCCCACGATCAATGTGACCGTCTACGATTCGACAGAAAACAAGCGCGTCCCTGTGGAATTGCCCAATGATGCGCCCTGCAACAAGATTATTGCCGTTTTGGTAGAAAAACTCCGCCTGCCGACCAACGGCCCGGATGGGGCGCCATTGAGCTACAAGTTTCATCACAAGAACTCGGGCCGTCAGGTGCAGGACACGCAAACCCTGGCGGAAGCGCAGGTGGGAGAGGGCGATATTTTGCGGCTGCAACCGGAGATCACGGCCGGCTGCATTTAGAGAGAGTCGATGGGAACCATCCCTGAGCTGGAACCACTGGAAGATCGATATAGTCGCCTGCGGCTAATTCCCTG
>CAZPEZ010000214.1:0-3596 GCA_964585715.1 uncultured Occallatibacter sp.
CGGCATGTGGAAGCAGGTGATCGTAGATCCAGCCGGTGAAGATCGTCGCTTCCATGGCTATCATCCGTGGCTGGGGGAGGGTTTTGATCCAGGCATCAAGTTCGCGTCGCGTCGATCCGATCTTGCCTTCACTCTGGATCTTGCCGGCCGCGTCCTTCACGCAATAGCTGATCGTCTCCTAAGGAACAGCTCAATGATCCGAAGCTGCGATAGGCGTGAGTTGAAATCCTAATTGGTGAGCGTATTTGCGCAAGCGCAGTTGAGCCCGCTGTCGACTTTGTTCTTCACACTGATGGAAGACAGTTTCGCTATAGGGTTCCTTGGTGAGCAAGACATGAAAGAGGACACGTGCGATTTTGTGCGCAGTGGCCGTGATGGCGGAGGCTGTGCCCAGCTTCGAGCGCATTCGGCGAAAGAACTCGCCGAAATAGCCTTTTGCCCGGCTAAGAGAGTGCGCACCTAATCGCAACGCAGTCGCGGCCCGATGGGCAACCTTGCGAGTCTTGCAGGATAGGACCTTTCCTCCGCTTACGCGCTTTTCCGGGCAAAGTCCTAGCCATGACGCAAAGGCCGATGCATGCCGGAAACGACTGACGTCTGGACCGATTTCGGTTAGGATCACTTGCGCTGTGACAGTGCTGATTCCGGGGATATCTGTCAGATCAACGCCAGCGATCCGGTACAACTCGCCTCGAAGATCGAACGAAGGATCATTGCCCTGACGCCGATAAGCTGTATGTTTGGTTCGAGTCGCTGGGGGCGCCGGACGCTCTGTTGCACTAGGTAGAGTCTGCATCAGCCTCGCGATCTCGCGGTCTAAATCAGCGATTAACTTCTGGTGGAATCGGTATCCGTCCACCGATTGCCGCAACGTATACAAGTGTTCGGGACGGTAATCTCCTTCCAGAGCCTTGGCTACTGTCTCGCGGGGGCTCCTCACCCGGAAGTGGCAGAGCTTTGCAAGTTCAATCGGGTCGCGTTGGCCTGCGAAGATCGCATCTAAAATAGCCAATCCGCTCGTTCCAGTGATGTCGCTCAGCACGTGGTGAATTTGCAGGTTCATCTGGCTTAGCGCCTTTTGCATATGCATGGTGTGTTCTGCAGCCATCTGCAACAGGCTGGCACGATGTCGCCATAGCGCTCGCACGGCGCAGATGTGATCTGGAGGTCGAAAGCTCGTCCGAAGCAATCCTACTGAGTGCAGATACTGAATCCACTGACAATCGGAAACATCGCTTTTCCGCCCTGGAACACTCTTCAGATAATGAGCGTTGACCAGATATACCGTGAATCCGCGTTCCTCCAGAATCTGAAACAGTGGAATCCAGTAGACGCCGGTCGATTCCATCGCCACCGTCCGGACATGACACTGTTCAAGCCACTCTGCGAGCGCGTTGAGGTCGCGAGTAAACGTACTGAATTTGCGTGTTGATTCCTCATCTCGATCCAGTGGGACCGCGACATAGATCTCCTCAGCTCCGATATCGATTCCGGCCGCATCTGGCTCCAGCACGACTGATTTACGATTTTGCTTCCCCATCGTCGTCACCTCCTGCGCTGCAGGGCGCGGCCTGAGGTGCGAATCCAAACAGTCTCCTAATCGAGATCGTTGCGATCTTCAGCAAACGTCATCACTGACTCGTACGCTACCCTCAGACCCAGGCTTCTTGACGGGTTCAAGAACACCAATGACGATCTCGGGCCGTGTCTGCCGCTCACTGCAGCACATACATGGTCGCAGAAATATGTTCCTTCCGTCCTCGTCTGAACTACGTTCAGTCGCTGGCTCCTAAGGAACAGCTCAATGATCCGAAGCTGCGATAGGCGTGAGTTGAAATCCTAATTGGTGAGCGTATTTGCGCAAGCGCAGTTGAGCCCGCTGTCGACTTTGTTCTTCACACTGATGGAAGACAGTTTCGCTATAGGGTTCCTTGGTGAGCAAGACATGAAAGAGGACACGTGCGATTTTGTGCGCAGTGGCCGTGATGGCGGAGGCTGTGCCCAGCTTCGAGCGCATTCGGCGAAAGAACTCGCCGAAATAGCCTTTTGCCCGGCTAAGAGAGTGCGCACCTAATCGCAACGCAGTCGCGGCCCGATGGGCAACCTTGCGAGTCTTGCAGGATAGGACCTTTCCTCCGCTTACGCGCTTTTCCGGGCAAAGTCCTAGCCATGACGCAAAGGCCGATGCATGCCGGAAACGACTGACGTCTGGACCGATTTCGGTTAGGATCACTTGCGCTGTGACAGTGCTGATTCCGGGGATATCTGTCAGATCAACGCCAGCGATCCGGTACAACTCGCCTCGAAGATCGAACGAAGGATCATTGCCCTGACGCCGATAAGCTGTATGTTTGGTTCGAGTCGCTGGGGGCGCCGGACGCTCTGTTGCACTAGGTAGAGTCTGCATCAGCCTCGCGATCTCGCGGTCTAAATCAGCGATTAACTTCTGGTGGAATCGGTATCCGTCCACCGATTGCCGCAACGTATACAAGTGTTCGGGACGGTAATCTCCTTCCAGAGCCTTGGCTACTGTCTCGCGGGGGCTCCTCACCCGGAAGTGGCAGAGCTTTGCAAGTTCAATCGGGTCGCGTTGGCCTGCGAAGATCGCATCTAAAATAGCCAATCCGCTCGTTCCAGTGATGTCGCTCAGCACGTGGTGAATTTGCAGGTTCATCTGGCTTAGCGCCTTTTGCATATGCATGGTGTGTTCTGCAGCCATCTGCAACAGGCTGGCACGATGTCGCCATAGCGCTCGCACGGCGCAGATGTGATCTGGAGGTCGAAAGCTCGTCCGAAGCAATCCTACTGAGTGCAGATACTGAATCCACTGACAATCGGAAACATCGCTTTTCCGCCCTGGAACACTCTTCAGATAATGAGCGTTGACCAGATATACCGTGAATCCGCGTTCCTCCAGAATCTGAAACAGTGGAATCCAGTAGACGCCGGTCGATTCCATCGCCACCGTCCGGACATGACACTGTTCAAGCCACTCTGCGAGCGCGTTGAGGTCGCGAGTAAACGTACTGAATTTGCGTGTTGATTCCTCATCTCGATCCAGTGGGACCGCGACATAGATCTCCTCAGCTCCGATATCGATTCCGGCCGCATCTGGCTCCAGCACGACTGATTTACGATTTTGCTTCCCCATCGTCGTCACCTCCTGCGCTGCAGGGCGCGGCCTGAGGTGCGAATCCAAACAGTCTCCTAATCGAGATCGTTGCGATCTTCAGCAAACGTCATCACTGACTCGTACGCTACCCTCAGACCCAGGCTTCTTGACGGGTTCAAGAACACCAATGACGATCTCGGGCCGTGTCTGCCGCTCACTGCAGCACATACATGGTCGCAGAAATATGTTCCTTCCGTCCTCGTCTGAACTACGTTCAGTCGCTGGCTTCTTGTGAACATCAAGTCCGATGTAGTACATAGTGTCTCGAGGAGCCTCCGTGGGTAGTTCTCTGAATCAGCGCGCAGCTGAGTTCAGCCTTTGTAACACCCTCGTGCTCCTCCTCGACTTAGCATTCAAACAACCCGGGCGGAACCATTATCTTTCCGTCGGGCCATCTTCATTCACTCACAAACTTCTCAGAACC
>CAZPEZ010000215.1:0-3576 GCA_964585715.1 uncultured Occallatibacter sp.
GCTCGGCTTGTTGCAACAAATCGGCTCGATACCGATGTAGTCGAAGTTCCGAGTGGATCACCCTCAACCCGGAAGTTAGAAAGTAATCAACATCATCCCGGCCACTGCTAACCGATGTGAAACTTCCGAGTGGCCCACAATACTCCCGGAACTCAGAAATTGAATAAAGAACCGCCTTCGGTGAGTGCTTTGCCCAGTAGTCACCGCCGCTACTACTTTCGGCTTCTCCGTAATTCCCTGGTATTGGACGTAGGGCTCTTCTGAGCGCCAAGTTCAGTTGCGATGAGCTTGCGAAGCCAGACGTGTGCGGAGTCGCTGTCCCTCTGGCGATGCCACACCATCCGCAGGACGAACGGCGGCAATCCAAGGGGCTCGGGGCAGGACTTCAGGTTGAGGCTTGTGCCGAATTCCTGAACAACAGATTCCTGTATGCATGCCACGAGGTTGCTCGACGAGACGGCGTGCAGCACAGAAAGGCAGTGCGGGAGCGCCAGTCTGAGACGACGCCGAAGTCCTCTTGCAGCGAGCTCGTTATCGATCAACCCCCATAGCTGATTGCGATAGATGACGGCGGCATGATCCAGCCTTGTGAAGCAGTCCAGAGTAAGCTTGCCCTTCCACATAGAATGGCCGCGACGCGCAATTACGACGTTGTTCTCCTCCGAAATCGATTCCATGACGAGGCCTGGCGCTAGTTGACGCGCATCCGGAAAATATCCAATTGCGAGGTCAATGGTTCCGTTGCGAAGCTCGCTCTCGGGCACTGTGAACAACCAATCGAGTCGCCGGGTTTGCATTTGCAGCTCGCCTGAAATCATGGAACGAGCGAGCAATGGAACCAGGCGCAGTTCCACGTCATCGCTCAGCCCAATCCGGAACCGGTGCGCGCTTATCGAAGGATCGAAGGAATGCGGTGCTTCGAAGGTCTGCCGAAGCTGAGCAAGAGCGGATCGTATGGGTCCGGCAAGCTGGTCGGCGCGGGGAGTTGGCATCATACCCTGCGCTGTGCGCACAAACAGCGGGTCTCCAAGACGAGTTCGCAGTCGCGCGATGGCGTTGCTGAACGCCGGTTGACTGAGTCCTACGTGTCTCGCGGCCCGGCCTACATGCCGCTCGTCGATCAGCGCTTCAAAGGCAAGCAGGAGGTTGAGATCGATTCCGCCGATATTCATGGAATAAATATTGCATATTATGCATATCCACTTCACAAATAGCCCAGTGCTGTCTTATACCAGCACTATGTTCAAGCGTGCCGCTGTTTTTCTCGCACTCTTCCCGCTTGCGGCGGCTCTGACGGCGCCCGCCGGCCCTGCTTCAGAAACACCTGCCCTGCAGGTCTTCAAACAATGGTTGGACGCGTTCAATTCGGGCGATTCAGCCCGGATTACCGCGTTCTGGCAGAAATACGGGCGCAGCGGGGCCGATGACCGCGTTGCAGGCGACCTGCGCCTGCGGACCATGACCGGAGGGATGACCATCTACCGGGTCGAGGAAGACACCGACACTCATCTAGTGGCGTTGATGAAGGAAACTCGCGGCGCCTATTCCGAATCCACCTTGGATCTGGCGTCAGTAAACCCTCTCGTTATCGCAGGCATGATGGGGCATCCCATAACGCCGCCACAGGGCTCGGGAAATTCGGCTACCAATGACGACCAGCTCGCCAATCGGGTACGGGAGCACGTGACTGCAATGATTGGTCCGGGCGCTTTTTCAGGGGCAATCCTAATCGCACACAATGGCAAAATCGTGCTCGATCAGGCATGGGGCTTGGCGGATGAGACCAACCACATCAAAAACACGGTCGACACGCAGTTCTGCATCGGCTCCATGAACAAGATGTTCACCGCGGTGGCTATCCTTCACCTTGTAGGACAGGGAGAGCTCGCGCTTGATAAGCCGATTGCCACCTACTGGCCCGATTATCCGAACCGCGATCTCGCCTCGCGTGTCACGATTCGAGAACTGCTCAATCATACCGGCGGCACCGGAGACATCTTTACTCCGGAGTATGAAGCGCACCGCGAGGAAACACGAACGCTTGCGGACTACGTCAAGCTCTTGGGAAGTCGGCCCGTGGCCTTCGTGCCAGGTTCGCGCATGGAATATTCCAACTACGGCTTCATCCTCCTGGGGCGAATTATCGAGCTTGTGAGTGGCGAGCCTTATCAGAAATATGTTCAGGAGCATATTTATCAGCCTGCGGGGATGATGCACACTGACTCCCTTCCTGAGGCTGATCGTATGAACGGCCGCGCGATCGGCTACACGTCTGGGCAGAATGGACTGGTGCCCAACACGGACGGGATGCCCTGGTCGGGCACCTCAGCGGGAGGAGGATACTCCACAGTCCGCGACCTTCTTCTTTTTGCTGAAGGTCTGCAATCCGGCAAGCTGCTAGGTCCTGATCTTCTGCGTGAGGCAACGCAAGCGAGTCCCAAGCGCCTGGATTATGGTATGGGCTTCTACGTGCTGCCGAATGGAGGATACGGTCACGGCGGTGGTGCACCTGGAATTAACGGCGAACTGCACATCTTGCCCCATGACGGTTATGTGCTTGTCGCTCTCGCCAACCGGGACCCGCGAATAGCCTCAGATATGGTCGATTTCGTTACTTCAATTCTGCCAATACACGGTGTCGACTCAAAAAATCACGCTCCGTAGCTTTAGGAACTCCGAGGACGCTGACGAGCCGGGAATCAAAGTGTCTCGTCTTGCACCTTGGTGAGTGCCTGATCGAGACACGTACCGAACCCTCTTTAGATTTCTGGGTTCCGGTTGGTTTACCCGCAACTCGGAAGTTGCCCCAAAAACAGGTCACTTCTGGGTTGGCCACAATCCAACCAAGACTCCAAAAGCGCCCATCGTTTGCGCTCAATGAGCGAGTTGGCCTTTTCGCATCAGCCGAATGGCGTCGAGCGACCCGTTGCGTGCACGTCGCGGGATAGGGGCTACTGGAGCCCGCTCCACGCCATTCGGTGGAAAAGTTCATCCATCTCGGCCGGCGGTTCCTTCGCTCCGCGGTCGAGCCACCATCGCAACAGCGATAACAGACTACCGGCCAATGCAGAGGCACGAGCAGCCAATTCACCCTGCGGAATCTTCGGAAGACGTTTGGATTCTCTGAGGCGGTGCTCGATGCCGCGCGCAAAGTAGGTTTGCGCAAGATCGAAGAAATCGTTGAGGCGCCCTGCGTCGGCAAGGATGCGATAAAGCTCTCTTTGGTTTTCGATATGTGCAAACATCTCCGCTACCGGAACAACTCGATCCGATGCCTCTTTGCGGACGCCGAGCGCTGTGCTCATCGTTTCCAGGAAGATCTCCAACTGGCTGAGGAGTAAGTCGTTCTTGTCGCGGAAGTGAAGATAAAACGTGGAGCGACCAACTGAGGCGCGGTCCAGCACATCCTGCACCGTCACGTCTTCGATCGACTTCTCGTGGATCAAAGCCACGAATGCTCCGCCGAGCCGGTCCCGCGTGCGTCGGGCGCGTTCATCGGGTTTGCGAGGCTGTCTGTTGTGGCGTGCCCCACGCGCGGCGTGTAGAGCGCGCCGTAGCCCGCGCCGGCCCAGAACT
>CAZPEZ010000216.1:0-3572 GCA_964585715.1 uncultured Occallatibacter sp.
GCGTTGACTTTTCCGGGCGGCGTGAGCAGCAGCGTGGCGTCGATCAAGTTGCGAAGGCCGCTGGTCGTGTTGGAATTCTCAGGACCGACCAGATAATTCGCGTCGATGGTGTACTTGGGCTTCACCCAAGCGCTGGTAAATGCGCCGGAGACGCCGCCATTGGACTTGGAAACGTTATTCCAGCCGTTGAACAATTGGAAGCCGACCGTTTCGTATTTGCCCACGGGCATCGAGGTGCGTGCGCCAAAGTGCCAGTAGGGAATCGCGTTCACGAACAACAGCGAGCGCGAATAGTTCCAGTTGCTCATGGACTCGATGACTTCCGCTCCGGCCGAAGTGACCCATTTGCCAAAGTCAAGCTCGAAGCCTTTGGCCTTGGGCGGCTTCAGGCTGAGGTACGCCTGCTCAAGGTAGGGAAGCTGCGATGCGACATAGGTAGTTGTCGTCGTGTTTGCTGTCGCGTTATTGATCAGGTCGTTGGTACGGCCATAGACGAAGTCGATGTCGGCGCCGATCGGATCGGGAGCGTGGTTCAGCGTGAGCTTGGCCGCGCTCAACTCGAACTGGTCGGTTTTGTCGTCGAAGTTATAGAGCTGGTTGATCTGATCGTAGTTGCCCAACGAAGTGTTCGGGCGGTTGAAGTTGAAGCTGTAGTAGCCGTCAATGAATCCGCTCAGATCCATCGGGCCCACGCTCCATGTGGGTGCGGCGGCAGGGGCGGCCGGCGCCGGCGCGGCGGCCGGTGCCTGTGCTGCCGGTGCAGGCGCAGCTGCGGGAGTTGCATCAGGCGCGGGTGTTTGCGCACCAGCCGTGAGGGCGATCGCCATTGCGGCTCCGGCGATTAATCCGACTGATCGAAGGATTGCAGTTCGGTTCGATTGCATCGACACGATACCTCCAAGAAAGATTTGTGCGTGATGGGAATGAACGGCTTTGAGACTCAAGGCGCGCTTTGACACGACCGTCCCGGCGCCGTAAACCGGCGTCAAAATCGATGATGCGATGCGCGCAAGTGAGGCTTGGATTGCCAGCGCTAAAAGCCAGCAATCGCGTTAGGTTGATAGGCGCCGTGGATTGACTCAAACGAGCTATCACTAGTAACGCAAACGAAGCATAAAGAAGCTATGAAGAAGACAAAAAGATTCTCAGAACCCGGTTTCGAATTGGACTGACGCTCATCGTCTCTGTTCTATATCGTCAATTTTGGCTCGGTTCTGAGCGTTGGGAACGAAATCGCCGGTGAAGAACAGGCGAAGAACCTGATAAAATTCAATTTCCCTCGCAACAGACCGAAGTTAGCGTTGCGGCAACCAGACGCTGGTTGTTCATCGATCCATGAACGGTATGAGAGCGCGGCGCTGGCGGCGCTGCGCGGGTTGACGCGCAACAGAGTCGTTAGACCGAGTTCTTTCGCCAGAGGAAAGTGAGTGACCGGTTGTCACAACGCAGTCCAAGCAAAACGCCGATCATGTTTGGCCGTCCGCACGGCTCCGGTTTGCGAATGCTTTTGTTCACGCTGGAGTGCGCCCTGGGAGTGCTGGCCGTAATTCTGGTGGCGGCGCTCACGCATCTCTCCACGTGGCTGCTTCCCGTCGCGGCACTGATTTATCTGCTGATCGTCGTCGCCACTGCGCTACTGAGCGGCTTTTGGCAGGCGTTGATCGTGTCATTCTCGGCGGTCATCGCGCAGAGCTGGTTCTCAGCCCGGCAATCGAGAATATCGATGGCAACCAACCCCGCCAATTCCTTCACACTGCTGGCTTTCGTGGGTGTGGCGCTGATCGTGAGCCGGCTCTCTTCGCGTGTGACCAATCACGCCCGCGAAGCCGAGTTGCGGGGCGGCCAGATGGAAGACCTTTACGAATTCACGCGGCGGACGCTGCAGATGGACCTTCACGTGGAACCGGGGCCGCAACTGGCCGAACTGGTGCATGAAATCTTCAACCTTGAAGCCGTCGCGGTCTTCGATGCCGACTTGCACGACGTCTACACGGCGGGATTCTGGAACGTAGACCCGCAGGAGATGGCGCAAAATGTCTACTACTTTGAAACCTCGGACGACGATCCCGAGAGCGGGATTGGGCGCAGAGTGGTGCGGCTGGGAACGGTGCCTGTCGGCAGCCTTGTGGTGCGCGGAGACACAAGCCCGTTGACCAACAACGCGATTGCTTCGCTCATTGCAATCACCTTCGACCGATATCGCGCCTTCGCCAATGAAAGCCGCATTGAAACTGAGCGCCGCACCGAACAGCTCCGCGCCACGGTGCTCGACAGTCTGGCCCACGCGTACAAGACTCCGCTCACCGCCATTCGTGCCGCTTCGACGGGATTGGGTGAGATGGGACGGCTTTCTCCGGGCCAGGCTGACCTTGTGGGACTGATTGACGAGCAGACCACGCTGCTGGGCGACCTGACCAACCGCCTGCTGACCACGGCACGCCTCGATGCGGGCGAAGTCGCTATCCACGTGACTGAGATGAGCGTGGGGACACTGATCGAAGAGGTCGTCGCTGCGCTCAAGGACCGGCTGGCGAGCATGAAGGTTGCAATTGAGATCGAAGACGAAGATTTGGTGCTGAGTTGCGACCAGCAGTTGATGACCATGCTGTTGACCCAGTACATTGACAACGCATGCAAATACTCCAACTTCGGCAGCACGATCACGATCCGGGTAC
The DNA here is from genome assembly GCA_964585715.1 of uncultured Occallatibacter sp. Lineage (GTDB taxonomy): Bacteria > Acidobacteriota > Terriglobia > Terriglobales > Acidobacteriaceae > Telmatobacter. The sequence continues at coordinate 2,676 of CAZPEZ010000216.1, forward strand.
TGGTTGCCGGCGCGGAGGCGATTTTTTCCGTGCACAGTTTCGGGCCTGTGATCCCCATGGCCGACCGCGAGCGAATCTTTGACCGCTACTACCGCTCGTCGACCTATGCCGACCGCGCCCCCGGCACGGGAATCGGGCTTTCTGTGGCCAGGCGGGCCGCGCAGATTCACGGGGGCTACGTTTGGGTAACCAGCGATGAAGAAGAAGGCACCACGTTCTTTGCCGCAATTCCACTGACCGTGGAGAGGGAGAGCTCGTCATGATGCAGTCTGCGATCCGTATTCTGGTGGTCGACGACGAACCGGCCATCCGCCGCGCGCTGCGGCCGCCGTTAGTGGAGCTTGGATTTCAGGTGGCTGAGGCCTCACGCGGCGAGGAGGCTCTTCAGGCGCTGCGCACCGCTCCTCACGACGTTGTGCTGCTCGACATCAATATGCCCGGCATCGGCGGAATTGAAACGCTCAAGCGGATTCGCAGCTTTGCGCCGCGCCTGCCTGTGCTGATGCTCACCGTGCGTGACGACGAAGAGGACAAAGTTGAGGCGCTGGAGCTGGGCGCCGACGACTACGTGACCAAACCGTTCAGCACCCGGGAGTTGATTGCGCGAATTCGCTCGGCGGTGCGTCGTGTGCGCGCACCGGCACGGCCCGAGGATGCGCCGATGGAAATTGGCGAAATTCGCCTGGAGCCGGCGAAGCGGATGGTCACCAAGCGGGGCACGGCGGTGAAGCTCACGCGCAAGGAGTTCGACATTCTGTACTGCCTGATGAGCCGCGCTGGGCGAGTGGTGACTTACGCCAAGCTGTTGACCGCAGTGTGGGGCGCGGAAAGCCGAGAGGAAGTGGAGTACCTGCGCACCTTCGTCCGGCAACTGCGCAAAAAGATTGAAGACGACCC
>CAZPEZ010000217.1:0-3519 GCA_964585715.1 uncultured Occallatibacter sp.
GGGGATGATTGATCCCGATCCTCCAATCAGTTTGCCGTTGGCGTAGACCTGATAGCCGGTATATATCCGGGGCAGCAGCAAACCTACGGGCTTACTACCATCCACAACTTGAATTGCGAAGCGGTACCAGGCGTAACCTGAGTATGCGAATTAGCCTTGCTTCGTCCAGCTCTCGTCGGAGCGCACCAGCGGCCAATTTGAGTCGTCAAGGCTCGGATCGGCCCAAGCAGGATTGTCTCCCGTGTGAAACCGCCACAGGCCATCGAGCGAGGTCACGGGCTCGCGGCCGCTGACCAGGCTGAAAGTCTGTGCGGGCAGCCTGATGCCCGCCAACGTCACAAGCAAGAGGCAGACAGGAAAGACATTCTCTGCGCGGTTATGGCCTCCCCTGCGCACACGGAGTTCCGCTTCGACTGCCGATACCTCGCTCCGGGGAAGCATAGCGGAAGGATACTCTCTCCATTACCGCGCGTGGATAGCAACTCGAAAAGCGTCGTCCTCGGAGCGGCATTCCTCTTCTTGCAGGGCCGAGGCCAGGACGATTCCCCTTTGCTCTGCGCAGTCCTGAGCGGCGGCCTTACAGTTCACTCAGCCTGCCTATGGCGCCGGAATCCGCACCACGTTTGCCCGGCAGCTCCGAACACCATTGCATGGCACTGGGTGCAGCTCCTTGTCCACGCACACCTCGACGGCCGTCAGATAGTTGTGACCGCAGCTCAGCACCAGGCTCGCCCTTGGGATCTCCGGGTTGCTCTCGGTGAAGAGCCCAAGAATATCTTCCGGCGCCATCGACGCCTGCGCTTTCAGATTCGCGAGGGCGGGCGGAATCTTTACCGACTGGTATGCCCTGCGCACCGTGGCGAAGAAGGCATCTGCGCTCAGTCCCGAGCACGTCCCGTGTGTCCGCCACTCATGCTCCAGCAGCCCCCGATCTGGGTAGAGGTCGCTGTATGGCCCGGGATCGGCCAGGCCCGGTGCATTTGAGCAGTTTTCGGGGTAGGTACCGTCGTTGTTTTCCGGCCAGAGCCCATGCAGCACAAATGTGTCGTGCGCCGCGCACTCGACCGCCGATGGGTGCGAGTAGCAGAACTCCGGGGACCATGAGAGATTCAGCAGGTAATAGTCAAAACCGCTCCCAGTGGATTGTGCCCTCTCGCGCGCCGACTCCGTTCCTACACTCTCTTTCGCCGCCGGTGCGGACCGGCATCCCGCGACTACAACCGCCAGGAATAGAAGGCACAGCGCAAATGATCGCCGTTTCATGCGCGCAGGATAGCAGGTCTCGCCTACTTGATGGTCGCCGACGGACCCGGCCTGCGCCGCTCGCGCCATCGCGGGGAGCTTTGGACTCGATGCTTCCATCTGTATCGGAACTTGCTTGTTGGCGGGGCTGTTGCTGTCAAGGTTTGATCGCAGGATCGATCGCGCAATTGCTCAGTCTCCGGAGTCGCAGACGCTTTCGATCAAGAGGAATGAGAGGGGTCATGGGCTCGCAACGCCTCGATTCGTAATCAGTCGATCTCCTCTGCACACTAGGACGTCACGGAGGAAATCCTGATCCCGCCCTGATTGGGATTGATTTCATGAGTGTGCCCGCGCTGTGCTTCTTCGATCAGCCCGGTGAAGCGTTCACGAACGGCTTGTTCCTTCTGTTTCCGACCAGCTGATCGATCGGGAATCATCGAGCCGTGGCAATTTCTTAAGCGAAAGGGGCCGAAGCGGGGTTACTATTCGAACCAAGGATCGAAGCTGTAAAGGACAGGCCGTCATATGAGAAGGAACCTCAACCGGAGAGAACTCATCCAGGGCTTGAGCGCCGCAGCGGCGGGATTGTACCTCGAGCCGACCCGGCTTTTTGCCGCCACAGCCGCACCCACGGCGCCTGTCGCCGTCGCCAGGTGTTCCACCTACGGACCGGCAATGGTCTCCACTCTTGCGACCATGTTCGACCAATTGGGCGGCCTGCGTAACTTGGTCAGCGGCAAGACCGTCGCGATCAAGATCAACGTAACGGGGAGTTCCACGCAGCGTTTCAATGGCATGACGCAAGGACAAACGTACTGGGTGCATCCCCGGGTCGTGAGCGCCACGGTTCACCTGCTCGGTAAGGCTGGAGCACGCCGGATACGCCTGCTCGAGAGTCCAACCTCATCCAAGGTCCATACACTTGAGGAGTTCATCTCCCAGGCCGGCTGGCAACTCTCGGATTTCGCCACCGCGGCTTCTGGCGTCGAGTTCGAAAACACGAACTTTGTGGGTCTGTCGAAGAAGTACACGCGCCTCTGGGTCCCGGGCGGAGGCCTGTTGTTCAAAGCCTACGATCTGAATCGATCGTATGAAGACTGCGACGTCTTCGTCTCTCTTGCCAAGCTGAAGGAGCACAGCACCGCCGGCGTGACCGGAGCGATGAAAAACCTGTTCGGGATTACTCCTACCACAATCTACGGCGAGACCGCCGGCGTGGATGAGCCAAGCCAGGAGGCGGGAGGTGGGCGGTCCATGCTGCACAACGGCAACCGCCAGCCTTCCCGGACCGCGCTGCCGGAACTCGATCCGCAATCGCCGCGCGATCCCGGCTACCGCGTCCCGCGGGTGACGGTCGATCTGGTCGCTGCCCGTCCCATTCACCTGAGCATCATTGATGGTATTGAAACCGTAGCGGGAGGTGAAGGTCCGTGGGTCGAAAAGATGCGGGCCGTTCCTCCCGGTTTGCTGATTGCGGGCACAAATTGCGTCACCACCGACGCGGTTTGCGCCGCGTTGATGGGCTTCGATCCCATGGCCGACCGCGGCACGGTTCCCTTTGAACACTGCGACAACACGCTGAGGCTCGCTGAGGAACGGGGCATTGGCACGCGCGACCTGAAACGCATTGAGGTGCTCGGGCTTCCCATTTCGAAAGGCCGGATCGAATTCCGCAAAGTATAGAAGGACGCATCAGTCGGCTTCGTCCGGTGCCGGCCGCTGTGCGCACAGGGCCGGTCCGGGCGATTCTCAGGAATCACTAGCTGAAAGTCGCGTCATCCCACGACTGCGGTTCGTCCCACATCGGCGTGGGTTCGAAGTATCCGGTTCCGGGCTTCAGGTGGCGCTTCACCTCGTCGTCGTTCAGCGTGACGCCCAGGCCTGAACTGTCCGGGACCTTGATGAAGCCACTGTCGATGATGGGCTTCTCAATGCCCTTCACCAGATCCTGCCAGAATGGCACATCGAGGGAATGGTTCTCAAGGGCGAGGAAATTCCGCGTCGCGGCGGCGCAGTGAACGCACGCCATGCATCCCACCGGGGTTCCCGCAAAATGCATGGCCATGGGCACACCATATCGAAATGCCATGTCACCGATGCGGTGAGTTTGGAGAATGCCGCCCGAGGTCGCGAGGTCGGGGTGAATCTTGTCGACCGCATGTTCCTTGCAGAGCGTCTCGAAATCTGAGAACCGGTAAATGTCCTCTCCGGTCAAAATGGGAGTTGGGCTGGCTTCCCGAATCTCCTTCAGGAGATCGGTGTAGTACCAGGGAA
>CAZPEZ010000218.1:0-3454 GCA_964585715.1 uncultured Occallatibacter sp.
GTGCGCGTGTCGCACCAGATCAGCGACGGCCGCAGCACCGCGCCGTTCTCGTCCAGCATCACCGCCCCATGCATCTGGCCCGTGAGGCCGAGTCCGGCAATCGGCTGCTTCGGTTCTGGAGCGACAGTCAGTGCGGCACGAATCGCTTCCTGCGCGGCGCGCCACCAGTCCTCAGGATCCTGCTCGGCCCATCCAGGATGCGGGGTGCGAAACGGCGCATGCTCGCTCGATGCCCCGCTGATGAGCTTTCCGTCCGCGTCGACGATCACGGCCCGCGTGCCGCCCGTACCTACATCCATCCCAAGGAACCACATGTCCGTCACCCCTCGCGTAAATCGCTTTTTCCGGCGCTCGCAGCATAGCAGCTTTGGCCCGCGCCTAGCAGTTCCTCGACCCACCTGCACAGGGCCCGCCTCACAAAGCTCTCGACCGTATACACCGGCTCTCTGTACACTCCATCCACCTACTGCTCCTGCAGGTATTTCCCCAATAACCTGAGCTTCATACAAGACACGAAAGGAACGCACGACCATGTCCCATAGCGCTGCTCCCGCGCCCGATCAGATTCTGCAGATCGGCCTTGGATTCTGGGCTTCAAAAACTCTCCTCAGCGCCGTCGAGATGGAGGTCTTTACCGAACTTGCTAAACACCCGGAGGATCTCAAGACTCTTGCCGGTCGCATCGGCCTGCATCCGCGATCGGCACACGACTTTCTCGATGCCCTGGTCGCGCTCGGCCTCCTCGAACGCCACAGCGGCATCTACTCCAACACGCCCTCCACCGACCTCTTCCTCGACAAGCACAAGCCGTCCTACATCGGCGGAATCTTTGAGATGGCGAACAAGCGGCTCTACGGCCATTGGGGCCGACTCACGATTGCTCTCAGAACGGGCGAGCGGCAAAGCGAGGAACCGGGAGAAGAAAACGTCTTCGCCGCTCTCTATGCCGACCCCGCACGGCTCAAAGGGTTCCTACGCGCCATGACTGGCGTCAGCCACGGCGCAAATCTCGCCATCGCCTCTCAATTTCCATGGGCCGACTACAAGACCGCAGCCGACTGCGGCACCGCCCAAGGCGATCTCATCGTCCAGGTAGCGCTCAAGAATCCGCACCTCACCTGCACCGGTTTCGATCTTCCTGAAGTCGCACCCATCTTCGAGGAGTACGTCGAAGCCAACGGCGTTACCTCTCGCGTGCGCTTTCAACTGGGTAACTTCTTTCAGGATCCCCTGCCAGAGGCGGATGTGATCATGATGGGCCACATCCTGCATGACTGGAGTCTCGACGAGAAGAAAGCCCTAATTCGCAAAGCGCACGAAGCGCTTCCACCGGGAGGCGCGTTTATCGCCTACGACGCTATCATCGACGACGACCGCTCCAAGAACGCCTTTGGCCTTATGGCGAGCCTCAACATGCTCATCGAGACGCCAGGCGGGTTCGATTACACAGGAGCCGACTGCATTGGCTGGATGAAAGAGGCAGGATTTCGCGAAGCACGCGTGGAGCATCTTGTCGGCCCCGACTCGATGGTGATCGGCATCAAGTAGCTGGGTCTGCTGCGCATGATCATCTACTGAGCACTGAATCGCTTGGCTGAAACGTACCGCAACACGGTACACTCGCCCGTACTGTGATCAATCGCACACGTGAATCACAGGCCTCGCGTAAGAATGAAGGCGTCAGGCCGGATGCACCACTCCAAGTCCGGCCCGGAGGCCTTTTACGATGAGCGATCTCGCCCCCATTGCCGAAGCGGTAGCCGTTGACCCACTCGTCAGCCATCCGCCCGATTATCACGTCTTTCATAAATTCCTCGCCCGTTGTAAGTCTTTGCCCGCCATCACCACTGCCGTTGTCTGGCCGCTCTCCGATGTCGCTCTGAAGGGCGCAACCGAAGCAGCCGCCGAAGGCCTGATCGAGCCCACACTCATCGGCGACGAAGACGAGATGAAGGCGCTGGCGGCAAAGATCGGCGTCGATATCAGCAAGTACTCCATCCTGCAAGCCGACAGCGAGTCCAAGGCCGCCGAGCTCGGCGTCGCCATGTGCCGCAGCGGAAACGCCCAGGCCATGATGAAGGGCAGCCTGCACACCGACGAACTGATGAAAACCGCCATGCAGCGCGACACTGGCCTGCGCACGTCGCGCCGGATCACCCACGTCTTTGTGATGGATACGCCTGCCTACGCACGCACGCTTCTGATCACCGATGCGGCCATCAATATCAAGCCGGAGTTCGAAGACAAGATTCACATCGTGCAGAACGCGATTGACCTTGCCCACGCGCTCGGCATCCCGGAGCCCAAGGTCGCGTTGCTGTCGGCTGTGGAGACAGTCAACCCGAAGATCCCCTCCACGATGGAGGCTGCTGCTCTGTGCAAGATGGCCGACCGCGGACAGATCACCGGCGGTATCCTCGACGGTCCGCTGGCCTTCGACACTGCCGTCAGCCTGAAGGCCGCAAAGATCAAACACCTCAACTCGCCAGTGACTGGACAGGCTGACATCCTTGTCGTCCCCGATCTCGAGAGTGGCAACATGCTCGCCAAGCAGCTCGAGTATCTGGGTGGCGCACAGTTAGCCGGCATTGTCCTCGGTGCACGCGTTCCCGTCATTCTCACCAGCCGTGCCGATTCTGCGGAGACACGCCTTACAAGCTGCGCCGTTGCCGTGCTTCTGCACTACGCGAATCAATCAGCGTAGATTCCTTCGCCGCATGGTCAGGGCGCCTGCTCTCAACAGGCGCCCTTCCTTTTTCAACAAGCATCTTCAAGAACCCTTCGTGCGCGGAGCGCATCCTAACCAGGTGGGAGTCACCCCCGTTGTTCTGACTTCCCGAAGGAGTGGCATGTCGACTCATACAAGCGTGCAATCCAAGGCCGCAAAGACCAACGTCTCCGACGGTTTCAGCGCCGAAGACGTGAAGAATCTCTCCAGCGTCCTGAATGCTGTTCTCGCAGACGTCTTCTCGCTTTACCTCAAAACCAAGAACTTCCACTGGCACATGAGTGGACCGCACTTCCGCGACTACCATCTGCTTCTGGATGAGCAGGCCTCACAGATCTTCGCGATCAGCGACGACATCGCCGAGCGGGTCCGCAAGATTGGCGGCACAACCATCCGCTCGATCGGGCACATCGCCCGCCTGCAGCGCATCAACGACAACGACCAGGAGTTCGTCCCGGCGCGCGATATGCTTCTGGAGCTTCACTCAGATAACAAGGCTCTTGTCGAAAGCCTGCGCGCGGCCCACGAAGTCGCCGCCAAAGCCAACGACCATGCAACCACCAGCCTGATCGAAGTGTGGATCGACGAAGCAGAACGCCGCGCATGGTTTCTCTTCGAATCGACACGTTGACCACCGAGCCTGTTTTTCCCTTCCCCAGACAAAAGGCCGCCAGTCGGCGGCCTTTTGTCTTCTCTTTATTCTTAGCCCCTCGTTCCCTTTATCTC
>CAZPEZ010000219.1:0-3431 GCA_964585715.1 uncultured Occallatibacter sp.
TTCCCATCCCGAACACGGAAGTTAAGCCTCGCTGGGCCGATGGTACTGCACGGGAAACTGTGTGGGAGATTAGGTGATCGCCGGCATTAGTTCAAAGAAAGGCCATGCCATAACGGCATGGCCTTTTTTTGCGTCTGGGTCAGTTGTGCCGAACCCTTCAATCCCAGCACATGTCGCGTCACCACACGAACGGGACCAGGCGATATTTGACCTTGTTGCGATATTCCGCATAGCCCGGCAAGTCCATTGCAAGTACTCTCTCCTCGCCGAGAATGCGCCAAGCCAGGATGGGCGCAAACAGAGCGACCATGGCCAGTCCCCACCATGAGCCAAGTGCGGGAGGGATACCCAACATGAATACGAGGCCACCCACATACATCGGGTGGCGTACAAACGCATAGGGCCCGCTCGATATGACTTTCTGTCCTACTTCCACTTCAACCGTCTGAGCTGTAAAAGTGTTTTCTCGGAACACGAAGAAGATGATGAGCAGCCCGAGCAGGACAAGAGCATTGCCTGCAAAGACGGCTTGCATCGATGTCGCAGACCATGCGAAACGGTGATCGAGCCCCGACAGAACGATCGCGCCCGTGAAGGCAAGATTGACGAGGAACCGGATGACCTTCTGGCTCTTCTCTTTTTCGTTCGTCTTGACGCGCCTTGCGAGGAGATTCGGATCATTTCTTGCGAGGTCGATGAAAATCGCCGTTATCGAAACCGTGAATACGGCGAGAAACATCCATGCCTGCCAATAGTGGAAGGACCAGGCTGCAAGGAAGATCAACGCAGAAATGGAGAAGAAGACGTAGAGAAGCCCACCTACCGCTTTGAGGAAGAGATTCTTCACGGCCCACTCTGGGTAGATGGTACCGCACGAGAAACTGTGTGGGCGGTGATCGCCGGTATTACAATTAACGGGCCATCCCGCATGGGATGGCCTTTTTGCGTTTGGATCCCCAGCATCTTCTGTCCCGTTCGTCACACTTCCCTTTGACGGTCTAGGAGAAGTGCGTAGGCTAGTCTTCTTAGACGGTCAAGGAGAGCACGGATGGGTCCGGGCAAACACGATCAAGCGCAGGACAAGTCGAAGGAACTGCTGCAGGGCACGCTGGACATGCTGATTCTCAAGGCGGTCTCGCTGGGGCCTCTGCACGGCTACGGCGTGCTGCTACGCATTCAGCAAATCTCGGGCGAAGAGCTTGTGGTTCAGCAGGGGTCGCTGTATCCGGCGTTGTACCGGCTGGAGCATCAGGGCGCGATTGCGAGTGAGTGGGGTGAGAGCGAGAACAATCGCCGCGCGAAGTACTATCGGCTGACCAAGCTGGGCCGGGAGCGACTCGGGGAAGAGACCGAGAAGTGGAAGCGGATGTCCGGCATCATCAATGGGATTCTGAAGACGACGCCGGAGGCTCTATGAGCAGCCCCTTTGGTTGGGTTTGGAGTGGGGTTGCGCGGCTGCGTTCGAGAGTGCGGTCGATGATTCAGCGCGGGCGGCTTGAAGCAGAGATGGAGGCTGAACTCGCACATCATCTCGAGGCGCGCACGGCCGATCTGATTCGTACTGGCTGTGAGCCAGGGGATGCTGCTCGAAGGGCTCGCATCGAACTGGGATCGCCGCTGATGCAGAAGGAGAACATGCGGGCGTCGGTGGGGCTGCGGTGGATCGACGAGCTTGCAGCCGATCTGCGCTACGCGGTGCGGATGCTACGCAAGAGTCCGGGGTTCACGGCGATTGCGGTCGGCTCTCTGGCGCTCGGGATCGGTGCGAATACTGCGATCTTCACAGTGGCGCAGCACATGCTGCTGGATCGCTTGGATGTCTCACATCCCGAGCAGTTGCGGATGTTCTATTTGAACGAGCCGCGCGACGGCGTTGTCGAGGACATGTGGGGGTGGTGGGACGACCTCCCGGGTGGCGAACATGTCAGCACGTCACTCACCTACCCGGTGTATGAACAGTTAAGAAGCCAGAACAAGTCGCTCGCGGATGTGATGGCGTTCAAACCGTATGGACGCATGACAGTGACCATTCGCGGTCAGGCCGAAGCGATGGAAGCGGAGATGGTCTCGGGAAACTACTATTCGGTGCTCGGAGTTCGGCCACAACTGGGGCGCGGCATTCAGGAATCGGACGATGAGGAGGAGGGCAGCGGGCCCGTGGTGACGATCAGCGACCGGCTGTGGACGCAGCATTTTGGTCGCTCGCCTGACGTAATCGGGAAGGTCATCTCCGTAAACGCGACACCGATGACGGTAGTGGGCGTGAATCCACCGGGATTCACAGGCGCGTACTCGGCGCAGGGCACGCCGGACTTTTTTCTACCGTTCAGTATGCAGCCGATCGCGGCGCCTCAGGAACTTGACGCTTCCTGGTCGTCGTCCTCTCTGCTTACGAACAAGAACCTCTGGTGGGTTCTGGTGATGGGACGCATAAAGCCGGGTGTTTCTTCGGCAACAGCCGAGGCATCGCAGAACGTGGCGCTCAATGCGGCGGTGCGCAGCACCATGACCGTGAAGAACGATAGTCAGATTCCAAGACTACTGCTGCGCGACGGAAGCCGGGGTCAGAACCCGGACGCCGACGATTTCGGGAAGCCGATCTATGTGCTGATGGTGCTGGCCGGGCTGGTTTTGCTGCTGGCGTGCGCTAACCTTGCCAACCTCTTGCTGGCGAGAGCAGGCGCACGCCAGCGTGAAACGAGTACGCGACTCGCTTTGGGCGCAGGACGCGGACGCATTCTGCGGCAGATGATGACGGAGAGCCTGCTGCTTTCACTGCTGGGAGGAGCGGGAGGATTGCTGCTGGCTTTCGTGGTGCGGGACGCGCTTCCGCGTTTGGTGTCGAACCTCTGGGCTCCGCCGGCTTTTTCGACGAATTTCAGTTGGCCGATTTTTGCGTTCGCAGTGGCCGTATCGATTGCGACGGGGATCATCTTTGGCCTTGGGCCGGCATTGCAGGCCACGCGCGTGCAGGTGAATTCAAGCCTGAAGGACAGCGGCCAGACGGTCACGCATCGGCGGCGGGGGCTGGCAGGCAAAACCATCGTGACCCTACAGGTGGCGCTCTCGATGGTGCTGGTGGTGGGCGCCGGACTGTTTGTGCGGACGCTGATGCAGCTGGGCCATGTACCACTCGGCTTTCGCTCGCACAATTTGCTGCTGTTCAGCGTTGAACTCCCCGAGAAGCTTTATCCAAAGCTGGCAAGCACCACGCTGTTGCAGCGGCTGGAAGAAAGACTCATGGCTGTTCCAGGCGTGCAGATGGTGACGCTCACACGTGACCCCTTGATTTCGGGATCGGCGAGCAACAGCACGTTTATTCCTGAGGGCCAGTCGCGCAAGGCGGAGGGAAACCCGAGCGCGCTGGTGAACCGCGTGGGAGCGCACTTCTTTGAGACTTTCGGCATTCCCATCGTGGCCGGGCGCGGGTT
>CAZPEZ010000220.1:0-3427 GCA_964585715.1 uncultured Occallatibacter sp.
GGCATCGACATCTGCGAATCGTCGTTTGACTCTCCGCTTCCCCCGCTGGCGCTTGGCTCAACCTGGCACCACAGCAATCCGGGAACGAGAAACAGAGCAAGACCAAAAAGGTTATTCTTATGCATGGTCGACCTTAGGGAACAATGATCGTGTCCTGGGGCTCAATCTTCACATTCTGGTCGAGATCCTTGCCCTTGATGAAATCTTTGTAGTTAAAGTTCAGCCGCTTTTGAGTCCCATCGGGCTGTTGGCGCAGAATGTAAACTCCCTTGGTCTTCGCGAAGTCCTTAAAGCCGCCGGCAGCCGCGATCGCATCCATAATCGTCGTCGAGAGCGTCAGCGCATACGCTCCGGGCCGTCCCACCTGACCGAGAATGTTGTACTTCTTGCTGTTGATGGCCTCCACAATCACGGTGACCTCGGGGACCGTAATGTAGTTGCGCAGCCGGTTCGAAATATCCATTTCAAGCTGCAACGGCGTCCGTCCAGTTGCTTGAATCTCTCCCACAAGCGGCAAGGAAATCTTCCCATCGGAACGCACGAGGATCGAGCGTGTGAGGTCCGGTTCTTTCCAGACACTGATCGCGAGCTTGTCATCATTGCCAATGATGTAGGAACTATCGTGGGCCTTCGAGTTCCCCGCGTTGGGGGCGGCAGGCGATGTCTGCGAATCCGCCGCAGGCGCGGTCCCTTCCGCTGTCCCTGCAGCCGGACTCTGTCCGAGCAACCGCACCGACAGGGCTGCAATCAAAAGTGAGGCTCGGATAGACGCTCTTGCGATCGAATTCATACCAGCTCCTGCCGCGTTCCACTTACTGAATCGGAAAAGACGAGCCGACCGTCTTCATACAACTCAAACATCGACGTAACTCCTTGAACCAGAGTGTTACGGCTTTCTTAGGTTCAGAATACTCTTTCCTGCATTGCTACCGTCCCGGTGCAAGATCGCCGAGGAGGACCGCCTTACCGGCCAGACACAAGAGCGAACTTTCCCGGATCCGGATCTTGCAAATCGCTCAGCGAACCAAGGCCAGCGGGCTTGGCGGAGATCGATACCCTGGGCGAGCTCTTCTCTTTGGCGGGCTCCACGTCGACAGCGTCGATCTCAACCGCAACCGACTGCGCGAGCATCTCTACCGAGAGAACCAGACGATAGATGCTCTTCTTGCGGATCAGCACGCCCTGGACGCCTTCAAGGCTGCCCCGTATGACACGAACCTTCTCGCCGCAGCGAAGAAACGGGTGCGGTTCCACACGACAGGGGCTATGCACGGCTTTTTGAATGGCCTCGATCTCTCCTTTAGGAATCGTGGCAATGCGGTCGCCGTTGTAGAGAATCGTGTGAACGCCAGGGGTGGTGAGCACGTGAAGCCTGCGGTTCATACCCCCGCGCACGAACACATAGCCGGGGAACAGAGGCAGGGAAAGCATCTTGCTCCGGTCCTTCCATCTCCGCACCGAGTCGTACAGAGGCAGGAAGACGTCAAACCCCTTTGTGGCCAAAACCTGCGCAACTGCCTTCTCGTGCTGGTGACGGGTGTAAATCGCCCACCAGGAGGAAGCACCGTCGATCACGTTGGCAGATTTGTGCATCTGTTTCATTATAAATCTTTTAGCCCTGTCTCCTATGTCCTTCGCGTGCGCAGCTCCGCCCTGTGAGTTACAGATCCCTTTTTCCACAATCCTTGGCCGGTTCAAGGTTCTTCGGTATTCTGAGACGACTGTGGAACATCACAAGTATCTGCAAGACCTGTAGTTAGGACCCAATGACCGCCGAAAGATGCTGTCCTTCGGCCACTCGACGCGCATCAGACCCCACTTAGAAAGCTCTACGCGACTCTCTCATGTCAACCCGATACGGGCGTTACGTCAATTCCACGTTGGTAATTCTCAATCAATTACCTCGCAAGGAGTAACTCTCTGGAAAGTGATTTTTCTCGCAGGTAATCGCCCTTTTCACTCTGCGGGCATTCCGAGCCCTTTTGAATTCCTCGAAAGCAGGACGCGCGTCCACAAAAGCAGCATGAAGATTTCACAAACGATGCACACACCTCCCCTTCTCATGTGGAGGACAAATTGGCTTCGCGGGTTGCTTAGCGCTGGAGTCGCAAAAACGGTCCGACGGGGGGCTGCGGCTTGCCCTTTGGACAAGAAACTAACCTTCGGATCTTCTCGGAATCGCCGACGATTGCGATAAATGGATCAGCCATTGTTTCAATGGAATAGAGAAGATAACTTCAACCGTTGGACCATAGACTAGCGGACTGTCTGAAAAGGATCCGTTCGGGCTCTTTCAGGCCCGATGCAGTTGCAGGCGGGCTTTGCCCGCCGGGTCTAGCGCGAGGATGGGGAGGGAATGTCCCCGGTATAGGCGCATTTCATCTCCGCGCATTCCCAGGTCTCAACTTTTTGCGCGCGGTTCACTTCAGCTAGATAGAGTGTCGCACCACAAATCGGACACATTCGAGAAGACACGCGCGATGCATCAAATTCGCCATCGGCAAAATCCGAATAGCCGTGATCGTCGCGGAAGATGCGATGACAGTCGCGCCGTTCACACCGGTGGAACGACCGAGCTTCCTGCGGTGCGGACTGGTCAAGCATGACTCGTCGCATCGGACAATGGTGCAGATCGCATAGAGGGGAGAATTCCGTCTTGGGATGGCCGTCCATGGTTCCTCCCTGGAGGGACTTTCAGGTGCCGATCAGAATCGAGCGAGCACCCGAATTGAAGCCGCCGGAGAGTGAGCCGAGATCAACCGCCCAGGCTGGCAGGTTCCGGGTCGCGAAGAGAACGAGGAAGATCCGCCGGGTTGAATTCCACTCCATCGGCAACCAGCTGCTTTGCGGTCTCCGCAAGCGATGCCCGTTTCGTGAGCAACTTGCTCTCCGCCCCCTCGCGATCGGCGACCGACTCGAACTCAGCATACTTCTCCAAATGAGCGAGCTTGCGATCGTAAAGAGCAATTTCCTGATGAAGCGACTTGAGGAAGTATTTGTCGTGCGGCACTTCTTTTTTCATGGATAGCTCCTTGGGGAAGGGTGCCCGCTCGATGCGGGCCCCAACACAATGTTCTAGCGCCTGCCTTTGCCAAAACCTTGGCGGCCGCCGCCGCCCGTGCTGCCCTTCCGGCTCTGAAAGCAATTCTGGCAGTACACCGGACGGTCGCCTCGGGGCTCGAAGGGGACGGTGGTCTGCTGTCCGCAGCCGGAACAGATCACGCTTGTACCCTGCGATGCACTGCGCTGGTATCCGCCTCCGCCGCCTGCCTGTTCGTTCTTCTTGGCCTGCCGACACGTCTTGCAGCGCTTCGGCGCCGAATAACCACGATCGCGGAAGAACTCCTGATCTTCGGCAGTAAACGTGAATGCCTGCCCGCAATCGCTGCACATGAGTTGCTGATCTCCAGCCATAGGTCCCTTTCGT
>CAZPEZ010000221.1:0-3378 GCA_964585715.1 uncultured Occallatibacter sp.
TATATCAGGCGCGGCAGCGCGTCTGCGATCTCGGCTATCTGCGTGAGATGTATGTGACGCCCGAAGGAACGACGGGCTATCGCTGCGCTGCGGAGCCGGTGGCCAATTATGTGGCCAAGGGCGGCGTGGCCGAAGAGACCGAAGGGCGCAAATGCCTGTGCAACGCGCTGCTGGCCAACATCGGCCACGCGCAGACGAGAAGCAGCGGCGCAGTCGAACCGGCACTGGTGACGATCGGCGACGATCTGAACACGGTCACGCAATTCCTGGCGCCGGGTGCGATGTCGTACTCGTCGGGCGATGTCGTCGAGTCTTTGCTGGCCGGAGTTGAAGCCAGAGAGTCGCAATTGGCAGCCGACTAGGCGAGGAAGACAACCATCCGGACATCAGAGTCGCAGCGACACTCCGATGACCCTCGATTCACCTCGCAGCGCGAGCGCGCTCGGAGGGAAGCCCTTTGGGGGCAGTAGGCGGACTCAAGGGCGGATGGGACGCCTATGTTAACGAAAAGGTAATTTCTTGTTTGGCCGTTACTCGTCCAGATAGAGCTTAAACAGGCTTCCGTTAGGCTAAGAGGAGCGGTGTGGACGGTTATTCGACTATTTACTACTTTATATATATTGTAGGACTGTGCATGGCACAAAAGTGTATCTCATAGCACATCCGTCAGCTTGTGTACGATCTGATTGCAAGCTACGCTTCAGCAAAGTGATAAGAAAGTTGCCTTAATTCATGAAGTTCAAGTGGGACAGGACGTCCGTGCCGCGGATCGTGATTCTCTTTGCGGCGGTTGTCCTGGGAGTTGTGATTGGAATTAGCCTGGGCCCCGCAGTAGCTGCGAGGGCGCCCCAGCACAACGTCTATCTGTACATTCTTGCTACTCTCAGCATCCTGCTCTTTGTCGCGCTCGGAGTGGCGATTCTGGAGTTTGGAATCGATCGCCAGCACCAGCTTGATCGTGACCTTCTAAGTGCCTTCCTCGAGTACATTCCCGACAACGTGTTTTTCAAAGACCTTGACAGCCGTTTTGTGCGGATCAGCCATGCCATGGCTCGGTATTGCAATCTCGCTGACCCTTCCGCGGCGATTGGAAAGACAGATGCGGACATCTTTAGCACCGACCACGCTCATAAGGCATTGGCAGACGAAGAGGAGATGATTCGCACTGGACTCCCGATGATCGAAAAGGAGGAGAAGGAGACCTGGCCGGATGGACATGAGACGTGGGTTCTCACGACAAAGGTTCCTCTCAGAGATCGCAACGGCAAGACGATCGGGACGATGGGAATCTCTCACAACATCACTGATCGCAAACAGGCGGAGATTCGTCTGCACCATGTGGCGTTGCACGACCCACTGACGGGACTTCCCAACCGAATGCTCCTGGAAGATCGGCTCAATCAGGCAATCGCACAAGCGGTTCGCAATGAGCTGCATGTAGCGGTGCTGATGCTCGACATGGATCGTTTCAGGAATGTGAATGACACCCTGGGTCACTTGATAGGCGATCGATCGCTGGAGCTGATTGCGAAGAGATTGAAGAACACCATTCGGGAAAGCGACACGATTGCGCGCGTCGGAGGCGACGAGTTCGCGATCGTGATTCAGAATCTATCCAACACCGAGGATGTGGAACGCCTTGCGAAGAAGGTACAGGCTGCGCTGTCCGAGCCCTTTCGTATTGAAGGACGAGAGGCTCAATTCTCCGCCGGAATCGGAATTGCTCTGTTTCCGGATGACGGTGAGAGAAGCGATGTCCTTTTGCGTTCAGCCGATGCAGCCATGTATGAGGCGAAACGGCGAGGGTGCGGCCGGCACTGTTTCTTTTCGGCTTCTTTTACCGAAGCCACACGCCGTCAACAGCAAATCGAATCGGATCTCATCCTTGCCTGCTCGCGTGACGAGTTTGTTTTGCACTACCAGCCATTTGTCGAGACGATTTCGGGCAAGATCACCGGGATGGAGGCTTTGCTCCGATGGCAGCATCCCGAACATGGTCTGCTTCCACCCAGTCAATTCATTCCGGCGCTGGAGAAGCTGGGTCTGATGGTCCAGGTTGGGCGGTGGGTCCTGCGGAGTGCTTGCCTTCAGGCAGTCGACTGGCAGCAACTCGGTCTGCCCCCAATTAGAATGGCGGTGAACGTGTCTTCGCAACAATTCCGCGAGGGCAATCTCCTCGGCGACGTCCAGGCGGCCTTAAATCAAAGCAAATTAGACGCGAAATTGCTGGAACTCGAAGTGACGGAGAGCCAGGTACTGGATGACTCCGAATCGATTTTGAATACCCTGCGGCGTATCAAACAACTTGGCGCGAGTCTCGCCATCGATGACTTTGGCACGGGCTGGTCCTCACTCTCCTATCTGAGACGCTTCCCCTTCGATCGGTTGAAGATCGATCGCTCCTTTGTGCGCGATATTGGTTCGCAGAAGACAGCCGACGCTATGTTGAAGGGTGTGCTCGGCCTGGGGAAGACTCTGGGCATCGCCTGCATCGCCGAAGGTGTCGAGACGCGCAAGCAATACGACTATTTAAGGGCGCAGGGTTGTACAGAGATGCAGGGCTTCTATTACAGCCGTCCTCTCGCAGCGGTTGAAGCCACCGCGCTCCTCCGCGCCAGGAAGCTTGATCCTCAAAGCAGCTCAGCAGGCTGGCAGGACACTGGCAATGAGGACGTACCCGCTGCTCTTCAATCGGAGGCGTTCATTGCCAAGCCGGATCGAGACCGCGGCTGGCTCCAGTAACTCGCCGGCGCCTGGCTGGACCGACGCACCCTGAGGGGCTTTGGGGAGCAGTCTAGGTTGGATCGCCGCAAATCCGGAAGATGCTTGTTAAGCAATTGACTTGTTGGTCGCCTGTCGCGCCCTGCGCCAGGTTGCGCTCGGCTCGATCAGTCAGTCACGGGCGCTGCGCCGGCACCGCCGACGCGGAAGACGCGCGGGACGCGGTCGGCAGGCTTGGGCAGGGGAGCGAACGCGGCGTGCGGCTCGGTCTGATACCAGAAAGCAGTCGAGTAGAAATTGTCGGACCGATGATTGGCGTGGCCGTGCTCGATAGTGACGCGGATCGATTCCTCGAAGGTGATGGGGCTCTCGGTGTGCCAGCGGAATAAACAGTAGCGGCCGCCGATGCGCTCCGGGCCTACGATGTAGGGCGCGCCCTGGTGCATGTTGGCGAAGGCGTTTCCGCCGAAGTCCCATGCACCGTTGTAGTAGTCCTCAGTACCGGTGCCGTTGATGGTGGGCATGGGATCGCCGTCGATGAAGATCATGTCGTCGCCTTCGCCGAACCACTGGTTCTGGTTCTGCAGCACGGCGTGAGTGACGCCGACGAAGTGGCCGCGCCCTGTGGCTTCAAGGAAGACGTAGTTGCCTTCGCCG
>CAZPEZ010000222.1:0-3361 GCA_964585715.1 uncultured Occallatibacter sp.
TCAACAACGCCAAGAACGACCTGATCTGCATCTACTGCGCGATCGGGCAGAAGCGTTCGTCGATTGCGGGCGTAGTGCAGACGCTGACCGAAGCCGGCGCCATGGGGCACACCATCGTGGTTGCTGCTTCGGCTTCGGAGCCGGCGCCGATGTTGTATCTAGCTCCCTATGCGGCAACGGCCATGGGCGAGTACTTCCGCGACAACGGCCGCCACGCGCTGGTGATGTACGACGATCTGTCGAAGCACGCGATGGCCTACCGCGAAATCTCGCTCCTCCTGCGGCGTCCTCCGGGCCGCGAAGCGTATCCGGGCGACGTGTTCTATCTCCACTCGCGTTTGCTGGAGCGTTCGTCCAAGATGAGCGCAAAGCGAGGCGGCGGCTCGTTGACGGCTCTGCCGGTGATTGAAACGCAGGCCGGCGACGTTTCCGCGTACATTCCGACCAACGTCATTTCGATTACGGATGGCCAGATCTTTTTGGAAACCGACCTGTTCAACTCGGGCGTGCGTCCGGCCGTCAACGTGGGCCTTTCGGTTTCGCGTGTGGGTTTCTCAGCAGCGATCAAGGCGGTCAAGCAGGTTGGGTCGACGTTGAAGCTCGACCTGGCGCAGTACCGTGAATTGGCAGCCTTCGCCCAGTTCGGATCGGATCTCGATCCGCTGACGCAGAAGCAGCTGAACCGCGGCCAGCGCCTGACTGAGTTGTTGAAGCAGCCGCAGTTCCATCCGCTGACGTGGCAGCAGCAGGCGATCGTGCTGTTCGCCGGCACTCAGGGCTATCTTGACGACCTGAAGGTGACGGATATTCGCGCCTTTGAAGATGGGTTGCACAAATACTTTGCTGCCGCGCAGAGCGGTCTTGTTGAAGACCTCACCAAGAAGAAGCAGCTCGACGATGACATCCGCAACCGGCTGCACGCCGCCCTGAAGGAATACAAGGCCGGGTTTGTGGCAGAGAAGACGGAAGCCGTTACAGCTTAACGGCAGTTCGTAGTTCACAGTTCTCGGTTCGCAGTAGCGGGCGGAACTCACGAAACTACGAGCTGTGAACTACGAACCGAGAACTGGTTTATGGCAAACGTACTCGATCTCCGGCGACGCATTCGCAGCGTGAAGAACACGCGCCAGATCACCAAGGCCATGAAGATGGTGGCTGCGGCCAAACTGCGCCGTGCGCAGGAGCGTGCGCTGACGGCACGGCCGTACGCGCAGATGATCATCAGCGTGCTGGAGTCGTTGGTGCGCCGCGTCGAAGTTTTCGACGAAGAAACGGGCAACCTGCGCCATCCGCTGTTCATTACGCGGCCGGAGAAACGCGTGCTGCTGGTGATTGTGAGCGGCGATAAGGGATTTGCAGGCGCGTTTAACGCCAACATTCTGAAGATCGCCTACCAGTTCATTGGCGGCAACAAAGACAAGCAGATCGATGTGGAGGCGGTGGGGCGCAAGGGTCGCGACCAGATGCGCCGCCGCTACCCTGTCGCCGTTTACAGCGAGACGACGGACGCCGAAGGTCATACGCACAAGACACGCGAGCGCAAGGGAGCGGTCGAGATCACGGGCGATCATCCGGGGATGCTGGAGAAACTCGAGACCGGCCGTGTGTACGAACTCGCGAAAGACATCATTGCGCGCTACGTGCACGAAGAGATCGATTCGGCGTACATCGTCTACAACGAGTTCAAGTCGGTGATCTCGCAGAGGCTTGTGGTCGAGCAGCTGTTGCCGCTGATCAAGATCGGCAAACCGCTGGTTGCCGGAGCCGTGGAGCCGACACAGGAAGAGCGCGAGCGTGCGGCCGAAGCTGCGCTGAGCGCGGGCATCGAACTGGAGCCTGCGG
This sequence comes from uncultured Occallatibacter sp., assembly GCA_964585715.1. GTDB lineage: Bacteria > Acidobacteriota > Terriglobia > Terriglobales > Acidobacteriaceae > Telmatobacter. The sequence continues at coordinate 1,843 of CAZPEZ010000222.1, forward strand.
ATACTCACGAGGCCGAGGAAGAATCGAAGAAGTTCGGAACGTCCGAGGTTGACTATATCTACGAGCAGCCGGCGGAAGAGCTTTTTGCCGGACTGATTCCGCAGTATGTATTCGCCATGCTGTATCACGCGATGGCGGAGTCGGTGGCAGCTGAGCAGGCCGCGCGTATGACGGCGATGGATTCGGCGACCAACAACGCATCGGACATGATCGACGCCTACACGCTGCAGATGAACCGTGTGCGGCAGGCCGCCATCACCAAGGAAATCATTGAAATTGTCAGCGGCGCGGCCGCTGTTTAGTTCTCGAAGAAGGCAGACATGGCAGAAAACACAGGCAGGGTAATTCAGATCTCTGGTCCGGCGGTGGACGTGCAGTTTGAAGAGGCGACGATGCCGCCTATCTATCAGGCATTGCGCGTCACCAGCGAGGGCTTCAAGGTGCCCACGCCCATCAACGTGATTCTCGAAGTGCAGCAGCACCTGGGCGAGGGTCGCGTGCGTACGGTGGCGATGGAAGCGACCGACGGCATGGTGCGCGGCATGAAGGCGCTCGACCTCGGCGGTCCCATTCGCGTACCAGTGGGGAAAGAGACACTGGGCCGCGTGATCAACGTAATCGGCGAGCCCGTCGACGAGCTCGGACCTGTCGGCGAGAAGACGCGCATGCCAATTCATCGTCCGGCACCGTTGTTCGACGAGCAGTCGACGCGCGAGGAGATGTTCGAGACCGGCATCAAGGTAATTGACTTGATCCAGCCGTTTTTGAAGGGCGGCAAGATCGGCCTCTTCGGGGGCGCAGGCGTCGGCAAGACCGTCGTCATCATGGAACTCATCAATAACGTCGCAAAGAACCATGGCGGCTTCTCGGTGTTTGCCGGCGTGGGTGAGCGGACCCGCGAGGGCAACGACCTGTGGGCGGAAATGACTGAGTCCGGCGTGATCAAGCCAGGTGACTTCGCCAATTCGAAATGCTCCCTGGTGTATGGCCAGATGACAGAGCCGCCGGGAGCGCGTCTGCGTGTGGCACTCACCGGCCTTACCGTTGCCGAGTACTTCCGCGACGTCGAAGGCTCAGACACGCTGTTGTTCATCGACAACATCTTCCGCTTCACCCAGGCAGGATCCGAGGTATCGACCCTGCTGGGCCGCATGCCTTCGGCTGTGGGCTACCAGCCGAACCTTGCCACGGAAATGGGCGAACTGCAGGAGAGAATCACGTCGACCAGCAAAGGCTCGGTCACCTCGGTCCAGGCAGTGTATGTGCCTGCCGACGATTTAACCGATCCGGCGCCGGCAACGACGTTTGCGCACCTCGACGCGACCACGGTGCTGAGCCGGCCGCTGTCGGAGCTGGGTATTTATCCAGCCGTCGATCCGCTGGCGTCAACCTCGCGCATCCTGGCGGCGCGCGTGGTGGGCGACGAGCACTACAACGTGGCGCAGGGCGTGAAGAAGATTCTGCAGCGCTACAAAGACCTGCAGGACATCATCGCGATTCTGGGCATCGACGAGCTTTC
>CAZPEZ010000223.1:0-3349 GCA_964585715.1 uncultured Occallatibacter sp.
GAATGAATCATGGCGCTGATCAGGAAGTTTCCGCCCAGCTTGAGAGCGTGCGCCTGGCGTGGCTCCTTGCCGACGATCGAGATGCCGCGCGAGAGTGGTTCGAGGATCGGGCGGGCACGTTCGATGTTGCCGGCCGAGCCGGCGGCGACGATCCAAAGCTTGCCCTCTTCGGCGACGTTGGGACGACCGAAGACGGGAGCAGCGACGAACGGAATGCCACGCTGCGCGTGTTCGTGGGTGAGGCGCTCGGATAACGCCACGCTGATGGTGCTGCAGGATATATGGAGGGTGGCGGGCGTCAGTGCGTCCATCAGTCCATTGGGTCCGAAGAGCACGTCTTCATGCGCGATGTCGTCGAAGAGCATCGTGACTACGGCGTCTGCGCCCAACTCGGCTTCGGCCGGGTTTCCGGCGACGATCGCGCCTTCGCGCGCCAGAGGCTCCGTCCGTCCCTCTGTGCGGTTCCACACTGACAATTCATGTCCGGCGGCAATCAATCGCAACGCCATTGGCGTTCCCATCTTTCCCAATCCCAGAAATCCGATTTTCATTCCTCTCCACTCCTCGCAGGCATATGCTCTTCGAAAGCGGACCAAATGCAATCGACGCCGGTCCCGCCCCAATTAAACTGATCTTTCGATGCTCCGCACTGTGACCGCGACGCGCTATGTGGTGCCCCTACGCGAGGGCGGGTCTCTGCCCGCCATTGTAGAGGCAGACGACCTTGGGCTCTACGTCGTCAAATTTCGCGGCGCCGGGCAGGGCATTCTCGCGTTGATTGCGGAGTTGATCGCCGGGGAGATTGGGCGAGCGCTTGGTCTGCGCGTGCCAGAGATCGTCTTTATTGAAATCGCTGCGACGCTGGGTCGGAACGAACCGCATTATGAGATCCGCCAACTCCTCAAGACGAGCGCCGGATTGAATCTCGCGATCGACTATCTGCCGGGATCCGTCACCTTCGACCCTGCCGCGCGCGACACCGCTTCGCCGGAAGAAGCTTCGCTGGCAGTCTGGTTCGACGCATTCACCCAGAACGTAGATCGAACCGCGAGAAATACGAATCTCCTCGTCTGGCACCGAAAACTCTATCCGATCGATCACGGGGCCGCGCTTTACTTCCATCACGATTGGGACAGCATGCAAGAGAAGATCGAGGCTCCGTTCGCCGAGACCCGCAGCCACATCCTTCTACGCTGGGCCTCGCAAATACCGCAGGCAGCGACGATTGCGCGTGAGAGGCTCACCTCGAAGGGCATAGAAGAGATTGTCGGCTTGGTGCCCGACGAGTGGCTCGAATCTATTCCCGGCGAGGTGAGCGCGGCGGTTCGCCGAGCCGCCTATTTCGACTTCCTCGTCCGGCGGTTGAGCGCCTCGCACATCTTCGAAAAGGAGGCGATGGATACACGCGCCCGCCTCGTTTGACTACGCAATTCTGCGTGTCGTGCCGCGCGTCGAGCGCGAGGAATTCATGAACGCCGGCATCATAGTCTTCTGCCTGGAGAAGGACTATCTGGCCGCGCGGATTCGTCTGAACCCCGAGCGACTCAAAGCCGTTTCGCCCAAAGCGGATATCGAACTGATGAGCAACCATCTCGAGGCGGTTCGGCGCATTTGTCAAGGTGATCCTTTCGCCGGAGCCATCGCACAACTCTCGCGGCGGGAGCGCTTTCATTGGCTGGTTTCGCCGCGCAGCACAGTCATCCAAACCTCGCCGGTGCACACAGGCGTTTGCACAGCAACGGACGACTTGCTCGACAGGCTGGAGAAGCAATTCCTGTTGTGAGCCGTCTTGGCGCACGCGGCCCTACTGCTTTGCAACAGCTTTCAGCAGATTGCCGAGATCGCGTACATCGCCAGCGTTCGTGTCGCTGACAATGACATAGCGGAGCCCGTCCTGAGTCCAGCTTTCCACGGAGAAGCCATTCTCTCGGGTTTCGGATTCACCCGTGGAGGACGCGCCTTTTGTCTCCTGAGCGATGAAGACCGAGAGCTCATGCTTGCGCAATTCGAAGAGAAGTTGCGCAGCCGGCTGGTCATGGATGTAGACGAGTTTGCCCCCGAGCAGCTTGTAGGGCGAGCCTGCGAGCTCCGGAATGTTGAACGTGAACGGAAGCTTACCCTGGAACCACGGCTTGACCGTGTGACGATCGGTCGACACAACGTCAACGGGATTGGGACTGGCGATGGTGGCCACGTGCATGTCGAGGAGTTGGGCGACGGCAATCTCGTGGACCTGATGCCGCTCCCAGAGGACAACTGACATGACAATGAGCAGCGCCGCGATTGCCGCCGTGAGACTTGGAATCCATAGGATGAATCGGACCGGCCCACGCTTGGCTCGCACGCTTTTCTCGACTCGCAGGCGAAATCCCTGAGAGGGCGTATAGCGCGCAGCGGCGGCTCGCGTCGCGCGCTTGAGCTGCACACGGCTCAGAACCTCTGCCGAACAGGAAGGACACGAACGCAGGTGTTCCTCGAGGCCTTTGAAGTCGCCCTCGGCGCCGTCCACATAGGCATCGAGTTTGTCGCGCCACTGTTCGCAGATCATGGGCGTGCCCCCTCCGCTTGAGTCGAGAGCAACGAACGCATCGCCTTGCGTGCACGGAACAGCCGCGACATCACCGTGCCGATGGGGATCGAAAGCGTCTGCCCAATCTCCTGGTAGCTCATCTCTTCCAGATCGCACAGCAGGATCACTTCGCGATAGTGGACCGGCAGGGACTCCAGCGCCTGCTGAATCGCTTCAAGCTCCACCCGCGCCATCAAGATCGATTCTGGCGTCGCCTGCGTAGCGAGTTCAGGCGCTGTCTCGTCTTCAGCATCGATTGCGGCTGTGGTCTTCAGACCGGTCTGCGAGGTGAGAAAGGTGTTGCGCAGAATCCGGTAAATCCAGGCGCGGAAGTTTGTCCCCTGCTGGAATGAGGAGAAACCACGCAAGGCCTTCATGTACGTCTCCTGCACCAGGTCTTCGGCCACGGTCGTGTCGCGCGCGAGCCAGCACGCGAAGTTGAAGAGCTTGGCGAAATGAGGCATCGCCAACTCTTCAAACGACCCGAAATCGCCTGGATGCTCGGCCACAGCCTGAACAGTGTATCTCACGTATTGAAAAGCAGCGGCTCTCTGTAGCTGTTAACCGGCGGGGAGGAATCTTATTCCCGACGACGCAGGTTTTTGGACGTGGAGAGAGATGAGCCTCTACGAGATCGCAACGCGGGAAGCCGCTAGAGGCTGAGCTACTGCTGGGGGGTGACGAGATGGTGGGCGATGGCGAAGAGGGCTAGCTCGAGACGCGTCGAAACGCCGGTCTTGTCGAAGATGTTCGACAGATGCCGCTTGACCGTCTCTTCGC
>CAZPEZ010000224.1:0-3302 GCA_964585715.1 uncultured Occallatibacter sp.
GTAGGTCGCTGATGAGTGTCCGCGGCAACGCGGCGCCTAGAGGAATGACCGCACGAGGGACCTTTCGGGGTCCTGAACAGAATTCGGCTTACAGGTCCTTTTGCCGAATCCTGCGTAAAAAATCAGCCCCGGTGGGTGAACCCCATCGGGGCTGGCCATTTTATGGGCGCGCTTTGGCGCCAAGCGGGTAGGGCGTAAGCCGCGCGTTGCTGGGCCAAAACGAAGAGGCCACCCGCAGCGGGTGGCCTCTTCGACACTGAACTCGATTCGTTCTTACAGCCCTGCCGGCTTGGGGTTCTTCGGGTCGAACTTGGCGATGCTAATCTTCTTCGCCAAGCCGATCTTCGAGAGCAGCCAGATGCCGTAGAAGTTGGGGTCGATCTCCCACCATCTAAGGCCGTGCCGCGCTGAAACCGGGTGCGCGTGGTGGTTGTTGTGCCAGCCTTCGCCGCCCGTCAAGAGAGCTACCCACCAACTGTTGCGCGAGTCGTCGCGGGTCTCAAACCGTCGGCTGCCCCACATGTGTGTCGCGGAGTTCACAAGCCAGGTCGCGTGCAGGCCGAGCGTGACGCGCAGCAGCACGCCCCACAGGACCATCGCCACTCCATTGACCCATCCGCCCCAGATCCAACCGCCGGCCAGAAGCAGAACGCCGCTGGCGGTGATGGGGAGCCAATGATACTTGCTCAGCCAGACGTGGAAGCGGTCTTTGCTGAGATCGGGCACGTAGCGGGCCAGAACCTTAGTCTGCGCATGGAGCGCCTCGCCGAACAGAATCCAACCCATATGGGCCCACCAGCCGCCTTCATGCGGGGTGTGCGGATCGCCTTCCTGGTCGCTAAGCTGGTGATGCACACGATGGGTCGAGACCCAGAAGATCGGCCCGCCTTCCAGCGACATGGTGGCGAAGATGCTCATCGCATACTCGACCCACTTGGGCGTCTGATAACCACGATGCGTCAGCAGGCGGTGATAGCACATCCCGATGCCGACATTGATGGCCAGCACGTAGAGGATCGCCATGACGGCAAGCCGTCCCCAGCTGAAGAAGAAGAACGCGGCCAGCGCGCCGGCATGAAAGAGGGCAACAGTCACGAGCGTGAGCCAGTTCATGCCTGCAGGGACAGTTGCAGCCTTGCCCATGTGCACGAGCTCGCGCGCTGCTACGGCGTGGCCTGCAGTTGTCTTGTCATTCGAGTGGAGGGCATGTGCTTCGTCCGAAGACGTAGCAGCGGGAGCAGTTAAGACGGACGCCATTCTTCTGTTGATCCTTGAAGAGTGGCTGGATTTTCCCACTCTTGCTGTCTGGATTCTATCGGAGACAGGGCTAGTATAGCCCCCCGGCGGCCCCTGTTTTCACCAAAGTCACCGTATATTCGTAGATTCTTCGACAGGACCAAGGAAGTTGGCTGGTTTCAACGGGATCAATTCTGCGCTTCGATTGCGGTTGCGCCCCCGCCCGTGACGAAAAGCTGTGTTGCTGTGCCGCGCACCACGCGATAGAGCGCGAACTGCCGCTGGGTCTTGCCGCGCAGCTCGAAGAGCAGCTCGCCGCGATTGTCGGCGAGAGCGTCGACCGCATCGACCAGGCGCATCCGCGGTGAATCGTCGAGATGCGCCCCATCCCCGACGTTCTTGAACAGTACGAGCAGGCTGCCGTAAAGATCGGGCTGCCCGATGAGCGTGACGTACTTCTGCTGGTTGGGCGGACCGTCGGTATGGGCCGTCATCACCAGTGTTGCTCCTGAGCCGTAAGCAAGCTCGAAGACACGGAACTCTTCATCCACCAGGGGCGCGGGCTCCAGCGGAGCAGTTGACTTGGCTTTGGCTCTCGTCGCGGCGGTCTTCCTGGGAGCCGGCGCGGGCGGAGGGGTCTGAATGCCGAGAGCTGTGCGGGCGGCGTCTTCCATGGCTGCCTTCATCTTTGCCTCGTCGTCCAGATTGGCCCAGCTGTAGCTCCAGGGGTGATCGGGGCGGTTGCGCGGATCGGAGACCGCAACAGCCTGCTCCATATCCGAAGGCAGGCCCATCAAGGTCGGCGTGACGGCCGGCCCATTCTCTGCCGGTTTGCCCCGCAAAAGGCGCGGCCGATCAGGATCAGTATTCTCCACCGACGACACGTAGCCCTCATCGGCCTGCTGCTTGGCCTTGCCGCGCTTCAACTGAGGACGGTCAGGATCGGACGGTGTCGACGCGGAACTTGAGTTTGCGCCCGATGGCTGGCCCGAGGATTGTGTTGAAGGCGAACTGGAGGTCTGGCTCGCATCGGGCGCTTTGTGCAGCGTGGGCCGGTCGGGATCGGCCGGCGCATTGCTCGTGTCAGAGCCTGAAGACTGGCTCGGGGTCTGACTTGCGTCTGGGGCTTTGTGTAATGTCGGGCGATCAGGATCGGGCGGAGGACCTTGTGGGCCTGAGCCATCCTTTGATGAGTCGCTGCCTGAGCTGTGCTTGCGGTGTAGAACTGGCCGATCGCTATTTGCATCGTCTTCGTCGATCTTCTGCGCCACAGCAGGAGCCGGCTCGGGTTTGGGCATCGACTTCCATGCACCAAAACCCACCCACGATCCTTGCTCCTGCCCCGATTTCTCCACGTCGTAGAGTCCCAGCTTCGCGCCGTTCTTCTGCAGGATGTACTCCACGCCATCGGCCACAGCCATTGGCTCCGGCCGCGCCATGTAAACACTTCCGTCCTGGAGTTGCTGACCGTCGTAGACCGTGATGGGCACCAGCCGGCTGGTCTTGGGCTTGGTCAGATCGCCCGTCCACTCGAGAACGGCAATAGCACGCAATGAGGGCGCTTCCTTGTCTTTGTCCTTCTTGTCGACCTGTCCCGGATACTGCGCAGCGGCGGGAGATGCCGCCAGAAGTGCGATCGCGAAAGAGCAGGCGAAAACGCACAGCCTGCGCGATGACGCGACGAGGCCCGCTCGGCCATAATGCAAGCTGGCGGTCAATTGATCCGGTGTACCAGGGCCACCCGGCATACGAGGGAAACTCCAATGGATCTGAATAAGAAAGTTGCCGACTTCACGCTCCAGACCGACGAAGACAAGGAAGTAAGCCTCTCTGACTTTAAAGGAAAACCGGTCATCCTGTTCTTCTATCCCCGCGCCGATACGCCCGGCTGTACGATCGAGGCCTGCGGATTCCGCGACACCTTCAAGAAACTCCAGGCCGCCGGCGCGGTCGTGCTGGGCATCTCGCGCGATACACCCAAGGCCCAGGCCAAGTTTCGCGCAAAGTACGGCCTTCCGTACACACTCCTTGCTGATGTAGACGAGAAAGTCTGCAATCAGTTTGGC
>CAZPEZ010000225.1:0-3300 GCA_964585715.1 uncultured Occallatibacter sp.
TCATGGACATTCGCCAGGCCTCAAATTACCTTGGCATCTCCGCAGACACTCTCTATAAATACGCCTCGGATGGATTTGTGCCCGCATTCAAGCTGGGCAACCGGTGGCGCTTCAAGCGCTCGCGGCTGGATGAGTGGATGGATCGGCGAAGTGACATGCACGCTGGCGGCGAAGTGGACGCGAGCAAGAAGAAGCCGGTTGTGCGTGAAGCGACGAACAGCCTGTAGCCGGTAGATTGCGGCAGCTAGCCGTCTTCAACGCGTGCTTTTATATCGGAGTAAGCGGTCTCGATGAGCTTGCTGAGCGATCGGTCATCAGCCGCAATTCCCGGCATCAGCTTCACATGACGCATGCGTTTCCCGGCGCCTTGCAAAATGCGGGTTGGATCCGGCAGCGCCGCGCCGCGAAAGAACCCAACATTAACATGCGATTTGAAAACATTGACGTAGCCGAACGGTGCGTCGCCCAGGCATGCGACCAGACAGCCGTCATGCAGTAGCTCCCGGACTTCGTCTCCGCTTTTTCGCATCACTTCAAACCACTTGCGCGCGATGGCCCCCAGTTCGCCTCGATGCTCAGTCATCCAGGAGTCGATGGCTGGATCGCGTTCGACAGCACCGTTGAATCGCAGCAATTGCTCGGTCATCGCCACTCCAGATTCGCTGTTGGAACTATCTTACGGGTACTGCTGCTTGAAGAGCGGCAGGATCGGATCCTTCACCAAAGGAGTGAACGATAGAGATGACATCTTTCAAGGTGCGCATCTCGCTCCTCGTGCGTTATTGCGATAATGGAATACGGCACGCGAATCGCGGAGGGAAGAAATGAATGTAGTGGACCTTGTGGGCAGTACTCCACTGGTCGAACTGCGCCGGGTGAACCCCAACCCAGCGGTGCGGCTCTACGGAAAGGTCGAGGGCAACAACCCCAGCTCTTCGGTTAAGGATCGCGCGGCAAAGTTCATGATTGAAGGAGCGGAAAAGCGCGGGGAGCTGAAGGCGGGCGTGCGCATCATCGAGCCGACCAGCGGCAACACCGGAATCGCGCTGGCCATGATCGCGGCGGTGAAGGGTTTGGAAATTGAGCTGGTGATGCCGGAGAGCTCCACCGCGGAACGCGTGGCGACGATGGAGGCCTTTGGGGCCAAGGTGACGCTGACTTCGGCCGATGGAGGAATGGAAGGCGCGATTGATTACGCGCGGGAGCAGGTGGCCAAGGGCGGAGTGGTGATGCTGAACCAGTTCGGCAATCCCGATAACTGGCGCGCGCACTACGAAACAACCGGACCTGAGATTTGGCGAGACTCGAAAGGGACGATCACGCATTTCGTGTCGGCGATGGGAACCACTGGGACCATCATGGGAACGTCGAGGTTCCTGAAAGAACAGAATCCCCAGGTGCGGATCGTCGGCGTGCAGCCGTCTGAGGGCGCAAAGATTGCGGGAATCCGCAGGTGGCCGAAGGAATATCTGCCGGCTATCTTTGAGCCACAGCGCGTGGATTTGACCCTGGACGTGACACAGGATGAAGCCGAGAACATGACGCGCAAGCTGGCGCTCGAAGAGGGAATTTTCTCCGGCGTTTCGTCAGGTGGCGCCTGTGCGGCGGCATGCCGGTTGGCGGGCAAGCTCGAGTCGGGCGTAGTGGTGTTCATCTTGTGCGATCAGGGCGATCGATACCTTTCGAGCGATCTGTTTTCAACCGGCGGCAAAGAGGGCTGCGGAAAAGGAAGCAACTGATGGCAGGGAACACGCGGGTCAAACTGGTGCAGACAGGGCCGTCCAGGTTTGTGGCGACGAACGCCGCGGGCGCCATGGGAGTGATCGACGGACCGCCGGATCTGGGCGGCGAGAATGCTGGCCTGCGCCCAATGGAGACCTTGCTATCGGCGCTGGCAGGATGCAGCGCGATGGACGTGTTGCACATCATGAAGAAGCAACGCCAGAGCCCGGACCGCCTGGAGGTAGAAGTGGAAGGCGAGCGGGCGGATGCGGTTCCGGCTGTGTACACGAAGATTCACTTGCGGTTTAAAGGTTATGGCCCGATCGAGCTGGAGAAGTTGCAGAAGGCTGTGGAACTCTCCATCGAGAAATACTGCTCGGTATCGAAGATGCTTCAGCCGACGGTCGAGATTACCGCCGAGGGCGCGCTGGGATAAATCCGCAGCAACGGCATGCGGGCGTGCTACGACACGTTTTTGCTGGAACTCCGCGGCCTTATTCTTCATCTAACGGAGCACGGGATGTTGCGTCTGACCCAAAGACCGCAGTCTACGAGACTATAGTGAAGAGGAGAGTGCGAATTGGCGATCTCGCGAGATAACCTGCAAATCGTGAACCGGCCCCCCGGCATGATTTCCGTTCACGCTGGGCTGAAGAAGCGCCTGGACAATACTTTCCTGATTGGCTTTCCGCTGGCCGGCTCGGTGGCGAGCATCTTCTGGTTCTGGACGCATCCCATCCATTGGGTTGAAGTCATCACCTTCGCCGTCGGGTATTTCATTGTTGGCATGGGGACGGGCGTCGGCTTCCACCGTTATTTCTCGCACAAGAGCTTTGAGACGGCCCCCTGGGTTGCCTATATGCTGGGCGCGTTCGGCTCGATGTCGTTTCAGAGCTCGCTGCTCACCTGGACAACCGACCACCGGCGCCATCACGCCCATACCGACAACTGCGGCGACAACCACAGCCCGTTCGTTGACGGCCACTGCGAACATGAGAACTCGCTCAGGGGTCTCTTCCACGCGCACATTGGGTGGATGTTCGACGAAACCAGCACCGACATCAATGTCTACGGTCGCGATCTGGCGCGCGATCCGGTCATCCGCTTCTACGCCCGCACGCATTACGTATGGCCGGTTGTCTCTGTCGCTGTTCCGTGGCTCATCGGCTATGCCTTCGGCGGGTTGACCGATGCGTGGGGCTGCTTCTTCGCGGCCTGCCTGCGAACTGTGCTCTTTCAGCATTCCGTCTGGGCCGTCAACTCTCTTGGCCACACTTTCGGCTATGAGAACTACAACATGAAGAACAACAGCAAGAACAATCACATTCTTGCGTGGCTCACTTTCGGCGACGGCTACCATAACAACCATCATCGCTATCCGCGCTCGGCCTTCCACGGCATGTTCAAGAACGAGACGGACCTGAACGGCCTCATCATCCTGGGCTTAAGAAAAGTTGGCCTCGCACGCGACATTCTGTTCGCCGACGGCTACCTTGGCGATAAGTCTCCCGTGCTGCCCGCCGAGGCTCGCAGCGAAGCGCCCGTCAATGCGGAGTATCCCCCGACGACCGGCGCGAG
>CAZPEZ010000226.1:0-3079 GCA_964585715.1 uncultured Occallatibacter sp.
GGTTTGTTTGTCGCATGCATCGAGTTCATCCTGTTGCCAGTTGTTTCGGTGATGCCACAACCTGACCCGACCCCTTTGCTCTAGCCCCATTACAGGGCTTTCATCGCTCCTACGAGTCGGTCCGTCCCAGTGCTCCGCTTCAGTACTCTCGCCTCGCGGTTTTGGCCGCTTGGGCTTCTCCCTTAGCATCGGAGACTGGTTCCTGCAGTTCCGTGCAATCGCCTGCATCCGCTTCACGCCTTCTCTACGCCGGTCGCCACCTGCTCAGTCACCAGGCACCCAGCAGATTTATCCCAGAAGAAATGGACGCCTCTGGTTTCGACGACACCTGAATTCTTAACGACGCGTCATCAAAAGGTTCACTCTCGTTCGTCTCTCGGACGCTTACCTGCACAAGTGTTCCTTATGCTTTTCCTCCAACGCTCACAACCACGGCTTTTGACCGCAGCTGCTTGAAGGTGGTTTGAGATCTGCTCCTGAAAACCGATCTCAAGGGGCCCGCCCTTATCGATTGCACAGCACGTTCACGATTTGGTTAGGTCATGTTGCCCCCCTCATTCGTGCACTTCTGCAGCACACTCCATCCAAGGAATTCGAAATTGGCGATAAACTTCGGCTGAACCCAGATGCAATCGCGCGTTAACGAAGACGATACCTATCAGCCTCTAATCAAATGTTTCCGCTCCGATAGATGCACAATCGCGCTCATTCTTGGATTAGCGGGAAGACTTACCCCTGAAGGGATTTTGAGAACGGAAAGCCACCATGTGGGGCCGTTCCCGGCCTTCCCGCCACGATTTCCACGATCCGAGGCATCAGAATACGGACGAATCCAGTGATCGCGGGCCGATCACCCTCTACGCGGAAATAACGAAGTAATCAACACTGTGCGCGTCATGTTGCCGAAAAGGTAGTCCTTTATTTAGTGACCGGCCTCATTCAATTTCCCGTTTCTTGTTTGCCTTGTCCCCAAGTGCGTTGGGAATGTATTGCTTCCAGTTCGTCGCGATCCCGTGCTGGGCGTCTTGTGGTCTCATCGCGCCTGAACACACTTGTTTGTGCAGCCAATTCTCAATCTGATCTTTCACGTATGAGTTGTACTGCCCAGAATGCGACTCGGGCCACAAGTTCTTGGGATCCGAACCGTCTCCTCCGATCTCGAGTGAGATGAGGTGGTCCTCTTCATAATCCGCGAGGCTGGTGTCGGCATATCCGTACTCGGCGATTTGCTGAGTCTTCAACTTGTTAGTGTAGCTAGTCGGCGGGCGATATTGCTTCGTGCTTCCGCCGTGGCAAATGCTCTGCAAGTCAGTGGTTCGGACAGCACCTGGAGTGCAATTCGAATCCGGCAGGCCGTCTTCGCTTCTGCAGCCCGCGACGACACGTGCCAACGGCATCGCTAGAACCATCGGTTTCATTTGGCCAACGGGCTTCTTCGCCGTGCAGCCTGTGAGGAATTCCATCAGGGCGATCGAGAGGATAGCGACAATCTGCGCTCCGAATCCATACCGTCGCGTCGGTTTAATTCTCATCTGTCTTCTCCCAGCGTCTGCGGATTCCTGTGCGCCGAATTGTAACCCTCGGCTGGAGATTTACTACTCTCCCAATGATGAAAAGTCGTTCACGCTCTGGAGTGCAGTCAGATCGGAACCTTCGCTGTTGTGGCGAATCCAGCGTTTTTTCGTCCCTACACGGAAATAACTATGTAAGCAACATTTCCGCGTACTGTTATCTGAAACGACACTGACGGCTTGCTGGATTGCTCCCCATTCTCCCGAATGTCTCTGGCGTATGTCAGCTTAGATGAGTGCTTTGGCCTCTTTCGTCGAATTGCCTCGACGAAAGTCGTATTTATGGTGCAACCGCCCATGTCTCATTCTTGACGGACCATGAGCGGGAGCTTCTTATCGCAAGGTCGTTTGGGTATCTTCGGCTCGGCCTCGCCGAACTTGGCCGCCGTGCGCGCAAGGATTGCCTGGCAAAGAAATCTGCTCTATGTGAAATCAGAGAAGCTCTGGGCATTGCTCTCTCCAGGGGGCGCCAAGAAGATCTTGTTTTCGGGAAAGCCCGAGTGGGAAAACGAAATCAAGAGGGGATTCCGGCGCTTGCCCCACCAAGTTGAATTGGGTCTATAACCGAGAACAGTTTTCAACTGTATGACATCGTCGTGCCCATGAGTCTACCCGCCCTGGAGGAAGCTCGCCGACATTCCCAGGTAAAGAAGAATGCGCTTCCCCTGCCCGCTGCGGAATTAGTACACCTTTGCAACGACAAGTATGAGCTTAATCAGGCGCTCGTCCAGGCCGGATTTGGCCGGTACATTCCCAAAATGACGCAGGGTTTCGCGCTAAAGACGCCCTACATCCTGAAAAAGCGAATCGGGGAATGGGGGAAAGATTGTTACATCATCCGCACCTGCGAGGACGAGACGGCGCAACGCGACCACATCACTGATGCCGAATACTTCTGCCAGGAACTCATACCGGGATCCACAGAATTTGCCACACACATCCTGTTTGTGGACGGCAGAATCGTTAAGGCTCTGAATATCAAGTATGGCTTTTCTACCGACACGCCGATCAAAGGGCAACATGCCGATAATCTCCAAGTGGTTCATCGTTGCCCATATCTGGATTTGTTCTCGCGCGTATTGCGAAAGATCCAATTCGAAGGACTCTGCTGCGTGAACTACAAAGTTGTGAAGCACCGGCCGTTTTTGCTGGAGATCAATCCTCGTTTCGGCGGAAGCCTTGCACCCTATTTCTTTTCCTTCATAAGACACTTGCGCTAGCGACGGCGATAGGAACAGGCGGCGACTTGAGATTGCCACCATTGACATCCAACCAGCATTCCACCCGGATCACCCCCAACCCGGACGTTATACATCCGTTACTGCCGGGTGGGCCACCAACCCGTCGCGAATATCTTTGAGCAATCGAGATCAGCGCGGTCTGGACGGTTGTTCACGATATACCCTTCAGCAAAGGCCTATATTTGTTTCATGGAACAGCCCCGCAAGCAGAATATCGCTGAATTGGAAACAACGCTCGTCGTACTGCATCGGCGCGAAATGCGTTTG
>CAZPEZ010000227.1:0-3061 GCA_964585715.1 uncultured Occallatibacter sp.
ATTTCTTCGCGAGGATGCGCTGCGCCGCGGTGAGTCCAATCACACAAATACCGCGGAGCTCCACAGCCAAGGCTGACGACGGAATCAGAATGCGATGAATGAAGAGTTAGAAAGTCGGCGGGGGACGGAAGAGATTGGCGAACGAAAAGCCGGCAGCCAGAAAATGCGGATACTGGCTGGGCAAGATTTCGCCGAGTGCGCGGGCGGGGAGACCCGCAAACATTGCTGTCGCGACTTGAGGAAGCAATGAGAATGCTACATGCGGGTGCGCCGGGTCTGGCGCGGGCACACCGTGCTCCACGACCTCGGGCGAGGTGACGGGTTGCGCCTTTGCGGCGCGAACACTACCGCCGAAACCGGCCGCTGGGCCATACCAGGCTGTCTTGGCTTCAAATGCAAAAAGAAATGCCAGTAGACAGAGGCCGAAGACAAGCGGAGCGCGTCGATAGGACGGAGAAGCGGCGAACCATCCCGACATGACGGCAGTTTATCACGTGGCTGCGATCAGAGCGCGAGCACTGCTGGAGCGCGTCAAGACTACCGATCGAGTGGCTCGCCCGTCGGCAGAAATGCCAATCCTTCAAAATCGGCCCCCGAACCCAGTACATCCCTGATCTTTTCCGGGTTGGCGCCTGCGCGCTCAGCCGCATCGAGCAAAAGACGTAATGCCGAAGCAGGCGTGCTCTCGGATGGTAGCCGGAAAATCCAGGGAATGTCGGCTGAAGTCAGAGCCTTGTCACTGCTCAGTGCCACCACTGGGACAAAGCACTTCAGAGCGAGTTGCTCCGAGAGATGGCTTGAATCGCGATCCAATGCCACAATCGCCAAAGCATGCTCGTCCATCAGGGCGTGGACCAATTGAGTCGAAGCAGCGCCCCAGTTTTGCGTGCTTTCAACCGGCAGAATTGTCCACTTCCGGCCCCCGCGCTCTCCGTCGTGTAATGCACTCAAGACTTCCGGCGACCCAGCAATCTCCGCGGCTTGCGGTCCAAACAGAATCACGCGCACTGGTCCCGGTGGCGGGATGGCGGATCGCGGCCCCGCAAAGCTCACCCCGTCCTCACCTACGCTGGCGTAGGGCGTTACTGGCGCACCAGGCGGTCCGTTCACATCAGCACTGCCATGCCCTCCCGGCTTCTTCTCGACCGTCCCAAGTCGGTAAGTAATCGCGCCATGCTCCACCGTTCCTAGATACATCGGCGCTACGTTCTTTTGGTTGGGGTCGAAAACGAAGTGCCCGGTCACACCGTCGTACTCTTCGATATCCGCGAGCGCGTCGTGAATGCGCGCGCGATTCAACCCAGCTTTGCAGATCGAATCGAGCAGCATGTTCATCGTGTCGTAAGCCATCGAAGCAAACTGCTCCGGCTTTTCGTGGAAGCGGTCAACAAAGCGGCGGTTGAAATCGAGCCAGCGCGGATCGTTGCGCGTGGGGTCGTAAGGATACACGGCCTCGAACCCCTCAGCAGCATCGCCTGCCTCTTTCAGCAGCGTATCGCCCAAAGTACGGTACGCGCCAAACACGCGCTGCTTCATCCCTGCTGCCCGCATCTGCTTCAGAATCCTCGCCGCCTCCAACTCATCTCCCACCAAAAGCACGGCGTCAGGCCGCGAGTCGCGGATCACCCTTAGCTGCTTCGTGTAGTCCTTATCGCCCGGCTGGAAGATCTGCTCCATGACCACGGGATGACCCAGCCGCCGCGAGGCATCGAGAAATTTCGGAAGGCCAAAACGGCCGTACCGGCTGCTGGCCCTGAGAACCGCGACGCGTTTCAAGCCAAGCTCGGAATAAATGCGCCGCGCCAGCGTCTGATACTGTTGCCGGTCGTCCTGCATGGTCCCGAAGTACCACGGAATCGTAGTCTCCGGAACCGTGGGATCGCTGTTGGCCGAGCTGACGACCGGAAGCTCTGCGCGCAGAGCCACGCGCAGTGCAATGTGCGTCGACTCGGAGCTGATGGAACCGAAGATGGCCCACACCTGTTCGTCGTAAGCCATCTTCACGGCCTCATCGGAAGCCGAGCCCCAGATAGCGGGGTCGGTGGGCCGCACATCGCCGTAAACCGCCCTTGCCTGCCAGTTGTTGTAGTCGTTGTGGGGCATCAACTTGAACGGTATGCCGCCGTAGCCGCCACGCGCGTTCCATTCGTCCACGGCAAGTTGCGCGCCGTGCAGCATGCGCAACCCAAGAACGGATTCAGAGTTGTTCTCGATCGGACCGAAGAAGCCAATGCGTATCTCGGTTAAACCGTTGGGCTCAGGAATATCCCGCGCCGCGCCGACGTAGATGTTGGGGCGAGTGTAGTTGGTGTCGTAAGGCGCTGCAAACTTCGCGTACGGTCTCATGTCGGCGGGTTCGCCGGCGTAGGGCACGACTTCGCGATCCCGTGGAGGTCCCGGCGGGTGCTTGCCGCACTCGCAGACATGCGCGGCTTTGCTCGTGTCATTCACCGCGCCCGGGCCCGCAATCTGCCCAGCGCTGTTCGAAACGCCGCATGCGGCCCACAGGCATGCCGCTGCAAACACCAAGCCTCTGCGCATGATTGTTACTCCTCTGCGGACGCGTTTTTGACCGTGCGGAACATGGCGATCGCTTCAATCTCAATGAGAAGTTCTGGCCGGCAGAGAATCGCCTGGATGCCCGTCGACGCGGGCAGAGGATCGAGTCCCTGCTCTTTGAAGAATGCCGTGCGCTCTTCGTTGAATGCGTCGTAGTCGCGCTCGATGTCGCGCAGGTAGCATGTCGTGCGCACGATATCGTGCCAGCCGCATCCTTCGCTCGCCAGCAACCCCGTGATATTCGCGAACGTGCGCCGCAACTGCGCGCGAAAATCGCCGATGTGCACGCTAACGCCGTTCTCGTCGATCGACGCCGTGCCTGAGATCAGCAGAATCGTCAACCCGTTCAGATCGATCCTCATACCGCGCGAGAACGAACTTGGTTTCGCGTATGCGAATGCTTCGTTCAGCACTTCCTGGTTCGTTATCGCGCGCTTCTTTACCGGGTTCTGCCCGATGTTCTCCAAAATCTCTGCAAATGCACTCATGGTGTTGGCTCCTT
>CAZPEZ010000228.1:0-3024 GCA_964585715.1 uncultured Occallatibacter sp.
GGCCAATGCCACAAGTAGAGCGAGTAGGAGATGACGCCGATGAAAACCAGCGGACGAAAACTCAATAGAGTTTTCACGCAAGAGCCGCCCGCCTGTCCAGCGTAGATCAGAAGCCACGCTCCTACGCATGGCAGCAATGCGACGTAGCCTGGGAATGGCGCGTCGGGCGAGATCATCCTCAGAGCACAGACGATCGTCGCAATACCTAGCAATCCCGCAATCTCACGGGTGGCGCGGTTCTGAAGAGGAGGTACTGCTTTCAGCGCCAACAGTGCGCCGATCGACAGTTCCCATGCGCGGGGGATGAACCAATAGAACGCCATGACCGGTCTCTGCGCTGTCATCCAGATGTTGAGCGCGAACGAAACGGCGGTTAGAGCAAGGAGCCAGATGCCGACCCGATTACGCGCCCATCGAAACAGCAAGAAAAGTGTCAAGGGAAAGAGAAGATAGAATTGCTCCTCTACCGAAAGAGACCACGTGTGCAGCAGCGGCTTTACGTTACTATCGTCGAAGTAACCCGCTGGCTGTGCGCTGTGCCAAAAGTAAAAGTTACTGACGAAGAAAGTCGCCGTGAGGAGCGACTTCCCGAAGCCGATCATCTCTTGCGGATCGAGAAGCACGGCGGCCGCAGCGACGCAAAACAACAGGACTGTGAACAGAGCCGGGAAGATGCGTCTCATCCTTCGCTCGTAGAACAGGACCAGCGAGAATTTGCCGCGTTCCAGATCGTCGACCAAAAGCGACGTAATCAAATAGCCGGAGATCACATAAAAGATATCGACGCCAACGAATCCGCTCCGAAGCCATGCGAATCCGGCATGAAAGAAAAGTACCGCAAGGACCGCTATCGCACGAAGGCCGTCAATATCCGGGCGATATTTTGTCGAATGCGCGGCGTTGGACTCGAACGACGCGTGAATCCAGTTCGGGCGCACAGCCCTTGGTTGTTGCGAAGTTTCCATGCAGTCGTTGCATTATAGCGTTCGCGGAATCTCCACAAGCCGCGAGATTCCTCCCCGGCCTACAACTTTTCGGGGGCGCACGACAGCGCCGTCTTCACCTGCTCGCTCACGATGCGCCCTTCGGCGCGCAGACCTTTCGCCTGAATCTTCGCCTGCACCAGCTTGATCACCGGCCCCATGTCTTTCGGCGTCGGCGCATGGGCGTTCGCAGTCGCATGCTCGGCTACTGCCTCGGCTACCAAAGCTTTCAGGCCCGCCTCATCCAGCACCTTGGGCAGGAACTCCTCGATCACTACGATCTCGGCAGCTTCTTTCGCGGCTAGCTCCGGGCGATTGCCCTTGGTAAACTGCTCGATCGAGTCGCGCCGCTGCTTAATCATCGTGGCCAGCGTTTGCTGCTCTTCGGCCGGTGTCAGGGTGGCGTTCCTCTCGAGAGCCTTGTTCATCAGCGCCGCCTTGATCAGACGGAGCGTACCGGTCCGCTCGGTATCGTGCGCCTTCATGGCTTCCACCATCAATTTGGTAATCTGCGCCGCCAGTGCGCCCGGATCGATCATGATGTCCCCTCAAAGAATCAATTCTAAAGTAGCTTTATGTGCGCAGTGCGTTCGTCGCTCTCGAGCAGAACCTTCACTCCGCTTACCAGGGCACAAAGAGGAGAGCGGACGAGCAGTTCAATCTTTCGAAGCAAACACCTCGCGCGACTCAGGACTGACGTAAAGGATGGCGATCGCAACCAGTTCTGCGGTGATGGCCGCCAGCTCCACCGAGGGCTCGACCGGAAGCGCTAACGGTCCTCCGCCCTTCTGCACCAGCAACCACCAGCAAACCGCGCAAATCAAAGGGAACGTCGAGCACACTCTGGCCCACCTTCCCAACGCCAGCAGCCCCGGCACGAGCACCAGATGGAGAGTGGCAATCAACGCGAAAACCAGGAAGTAGGGCGCTTCAAAGATGGGATTGTGGGCTTCGACGTCGCCAAATGGAGGTAGGCCCGACCCCTGCGCCTGCCAGCACTGCCAAAATACCCAGCCAAAGAACATTGCTTTCGCCAGCTCGTAGAGAACGACCAGGACCAGCGAAAGCGGTAGCTTCCGGTCCTTTCTGGGCGCCGGCTGAGGTGAATCCAACGGCATCCTTCTCCCCTTTTGAGCCAATGAAAACAAAAACTTGCGAAGAGTTTAGCCGCCAAGATTGTAGCGCGAGCCTGACTGAGCGCAAGTATGCCTCCGGGTTCCCAAGAAGGGAGCCGTCGGGCGCTCAAATTTGTGGGCCGTTCACAAAAATCACAGAAGTGTGTATTCTGTGATTTCTTAGGCCGCTCATACTCTGCTCCAATACGAGGGAAAAATGTTCAGAAAGACCCGTCTGTACACGCCCGGACCCACCCCGCTGCTCCCAGCCGCCCAGTTCGCCATGGCAGCCGCCGACATGCATCACCGCACCCCCGAGTTCCGCGCCCTCTTCCAGAAAGTGCTTGCTCAGCTCAAGGTCTTCGTCGGCACCCAGAACGATGTCCTCCTTCTCTCCTCCTCGGGTACTGGAGCGATGGAGGCCTCGGTCTCCAACCTCACCTCGCCGGGCGATAAGGTTCTTTTGCTGACCGCCGGCAAGTTCGGCGAGCGCTGGGTCGACCTGACGAAGGCCTTCGGCTGCGTGGCCGATGTGGTGAAGGCACCCTACGGCGAGACCTTCAAACTCGAGGACATCCGCGCCGCTCTCAAGCCCGAGCACAAGGCTGTCTATATGCAGTCCACAGAGACCTCGACCTGTGTTCGCCATGACGTCGAAGCGATTGCCAAGATGATCAAGGAAGTCGCGCCCGAAACAATTCTTGTGGTCGACGGCATCACCGGCCTGGGCACGACGCATTTCGACGTCGACGGCTGGGGCATCGATGTCTTGATCGGCGGATCCCAAAAAGCAGTGATGATTCCGCCGGGTCTCGCCTACCTCAGCGTGAGCGAGAAGGCGTGGAAGGCGATGGACGCCTCGAAAAATCCCCGCTACTACTTCGACCTGCGCAAGGAGCGCAAGAACGCCGTGAAGGGCGAGAGCG
>CAZPEZ010000229.1:0-2888 GCA_964585715.1 uncultured Occallatibacter sp.
CGGTGGCCGACGAGATCCTCGCCGAGAAGCGCATCTTCATCGTGCCCGACATCCTCGCCAACTCCGGGGGCGTCACGGCCAGCTACTTTGAGTGGGTGCAGGACCGCCAGGGCTACTTTTGGAAAGAAGCCATCGTCAACGAGCAGCTCGAAACCATCCTCCGCGACAGCTTTGAGGATGTGGTCCGCTACGCCGAGGCCCACAACGTCAACAACCGCATCGCGGCCTACATGCTCGCCATCGATCGCGTTTCCTTCACCATCAAGCAACGCGGCATCTACGCCTAGTCGCGTTAGTTCGTACAGAAACGGGCCGCCTCGCGCGGCCCGTTTTGCTTCAAAGTCACCATGGAGGTTGATGGGAAAGTAACGGCCGGTAGAGGGTGATACGGGAGCGAGCGTGTTAAGAGTCCGCTACAGCTCATTGCGCCGGTCGTGTCGATCGGGCGTTGAGTCTATCCCGGCGTAGACTGCCAGAGCGCTGCGACTAGGGACAATCAGAGTCGAGCCGTGTACTGTTACCAAATCCTGACTTCTAAAGTCTGTCAGAGTGCGGGTAATTGATTCGCGCGACGATCCGATGCAATCGCCGATCTCTCCGTGCGTCAATCCAACTCGAATCTGCGTTCCATTCTTCGTCTGGCGACCATCTCTGCACCACTCAAGCAACAGGCTGGCGAGTCTTGCTCGCACCGATGTCGTGAGCCCGAAGATTCGGAGCCTTTCGCTGATTCGCCGGCAAAGAAGACTCAACTCAAGCGCGATGTAGCTGGAGGCGGGAGGATGACGCCCGAGGAAGTCGAGAAAGTCCTGACGACGCAGGAGTGCAATTTGGCAGGGATGCCGCGCCACAGCTCTGATCTCGGAGCAATCGCCGGAAACGGCCGAAGCGAGCCCCAGGATCTCTCCAGCCCCGGCGACCCCCAGAAGGAATTGCCTCCCGTTCAACGAAGTCATTGAGATACTCACTTCCCCCTCAAGCAGGAACGGGATGTTCAAGGGCTTCTGGTCCTCCGCGATCAGTACTCTGGCGGGAAAGCACTGGACGCGCGTTGCCAAAAACTCAAAGTCGCGTCTCGCTCCGATCGACATCCTTCGAAAGAACTCTCCTGTTTCACGCGGTCGAGCAGAATCGTCCCAATTCAATTCCGATAAGATCGGCGTTGGGAATTCGGCCCTTCCGTGTTCTCGGAAAGATTGCCTCTCAGCCTCGAGAAAACTGGCTCTCCCTCGACTGGGCAGAACGTTTCTCCTGTTCCGGCTGTCGACCAGTTTCAGGGATTGCATCGATCTTCCTCCTGGGCTTTCATTGCACTCCTGTCGAACAAGAACATTCATCAAAACAGGTGGAGAGGTGGTGTTTATGCCCTAGGTTGTCTTAGGTGGATTCGCGTGCTGTGAGCATGCCCTTGCGTTGGGCGAGCATATCTTCGATTCCCTTCAGGAGACTGTCTGGCCCGCGCCGGATGGTCGCGTCTGCAAAACTGTCGCAGCTGCCCGAAGGGTCCGAGATACAGACCACTGGTATCTGTGAGCCCGAGGATCGAATCAGGAACGCCAGCCTCTCTCGGCTTTCGGCGGGGATGGAATGACTCAAGAGGACCAGGTCGAAGTCACCCTCATGGAATTGAGCGATACCCTCTCGAACGGAGCCTGCGGATGTCACGTAGTATCCAGCCGATTGCCAGACTGCGCGTCGACTCTGAAAAAGCGACGGGTCCAGGCCAACTGAAAGGAGGACTGTGAGCGGCATGAGAACCTCTGGGGTTGGCAGTTAGATTCCCGCGTCTTTAGGGAAAAGTGGGACTACCTACTCCTATGCTTATTCTTCGAGGCAGTCTGTGCAGTTTTGCTCCCTCCTGCGCGCATCGTCTTGCCTTCGCTGGTGGCGGCCGGTCCTGGTCGCGATTGGGCTTGTTCTTCCCAACCTGGCCTAAGATCCGCGAAGGAAAATGCGGGACGCTCAGAGGCATCCTTCCGTCATGTTTCGGTTTTGGAACTGTGAGTGCTCTGGAAGCTTACAAGACGATGCGTCGCGGCGGCTTCTGCTTCGAGATAGGCGATGCGGCCACGGAGGATGCGCTTGAACTCGGCCTGTTGGGGCGAGTCGATCTCGGCGGTTGGGTTCAACTCTAACTTCTGCAGAGTGTCACGAAGGATCAAAAGGACGGCTTCTCGACTTCTGGGAGGTTTGCGGTTCATTGCGCGGCACCTTGCCTACCGAATCACGCGGCGTTCGTCTCAACCTGTTCCGAGCGGTCTTTCCCTTCGCTTAAACCGGCTGATCGTCGTTCTGAAGCTGAATCCATGAGGACCTCGGTCTGCTGAAGGCGCTGTATCATTCGATCGGCGCTCTACGAGGTCGATGAGCATCTCCGGCCTAAAGAACTCATACATCTGGCGCCCTTTCTTCTTGGCGTGATACATCGCGGTGTCGGCATTCCTGATGAGAGTCTCGGCGTCCTGAGCGTCGCTGGGATAGACGCTGACGCCAATACTTGCCGTGAGGTGGATCTCATGCTGGTCAATCAAATGAACATCCGTGACCGTCTTCAACAACCTTCCGGCTGTGGTTCCGGCATCTTCAGGGCGCTCTAATTCCTGAATCAGCACGACAAATTCGTCGCCGCCCAGACGGCTCACCGTGTCCGGTGCGCGCACACAAGCCGACAACCGCGTCGCAACGGTTTGAAGAAGCTTGTCTCCGATCTGGTGTCCCAGGGAATCGTTGATGTGTTTGAAGCCATCCAAGTCCAGAAACAACACAGCCGCCTTGCCCGCGTTTCGCTGTGCGAGGGCGATCGCCTGGCTTACCCGGTCTTTGAGCAGCATTCGATTGGGCAAACCAGTCAGAAAGTCGTGTTCCGCAGAATGGGTCAATTGCTCTTC
>CAZPEZ010000230.1:0-2815 GCA_964585715.1 uncultured Occallatibacter sp.
GCAGTCGAAAGCCTGCCCTGAGTGAAGCCGAAAGGGACCTGCGGTTGTTCTGGCTTTTGCTCTTGCACCCCTCAAACCAGGACGAGCAGTTCAACCTCCTTTGTCAGCGGTCGGATCGATCGGATACCACCCCGCGCTGAGATCGCTCCAGGTTGGATTTGTCTTTTCGATCAAAGCGATCTTCTTCGCCCGTATCCACCCCTTCAATTGCTTCTCGCGCGCAATCACGCCCTTCGGTCCGGTAAATCGCTCGAACCAAACCAGCCGATTACAGTTGTACTTCGCAGAGAACCCTTCATGAACTCGAATGGGCATGAATATTCTGTTCAAGTTGCAGTCCCTGTTGAGGCGTGAAGACGGTCAGGAACTTGTCGAATACGCCCTTGTTGTTGCCTTAATCGCATTCGGCGCCGTTGCCGCAATGCAAGTTTTAGCCACCGAAGTCAACACCGCATTCAACGTGATCAGAAGCGATCTCGGAACGGCTCTCTAAGCTGCATCCCCCGGCCAAGAAGGAGTAGGGTCGCTATCCAGCCCCAAACGCAAAAACAGCCGGTACCTATTCATTCCCTGAGAGTACATTGGTACTGGTACTGAAGTGACATATCGACTAACGCTAAAGTGTGTCACGGTAATCAATCAAGCTACTTTCCATGTAAGTGTAAGAAACAAAAGACTTAGGAGGATCAACGTGAGTATTCTGTTCAAATTGCAGTCCCTGTTGAAGCGTGACGAAGGCCAGGACCTCGTCGAATACGCTTTGGTTGTTGCCCTGATCGCATTCGGTGCTGTTGCCGCTATGAAGGGCCTCTCCTCCGAAATCAACACCGCATTCAACGTGATCAGCAGCGACCTCGGAACGGCTCTCTAAGCGGCAACCCCCGGCCAAGCACGAGCGGGGTGGCTATCCAGTCCAAAAAACAACAACGGCCTGGGAGCATCTCTCAGGCCGTCGCCGGTGAACTGTTGGGATTGGACTAAGGCCATCGCGCTTCCGCGAGAGCCAGAGACCCGGCCAGTCTATCCTGCGTCTGCCCGGGGCAATTCTGGGGTCAAGAGCGCGATGCCCTAGGCCTCAGTCACCTCACGTACCGGACTACTTGGTAAATCAATCTTCATAGGCTGGATCATCCTCCTTTCCCGTGTAAGCCCAAACTAAATCGCCTTGCGCGAGACGTCAAGCACCTGCCGAGATTCATGGGTAACCACCGGCACGACTCTCTTCAACCGCCAAGATGCCTCTCGTAGCCGACAAAGGGAGCCATGCCGCGCAGGTTGACGGAGCTCGGAGTCAACCGGAAAGCGGTATCTCTCATGCGGCACAGAAACGGCGACTCGAGTTGACCGATGCGTCCCAGGCGCCGCGACGCCAGCACAACCGACCGTGTGCGCGGAATGCGGCCGGCCTCATACGCCGTCAGTCCCGCGGCCGCGTTCGGCTCGGAGTGAAGAAACTTCGCAAGCTCCAGAGCATCTTCAATCGCCTGGCAGGCGCCCTGCCCCAAATCCGGCGTCATGGGATGGGCTGCATCTCCCAGAAGGGTCACGCGTCCCCTTCCCCAACTCGAAACCGGGTCGCGATCGTAGATATCGTTTCTCAGCACGTTGGCTGCCGACGCGGGATCCCCGGACGCCCGAATTAAGGACTCGATTGGCTCATGCCAGCCCTTGAAGAGCGCGAGCAATGTTTCGGTCGGGCCGGTGTCCGGGTCGCGTTCGCCCTCGGGAGCATTGCTGGCCGCGTACCAGTAGACCTTGCCATCGCTCGTGGGGAGAATCCCAAAGCGCCTTCCGCATCCCCATGTTTCTCCCGGCACAATTGCGGAATCATCAAATGGAACAATCGAACGCCACGCTGTGTAGCCGGAATAGCGTGGCTGACTGTCGTGTCCAAGCCACGCCCGCACCACGGAATTGAGCCCGTCGGCGCCGATCAGAACATCGGCTTCTGCGGTCGCACCGTGGTCGAATGCGGCCCGTACGCCGATGGCGTTTTCTTCGATTGCAGTGCAGGCGTGGCCCAGGTGGAGAAACTCCTGTCCCAGGCCAAGAGCAAGAATCTCCAGCAGCGCCGCGCGGTGAAAGATGAGGACGCCGCCTCCAAATCGCCTCTCCAGCTCCAGCGCTGGTGTACTCGCGATCACGGATCCATCCCATCGCCGCAGAGCGAAATCCGCGCTCTTGCGGCTGATGGCGCTTAGGCGTTCCCTGAGACCAAGTTGCACGAGCGCCTTCACGGCATTCGGCCACAGCGAGATGCCTGCTCCGACATCTCTCAGGATGGGGCTGCGCTCGTAGACATCGGCCTCGATGCCGGCCTTCCGCAACGCGATTGCTGCCGTCAGACCACCGATGCCCCCGCCTATGATCGCGACTTTCATCTCCATTCACCTTCGCCGAAAGCAGTCTCGTGGCCCTCTTGAAGTGCCATCACCGCTTTCCCTTTCGCTTCGCATCCACGCGCGCCCAATATTGAAACTCATCGGCGTAGAGTTCTCCGCTCAGATCGGCCACGCGCGTTGCCATCCGGGCTTGTGCATCGGCAATGGCCTGGTTGTAGATCACGGGGCCGATCTCTTCCAGAATGAAATTGAGCAGCAACCCCGCCGGCAAATCCCCAATCGGCTCCGGCAGCTCCTCCTGAAAATACCGCTTGATCGACGCAACCGCCTGCTCCCGTTCCTTCTTCTCCAACTCAATCGCCTTCATAACGCCTCAAGATCAAGCTAAACCACCGCCAACGCCTCCGTCCCTCAGTGCCTAGTGGACTGTAACAGCTGAAACGATAGTATAATCGTGAGCATGGAAGCCACGA
>CAZPEZ010000231.1:0-2710 GCA_964585715.1 uncultured Occallatibacter sp.
CGATCTCGGCGAGCATCTGCCTGCGTTCTTCGTCAGACTTGGGGAGGTAGCGCATAGCTTAGCTTGCCGTCTCTTCCGCAATGAACGCTTCATAGGCAGCTGCGTCGAGCAGCGTGGTCACCTCCGCCGGGTTCGAAAGCTCGACCTTGATGATCCAGGTGCCGTGCGCGTTCTCGTTGATCTTGTCGGGGGCAGTCTTTAGCTCCTCATTCACGGCCGTCACTTTGCCGCTGACAGGCGAGAAGAGGTCGCTGACGGCCTTCACGCTTTCGACCGAGCCGAACGTGGCGTTCGCGGCGATCGTATCGCCGACCTTGGGCGCATCGACATACACAATGTCGCCGAGCGAGTTCTGCGCATAGTCAGTGATGCCAATCGAGCCGATGGCTCCTTCTACCGAAATCCATTCGTGCTCACGGGTGTAGCGATAATCCGTGGGATAGGACATGGCGAGTCTGCTCCTTGATAAAGACAGCAAAATTCCAGTTTAAGGCGAGAGGGCTACGGGCAATGAGGAAAAGGGGGCATTACAGAGATCAGAGAACAGAGATCAGGGAACCATCGGACGCTTTGTGCTATCCCATAACGACCACGGGCTGAAAAAGTGTTCCTGCCACTCTGCGGGCAATCCCGACCAATTCTCGCTGTCCGGCAAAGACCTTGACCAGCGGCGCGGCGGAGAACTCCGGCAGATTGGCTTGGGCCCCGTTGCGAAGCCGGCCCAGCGCCTGGCTATCGCCGGTCACGGCGGGCATTTCGGGCAGCAAGGTCCGGGGGTGAACACACAAATCCTCCAACGCCACGGAGTCTCCCGCCAGCGCCTCCAGTTCCTCGAGCGTGTGCGCGTCGGCAAGTGCAAATGCGCCCGCCCGCGTGCGCCGCAAGCTGCTCAGATGAGCGCCGCAACCCAAGTCCTGCCCGAGTTCGTGGGCCACGGATCGCACATATCCGCCGGCGCTGATGTCCATGGCAAATGCGGCTTCCGGGCCCTCAAGAGCTTGAATGACGAAGGCATCGATCTGAACGCGGGCCGGTTTTAGCGGAACAGGTTTGCCTTCGCGGGCCAGCTTGTATGCAGGCTTGCCGTCAATCTTTTTGGCTGAAAAGGGAGGCGGCATCTGCTGCATCTCGCCATGGAAGCGTGCGGCGGCCTCGCATATCCGTTCGAGCGTCACTGTCGACGCCGGGTCCGGCCATGAGTCGGGGCCGGCCGGCACGCCTTCGGCATCATACGTGTCGGTCGCGAACCCGAAGCGAATGCTGCCGGTGTAGCTTTTCTGCGCAGCGGAAAAGTACCGCGCCAGGCGCGTAAATCTGCCCATCAGCAGGGGCAAAACGCCGGTGGCCATCGGGTCCAGTGTGCCCAAATGGCCAATGGATCGCTCTCCCGTGATGCGACGCAGCCGGTTAACCACGTCGTGGCTGGTGATGCCGCCTGGCTTATCGATCACAAGAAGCCCGTTCACTTCATCACTTTAGCCCCCATAGGGTGGCTTGCCAACCCAGCCACCAGCGCTCCAAGCTAGGATCAGAGAGATGGCGGAAGAACTGGAACGCGCGCGCAAGGCGGTGCGGGAGCTCAGCAGAACTCTCAAGAGCTTGCCCAAAGAACCTCCGCCCGGAGAAGTTCACAGGCTGCGCACCACCACGCGAAGGGTGGAGGCAATTGTCCCCGTCCTGGCGCAATTGGAGGGCAAGGAATCGCGGCGCCTGCTCAACGCGATTGAGCCGATTCGCAAGGCGGCCGGCGGCGTGCGCGAAATGGACGTGATGATCGGCAACGCGCGCAAGCTGGCGCGCCATGCGGAAGGCGATTCCCTCGCCCGCCTCGTCGAACAGCTCCACATTGCTCGCCGGCAGAATGCCGTGGAACTGCGCCGCGTGCTCGGCCGCCGGCGGACGACAGCACGGCAAAAGCTGAAGGATTACTCGGGTCTCATTCGAGCAGCGGCGGCTCGCGCCAAGCGAACGACATCAGCGAGCGGACCGCCTCCCGACGCGCCTGACGGAATCCATAGTGCAGCGACCAACGTTGTCCGCGAGCTGGGCGAATGGCCGCCGCTCAACGCCGAGAATATCCACGCCTTCCGGCTCAAGGTGAAAGAGCTGCGCTACATCCTTCAGCTTTCTTCTGAAGCCAACTCCGAACTCGGAGAGGCTCTCGGAAACGTGCAGCGCCTTGTTGGCGACTGGCACGATTGGCATCAATTGCATGAGATTGCAAGTCAGATCCTGACCCCGGAACGGGACCTCGCGCTCCTGGAGCACATCGACGAGACGACGAAGCGAAAGTTCGACCAGGCGCTCCTGGCGGCGAACAAGCTTCGCGGAAAGTATTTCACGATGCCCGTTGCGCGGGGGGCCTGACGTTCCGCGTGCGGTTGAAGCGAGAGCTGGTTGAAAGCGGCACGCCGCCGCGCTCGCTTCAGACGATCCCCGTGCCGGGCTGCCGCACCAGCGACAGGAACTCCGCGCGCGTCTCTTTTTGCCGGAAGCAGCCGACCATCGCGCTGGTGACGGTGGACGAGTGCTGCTTTTCGATGCCGCGCATCATCATGCACAGGTGGCGCGCTTCAATCACCACGCCCACGCCCTGCGGCGCGATGGCTTCCTGAATGGTGTCGGCGATTTGCTGCGTAAGCCTCTCCTGCACCTGCAGGCGCCGCGCAAAAACTTCGATGAGACGGGGAATCTTGCTGAGCCCGATGAC
>CAZPEZ010000232.1:0-2678 GCA_964585715.1 uncultured Occallatibacter sp.
AAGGCCGGATACATTCGCGCAGACCAATTCTGTCATCCTCATTCTTCGCTTGCAAAACGGCGGCGGACCATACATTCCGGTTGGGCCAGGATCCACGCAGAACACGGAGAATAAGGCACATGGCTTGCTATGCGCATGGGTCTGACGTCGCCAACTCAAACTTCCTGGGCCAGATCGTCAACGAAGCGTTTGACTGCCTTCGGAGAGCGAAATACATGGAGTTCCGCTGTTGGTGCGCAGTTTGCGATTGCTTTCAAGAGTGCTGGACGGGTTCGCCACCGGTACGTCAAAACCCACCACCAGAAATCGAAACGTTCGCGAGACCGCCGTATCGCTCGCCATGCGCAACGTGCGAATGAGAAGTCCAGGAAGATGACCGTTTCCGCAGCTCGAAGCCGAGGTTCGATAACGTCCAGCGGTCCAAGATCTCCGTCCATGATCCACCCATCATTCGCAACGAGCAGCTCCTGGGCAGATGTCCACTCGTTCCTCGGCGTAGCAACAAGTCCGGGTTGCCAGAAGACCTTATCCAATTCCACCACGGGCAGGCCGGTGATCTCGCCGAGGCGCTGCGCGAGGGTCGATTTGCCTGATGCCCCACGGCCGAGAATCACCACTCGCTTCACTCTTCGCATCGTAACCCCCTACTCCGGGTCGCTTTCTGATTGGGCGCAATACATCCAGAACCGCTTGACCTTGACCCTACGTCAGGCCCGACTATGTTCGTACAGCGATGAGCAGCAGCTACAGGATTGGCGATTTCGCGAAATTGGCAGGTGTAACGGTTCGAGCGTTACACCACTACGATCGCATTGGTTTGCTCAAGCCGCAGCGCGGAAATTCAGGTTTTCGCCTCTACCGTCTGGAAGACCTGGAACGCTTAGAACAGATTTCCGCACTGAAGTTCCTGGGTATCCCGCTCCAGGAGATCAAGCTGCTCCTGAAGCACGGACCGCTGACCCTCGTCAACTCCCTGCATGTGCAACGTGAAGCTTTGGGCGAAAAGCGAAGGCTGATCGATCGCGCCATCGTCGCAATTGCGGTGGCAGAGAAAGTCATCCAATCAGGGCAAATAACCGACGCATCCATTCTTCGAAAGATTATTGAGGTGATCGACATGCAGCCACAAGAAAACTTCATGCGTAGGTATTACACCGACCAAGCCTGGCTCGATAAGGAACGTATCGTCCACCAAACGACTCCTGAAGCCCGTCAGAGAAATATGCAGGCATGGCAGCAACTCTTCACCGAGATCGAAGCGGCCATCGATCTGGACGCGGCGAGCGCACCTGCACAGGCCCTCACAAAGCGGTGGCTGCAGGTAGCGGAAACCGCCAATGGCGGCAACGAAGCGGTTAGGGCCGGTAGCATCGATGCATGGAACGATCGCGACAACTGGCCGCAGGACCAACAAGACAAGCTTCTGGCCAGCTTCGGTCTCGATCCACACGACAGAACCGCGTCAATGCAGCGAGTAGAAGCGGTAACGAAATTCATAGGGCGAGCAATTGGCCACAAAATGCGATCAAATCTACCGAGCCTTCGACTCCTCTACGGGCTCGATCCGTCTTAGCCGGAATCTCCTTTTTGGTATCAAACGATGATCGATGAGGGCCGCACGCAGCATTGCACCTGGATCACCCCGAACTTGGACGTTATACTTCCGTTACTGACGGATAGCCCACAATCCGCTCGAAACCGACCCATACGCTAGAATTTGCAGCTACGGCACTTAACCCTTCTTATGCGCCTCGTACCGATGGCGGCATGTTGCTGTGAAAAATCGCCACAATCAAGGTTGAAAGGAAGGCAATGACCAAAAAAGCGAACATCAAATGGCAAAGCGGACCACAGAAACATGATTATCCTGCAGCCGCCTCGTATCTGAGCCTGACTATGGGGCCACAGGCGTCAAAGAATGTTGTCAAGAAATTGCAACGCGCCGCGATGACGAACTACGCGGCAAAGGACATTTTCAGGGCTTCCATGCTATCGCTGCTGGGGGTCAGTAATTCTCACGTTGAAAAAGATCGAACGAGAATCATTCAGCATGAAAGACTATCGCCGCTCCTGCTGTTCAGGGACGAACGCAACGGCAAGCTGGTTATCGCCGACGGCTATCACCGCCTATGCGCGGTCTACACATTTGATGAGGATGCCATCATCCCCTGCAAGATTGTCTGACAAGATTGCGATGATCCGACTCTTACGCGAGAACATCATGCACTCTGAGCGAACCGAATCGACAACACAGCACCGTATGCTTTACGGATCGGAGACTCCAGATTTCCTGGAATCTGCTCATGAATGGCGGCGTCTTTTCGCAGAAACCTGGGGCACCTTCCTCCTCGTCGTCGTGGCGGCTGGCGCCGGGGTCGTCGGTGCCCAGAGCGGTGGAGCGATTACCCTGGGAATGAAGGTTGTTGCACCGGGCCTGATGGTCATGGCCATCATCTATTTTATGGGCGCGGTCAGCGGTGCCCATTTAAATCCAGCAGTCACCCTGGCATTCGCGCTGCGGCGCAATTTCCCCTGGTCTCGGGTGCTGGGGTATTTCACGGCGCAGATTATCGGGGGCATCGCTGCGGCGTCCTTCCTCCGGGCGCTGTTCGGCATACAGGGATTACTCGGCGCCACGACACCAGGTCCGGGAGTGAGCGATTTCAAGGCGCTCGCCA
>CAZPEZ010000233.1:0-2677 GCA_964585715.1 uncultured Occallatibacter sp.
ACGCATCGGTCCGCTTGTTGTTGCGCGTCTTGTAGCCGCGCGTCGGCTGGCCCCATGGCGTCACCGGGTGACGTCCGCCTGAGGTTTTGCCTTCGCCGCCGCCATGCGGGTGATCGACAGGGTTCATGGTCACGCCGCGGTTGGTCGGGCGAATGCCCATCCACCGCTTGCGGCCTGCCTTGCCGATCGAAATATTCTCGTGATCGGTGTTGCCCACCTGGCCAATGGTCGCCATGCACTCCACCAGCACCTTACGGGTTTCGCCGGAAGGCAGCTTCAGCAGCGCATAGTCGCCTTCCTTGGCCACCAGCTGCGCCTGCGCGCCTGCCGACCGCGCCATCTGCGCGCCCTTGCCCGGCCGCAGCTCGATTGCGTGCACTGTGGTGCCGGCAGGGATGTTCTTCAACGGCAGCGCATTGCCAATCAGAATGTCGGCCTCGGCGCCCGAGCTCACGGTCGCGCCCACCTTCAGGCCAACCGGCGCGATGATGTAGCGCTTCTCACCGTCGGCGTAGTTGATCAGCGCAATGCGAGCCGATCGGTTGGGATCGTACTCGATGGTCGCGACCTTGCCCGGCACACCGAACTTCTCGCGCTTGAAATCGATGAGGCGGATCTTCTGCTTGTGTCCGCCGCCCTGGTGACGAATCGTAAGGTCACCCGAATTGCGGCGGCCGCCGGTCCGCTTGCGGGTGGTCAGCAGCGGCTTATGCGGCTTATCCGTCGTCAGGTCGTCGTTCACCAGCGTTGTCTGGAAACGCAACGTCGGTGTGATCGGTCTGTATGTCTTAATCGCCATCGTCTTTGTCCTTGAGAAACAGTCGCAACTTCCGATCTGTTTCTCGCTCTTCTCCGGGCCGTCTACAAAGGTCCCGATAATCTCTCGTCGTGAACTGATCCCTGAAACCTGATCCCTGCAGTTACAGGTTGCTCACATACTCCGGCATCTTTTCGCCGGCTTTCAGCCGGACATATGCCTTTTTCCAATCAGGCCGGAAGCCTGCATACTTGCCACGGCGGCGCTCTTTGCCCGCCACGTTGGCCGTGCGTACAGCCGCGACCTTCACCTTGAACAGCGCTTCCACAGCCTGCTTCACTTCAGTTTTCGAGGCGTCGGGAGCCACATCGAACACCAGCGTCCCTTCGGTCTCTTTCACGCCAAGCCCTTTTTCAGTGATCAGAGGACGGCGAAGTACGGAATAGAGTGTCGGCATTACGCGGCCTCCGTCTGCGCGTGCTTGCGCTTCGAAACTGACTTCAGGAGCGCCTCGGAAAGCTGCTCAATCGCGGCCTTCGAGAAGATCGCGCGCTCATAGCGGAGCAGATCGTAAGGATGCACTTCGTTGTTGAGCACCAGCTCCACGCCCTTCAGATTGCGCGCACCCAGTACCAGCGCCTGCGACAGCGTCTTGCCGTTCTCCACCAGGAGCGCCGTCCGCTTGGCATCGAGCTTGTCGAGCGCCGTGCGATAGAGCTTGGTCTTCGCATCCTTGATCTCAAGCGAATCGACGACCGTCAGCTTGCCGTCGGCCAGCTTCGAAGCCAGAGCCGAGCGTAGCGCGCCTAAAAGCTTCTTGCGCGGGAAGGCGTACTCATAGCTGCGGGGCTGCGGTCCATGCACCGTGCCTCCGTGACGCCACAGGGGCGAACGCACCGAGCCAACACGTGCACGGCCCGTGCCCTTCTGCTTCCAAAGCTTCTTGCCGGAACCGGCAACCAGCTTGCGGTTCTTGGTGGCGTGCGTCCCTTGCCGCAGCGAGGCGCGATAGTGTTTCACCGCCTCCCACAGCAGGTCCTCGTTCACCTGGCCGAATACCGCATCGGCCAGCTCGATCGAGCCCACCTTCTTCCCGTCCAAATTGACTACATCCACTTTTGCCATCTTCTTCTTCTTTCGCCAACGACAAAATCCGTTGGCTCTGAATCTCTTGCGCTCGTCAGAGCGCGTCCGCCCCACCGCAGGGGGTGCCTACTTGCTCTTCTTCGCGGTTGCCTTCTTCGAAGCCTTGAGCGGGTCAACCGTAGTCGATCCGGCAAAGCCACGGCGCTCGCGCGGCGGAGCCTTTGCCTTCGAGATCAGCACATACCCATCGCGTGGTCCGGGGACAGCGCCTTCGACCATCAACAGGTTCTCGTCCAGATCGATGCCACGAATCCGCAAGTTGCGCACCGTCACCTGATCCACGCCGAAGTGGCCTGGCATGCGCTGCCCAGGAAAAACTCGCGACGGAAAACTTGAG
Organism: uncultured Occallatibacter sp.; assembly: GCA_964585715.1. Taxonomy (GTDB): domain Bacteria; phylum Acidobacteriota; class Terriglobia; order Terriglobales; family Acidobacteriaceae; genus Telmatobacter. The sequence continues at coordinate 2,241 of CAZPEZ010000233.1, forward strand.
GCACCGATCGAACCCTGCACCTGGAACATATGACCGTGCGACTTGGGTCCGCCGGCAAACTTGTGCCGCCGTACAACGCCCGCAAAACCGCGGCCCTTCGAGGTACCGATCACATCCACAAACTTCGCATCGGTAAAGATGTCCACCAGAACACGATCGCCCGCCTTGGTCGCCACTTCACCATCTGCGCCCGCTTCCAGATCGACTTCCTTGATTACCTTCACCGGAGGAGCCTCGGTCTTGGCGAAGTGACCCGCCTGTGGCTTGGTGATGTTCGAAGCTTTCACGAATTCGACCAGTCCGATTTGCGCCGCGTCGTAGCCATCCTTTGAAGCCGTCTTCAACTGCGTAATCACGCAAGGGCCAGCCTGCAGCACCGTAATCGGGTGCACATCGCCCTTCTCATCGAAGACCTGCGTCATGCCGATCTTTTTTCC
>CAZPEZ010000234.1:0-2581 GCA_964585715.1 uncultured Occallatibacter sp.
GAAAAATCGAGCCGGCTGCGAATCGCGCGCTTCTCGTTAGGCATGCATCACTCCTGAGGCTCATCGCACCGGATCGCTGCGGTGCGGTTCCGGGCCGTCACCCGAGTCTCGGGGCGCCGGCGATTGGTCAGTATGTCGAACGTCTGGACCGGCAAACCCAAAGCCAGTCCGGCTGTCCATCTCGAACGGCCCGAATTCGGACCGTCGATCTCCCAGCCATCCCCATGCCAAGCTTTCCCCGCGAAAACTCGCGTGGCGCGCGGTGCACTTTTGCGCATTGCTGCCTTTGAGGTTTGTGCGCTAGACTGCGCACAATTGGAGAAACAGGCGTGCAGGTGAAGAACTTGATACCCCTGCACAAACCAGGTAGATTTTGCCGAAAAAGGCCCTATCTGCCATAGTTGGGAGACGCAAAAGGCTCGTAAGGACGCACTTCCCTACGAGCTTGGCTCTTAGCCATTGCTCCCATACAAATTCTTTTGCCTGTTCTCGCCGATCCCAAAGCTCGCTTCTGCCGCCGTCAGCCAGCTACTCGCCATTCGTCAACGGGAATCCGCCTATCCCCTTGACACTTAAGCACTTCAAAGTCCGCATCCATCGCTGTCGAAGTGCTTGGCAGTGCTTCGACCGACAGATGCCTACGTGCTCCGTTGCTCATCCTGAGACGCGCCGACCATCTCCCGTCTAAACCGGAGGAAAGCCGAAATTGGACGGAAAGACGCGCAACGATTATCGTAGCGCGTCCCGGCCCGCCTTGCAAGTTTGATACCAACTACTTGATTTCGATGGTAGCGACGCCTTCAAACTTCTTCTTGATGGCCTCGGCCTCATCCTTGGTCGCGCTCTCCTTCAACGCCTTGGGAGCCCCATCGACCAGGTCCTTCGCTTCCTTCAGGCCGAGCGAGGTGACTTCGCGTACAGCCTTGATGGTGTTGATCTTGTTCGCGCCAGCATCCTTGAGAATGACCTGGAATTCAGTCTTCTCTTCGGCCGCCGGAGCCGCCGCACCCGCACCTGCGCCACCCGCCACAACTACCGGCGCCGCAGCAGCTGCTGAAACGCCAAGACGCTCTTCCAACTTCTTCACCAGGGCCGCCGCTTCCAGCAGGCTCAGGCTTACAATCTGTTCTTCCAACTGCGCGAGATCCGCCATGTTCTTCTCCAATCAGAATTCTTTTGAATTTGTTTGACGGGCCACAACTCCCGTCCAAAATGTTGCTCCATGCAATGGTTTCCGATGCGCCAGACCCGCGCCCCAGCATGCAGCCTGCCCATACCGCCAAAACCCTTTCACCGCCCGAGAGCTACTCCAAGAGTCTGCCTCACGCAGTGACGAACTTCTCCTTCTCCACACCCTGCCCCAGCACCACAGCTAGGTCGCGACCCGTGGCATTGATCACCGTTGCCAGCCGCTGCGCGGGTGCGTTGATCAGGAACAGAAGCTTCGCGAAAATCTCTTCCTTACCCGGCATGGTCGCCAGCGCCTTGACCTCATCCACGGTCAATAGCTTGCCGTCCACGATGCCCAGCTTGAACTGAAACTCAGCATTCTCGCCGACCCACTTCGAGAAGCCCTTGGCCAGCGCCACCGGATCGCCCGAGGTGAAGGCAACCGCACTCACACCCTTCAGGCCCTTCAGCGCGCTTTCCACCTTGGTGCCCTTGCTCGAAATGCCGGCCAGCTTGTTCTTCACCACGCGATACTTGCCGCCCGCCTCACGCACTACTTTGCGTAGCGCAAAATCCTGCGCCACGGTCAGCTTCGTAAAAGTGCCGATAATCGCCGTTGTTGAGCCTTCCAGCTCCTTCGCGAGCAGCTGAACCTTCTCGGCCTTCTTCGATCTTGAAATTGCCATGTCTTTGCTCCGCTACGACGGAGGAGCCATCGCGCTCACCGCGCTCAGGCTACTCCCTGTTCCAAATTCCCTATTCCCTGCTTCTCAGTGCTTGCCCGCCGCGTCGATAATCACCGAATCCAGCGGAACCCCGGGGCCCATCGTCGAGCTCAGCGTGATGCTCTTGACGTACTTGCCCTTGGCTGCCGAAGGCTTCGCGCGCACGATCGACGTGATCACCGTGGTCGCATTGTCGATCAACTTTTGCGGATCGAAGCTCAGCTTGCCCACCGGCACATGTACCAGGCTGGTCTTGTCGGCTCGAAACTCCACCTTGCCGGCCTTGATCTCTTTCACCGCCGCGGCCACGTCCTGCGTCACCGTTCCCGTCTTCGGGTTGGGCATCAGGCCCTTCGGTCCAAGCACCTTACCCAGGCGGCCAACCACCTTCATCATGTCCGGTGTCGCGATCAGAGCGTCGAAAGCGGTCCAGTTTTCCTTCTGGATCTTCTCGACCATCTCTTCGCCGCCCACGAAATCCGCGCCTGCTTCCTGCGCTTCCTTCTGGCGATCGCCCGTCGCAATCACAGCCACGGTCTTCGTCTTGCCCAGGCCGTGCGGCAGAACCACGGTGCCGCGCACCATCTGGTCGGCATGACGCGTATCGACGCCCAACCGCATGGTCAGGTCGACGGTCTCATCAAACTTTGCGTACTTGACCTGCTTGAGCAGGCTCACTGCTTCAG
>CAZPEZ010000235.1:0-2534 GCA_964585715.1 uncultured Occallatibacter sp.
CGACGAGCGCATCCACTTCTTCGCAGGTATTGTAGAGCGCAAACGTGGCGCGTACCGTGCTTTCTAGGCCAAAGCGGCGCAGGATCGGCTGCGCGCAGTGATGGCCGCCGCGAACCGCAATTCCCTTGCGATTTAGATAGTCGCCGATCTCCTCAGTGCGGAAACCGTCAATCACGAAAGAGAGAACTCCGGCCTTCTCCTTTGCCGTGCCGATGATGTGCAATCCCGGAATCCGCTCGAGGGCTGCTGTGGCGTAGGCGAGCAGCATGTGCTCGTGGCGCGAGACATTCGCAATGCCAACTCGGTCAAGATAGTCAATCGCAGCGCCCAGGCCGACTGCATCGGCGATGTTCCCAGTGCCCGCTTCAAAACGCTGCGGAGGCGGTTGGTAAAGGGTTTTTTCAAAGGCCACATCTTGGATCATGTTGCCGCCGCCTTGCCACGGCGGCATATTGTCCAGCACTTCTGACTTTCCATAAACAACGCCAATGCCCGTGGGCGCGAATACTTTGTGGCCGGAGAATACGTAGAAATCGCAGCCGATTGCCTGCACGTCGACGCGCATGTGCGAGACGGCCTGCGCGCCGTCAACCAATACGCGCGCGCCGTGACGGTGGGCGGCTTCGGTCATTGCGTTCACAGGCACGATCGTTCCCAGCGCATTGGACACATGAGCGATTGAGACCAAACGCGTTTTTGGCCCAAGAAGTTTCTCGTATTCGTCGAGCAGCACCTGTCCTGAATCATCCACCGGCGCAACGCGCAGCTTTGCTCCCTTTTTCGCGCAGAGTATTTGCCACGGAACAATGTTGGCGTGATGCTCCAGCCAGGTAATGACGATTTCGTCGTCCTGTTGGATGTTTTGCAATCCCCAACTCTGCGCAATCAGGTTGATCGCTTCAGTGGCTCCGCGAACGAAGACGATTTCGCGCGTCGCGCCGGCATTGAGGAAGCGCCGCGTCTTTTCGCGTGCGGATTCGTAAGCGTCCGTAGCGCGCGCCGCCAGCTCATGCGCTGCGCGATGGACATTAGAGTTCTCATGCTCGTAGAAGTAGGAGATACGATCGATGACTGACTGAGGCTTTTGCGAGGTCGCGCCGTTGTCGAGCCAGACGAGCGGATGGCCGTTGACGGTTTCGCGCAGAATGGGAAAGTCGCGACGAATTGCTTCCACGTCAAACGAGTAGGAAGAGAGGCCAAGATCGCCCAGAAGTGGGGACTGGTCTGCATCAAGCCCGCCAACCGGCGCCACAACTGGGGCGACAACTCTTCCAACATTGGCGGGATATAGCGGGCGGGGTTGGCTATCGGCGTCCAGTGAGGCTGGAGCGCGGAAGTCGAGCGGGTGAGCGACTGTGCCGGCGAGCTGAGGTGTAGTAGGAGCGAGGGGTGCGGCGAATGGATTGCTGGCGCCTACGGCGTTTTTCTTTGGGTCCGCGGATTCTTGAGGCGCGACAGCGGACGGAACGGGACCAGGAATTGCGGGCGGCGTTGAAAACAGCGGTCGCGCTTCCTCAAGAAATGAGAAAGCTGGAATCGCTGAGGAGTCAACGACGCCGAACGCGCCCGGAACTGCAGGCGCGGGAGGCTGTGGAACCTGCGTGGGCTGCTGATGCGCCGGAGCGTCTGTGATCAAAGAAAATGGGATCGCCGCAAATCCTTCATCGCTGGGGATGCCGGCGAGAAACTCATTTGAGGGCGAACTCACATCTGAGGGCGAGTTTCCAGCTGAAGGCTCTGCGCGAGGTTCAACAAAAATCGGTCGCGCGTCTGCAAGAAATGCAAAGGCAGGACCGCCAAAAGGGTCGATGCCTCCGCCCGGTACTGCTGGGCGCGGTGATGACGGAGCATTCGAACGCGGTTCGGGAGTCGTGTTTCTGTCTGGAGTAGTCGTGAGCGGCTGAGGCGTTAGTTCTGCCAATCCGGCCAAGAGTCCTGGAACCGCGGGTGCCGTCGGGCCAGGAACGGCTGCATAAGGATTTCCCGTGAAGCCGGAGTTCGGCGGCAGAACCGCTGCAGCCGTTCTCGCTGCGTGTAACTGGGCGTCCGGAGGCAGTGCGTTGAAGATCTCGTTGGCCAGGCGCGTCAACTCTACCGGGGATGGCACGCCGGCCGGCAGGCCCTCACTCGGGCTCAGGCCTGAAGTCCAACGAGTAGTTTCGGCAGGCCCTTCCGGCGTCGGCGTTGGGTTACTTGTACTCATGGTACTGTCCCACGTCTACGTCTTCGAGCAGGGCGATCGCGTCGTCCACCAGCACTGCGGCGGAGCAATACAGTGACACAAGATAAGAAGCCAGTGCTCTCTGATCGATGCCCATGAAGCGAACTGATAGACCGGGACTCTGTTCCCCGGGAAGTCCGGGCTGGAAGAGGCCGACCACACCCTGCTTCTTCTCTCCAACGCGCAGCAACACAATCTTTGACTTCTGATCTTTGCTTTTTACTGCGATCTTGTCCGAGGGGATGAGGGGAACTCCGCGCCAGGTAAGGAACGGCGTACCAAACAAAGTTACCGTCGGCGGAGGCACGCCGCG